>JAKFDW010000142.1:0-17849 GCA_036675955.1 Orrella sp. | reverse complement strand
GGGCTGGCCACTGTCTCGCCAGCGGCGTTCTTGACGCCCGCATTGACCACTGCCGTGTGTGTGTCGGTCAGGTCCACGTCCGCAAACGTAATGTGGCCGGTGTCGCTCAGGTTACCCGTATTTTCGTTGGCCGCCCCATCCGCACGCTCGGTCACTGCGCCATCCATGTCGCTGCCGGTCGCAATAACGGTCGGCGCATCGTTGGTGCCCGTGAGGGTCACTGTGATGTCTCGGGTGACCGTACCGCCATTGCCATCGCTGATCGTGACGCTATATACCTGCGTCAGTGTCTGGCCGACCGCCAGGTAGTCGACCTGCCCGGCTGGCACGGTATATGTCCAGCCTACTGTGTTCGTCGTGTTGTTGACTTCATTAAGCGTGAGCGTGCCCAGCGGGCTGGTCACTGTCTCGCCAGCGGCATTTTTGACACCTGCATTGACCACTGCCGTGTGTGTATCGGTCAGGTCCACGTCCGCAAACGTAATGTGGCCGGTGTCGCTCAGGTTACCGGTGTTCTCGTTAGCCACCCCATCCGCACGCTCGGTCACCGCGCCAGCCATGTCGCTGCTGGTTGCAATAACGGTCGGCGCATCGTTCGTGCCAGTGATGGTGATCGTCACGGTCTCCGTAACAGTACCGCCATTGCCGTCGGTAATGGTCACGTCGTACTTTTGCTCCAGCTTCTGGCCCGCAGCGAGGGAGTCCAGCACGCTGTCGGCTACCTGGAAATTCCAGCCCACGCTGTTGCCGGCCTGGTCCACGCCACCAAGCGTCAGCGTACCGAGGTAGTCGTCGCCCTGGGCGGACACCGTTGCCGTATGAGTGTCGGTCAGGTCCACATCTGCGAACGTTACCGCACCACCTGCTTCATGCAGCGCGGTGTTTTCTCCCGCTGCCTTATCGGCAATCTCGGTAATGGTGGCGGCCTGCGCGTCGGAGGTGATGGTGGGCGCATCGTTCGTGCCCATGATAGTGATGGTGACCGTCTGCGTGACGGTGCCGCCCTTGCCATCGGCAATGGTCACGTTGTATTTTTGTTCCAGCTTCTGGCCTGCAGCCAGGGAGTCGAGCACGCTGTCGTCAACCTTGAAGTCCCAGCCCACGCTATTGCCGGCCTGGTCCACACCACCCAGTGTCAGCGTACCAACGTAGTCGTCGCCCTGTGCAGCAACCGTCGCGGTGTGCGTGTCGGTCAGGTCCACATCGGCGAAGGTCACTGCACCCGAGGCGGCATGTTCGGTTTCGTTCTCACCAACAACCAAATCGGCCAGCTCAGTCACGGTCGCGGCTTGAGGTCCGGAGATTACCGTGGGTGCGTCGTTGGTGCCGACCACCTTGAAAGTAAGCGTAGCGTCAACCGTATCGCCATCGCTGTCGGCCACGGTATAGGAAATCTGGAAATCGACTTCCTGGCCCTGAGCAAGCGCTTGTACGGCCGGCTTTGTACTATCAAGCGTGAATGTCCATTGCCCGTCTGCGCCCAGGGTAATGGTTCCGAACTGTTCCAGCCGGCTCAACACCTCGGCATTTGCAGGATTGTTCCAACTGACGGAACCTGGACCATCGAAGACGCTGTCGTTATCGAGCACATTGCCGGAGATTTCGCTTACTAGCGAATTATCTTCGACCAGTTCTCCACCGTTTTCACCCACGGCTACAGGATTCGTATCGGTAATCTGGACACCGATAGTGTCGGTAACCTGGCGTCCCGAGCCGTCGGTAATGACAACGGCTATGGTGTCGACGACGGAATCATCGCCTGCCGAGTGATCCTGCGCGCCCCCTACGGTGTATTCGTAAGTGACCGTTCCGGTCGCGGCGTCAAAGCCGATCAAGGTGATTTGACCGTTGGCGGTCTGGATCGTGACTGGTGCGTTCCCTGTATTGCTCAACTGGGCCGAAGTCAGCGTGGTATCGCCTATAGATACGAACAAGAGGCCCGCAGGTGCGCTAAGAGTAAAGCTGCCCGGAGCCGACTGCGATGCATTTTCCGCAAGGGTAAGTTGTCCCGCTGCAATGCCATTGCCGTCGGCGATTTCCAGGGAAGGAGGCGGCAATTGGACCGCATCCTCGTCGTCCCCGCCACCCGTACCAGCCAAGCGCACCTCTTCCGTCGTGGGCGCGCCAGGCCGCGGATACTCGAGTCCCAGTGGACTGGTCGTCTCGACCACGCCGACCAGACGCGTGAAGCTGCTGCCGCCGTCGCCGCCCGCACCACCTTGCAATACAGCGGCAGTTGGGTCGAGCTCGGCCAATGGGTCGGCGCCGGAGTTCAAGGCTGCCAGCACTTGGGCGACATCGGCGTCGGCAGGAGGTGCGACAGCCGCTGTGGAGGGATCAACATCGGCCTGGACAAGTTCGGCGCCCAGCTGGACATCGCGGTTTTCGCCTATGGTCAGGGCAGGAACGCCGTCAGCCTGAAGCTGGACGCTGGCGCCGGTAGCCGTAACAATATCGGCGTCTGCCGGCACGCGCATGCCCTGGTGCAAGGGAGTCAAGGAGCCATCGGCGCCGCGAACCCAGGCTTGACCAGTGATTTGGGTAACGAGAGAAGTAGTAGCCATGTCGATGTAGCTCCGGGAGGATTATTTGGTGAGGGCGCGTCTCGCAAGTAACAAAACGACGCAAAATTAAAAAGTTAGACGAATCTTAAGTAACATCCAGCGCGCGCACTATTGGCGGCGACGACAGGTATGAGGAAGATTTTCAATATCGAACGCCTAGGGCGGGCATGCGCCGGCCAACGCAGATCACGACGCGGCTGCGATTGGAAAATGTAAGCGTATTATTTCGTCGATGAGCCAAACTTGGGCGTTTGGCTGTGCCCATGTCGACGTCAGTTGATGCCGTGCACCTTCAAGGCCAGCAGCAGGCGGTCATTGACGCCCAGCTTCTCGAACACGGCAGATAAATGCGCGCGTACGGTGCGCTCGGTAATGCTCAATGCATCGGCAATGGCCTGGTTGCTGTGGCCGATGGCGGCGCGTTGGGCCACTTCTTTCTCCCGGCCCGTCAGACCCGCATCCCAATTGCCTTGGCGGGGCATGCGCTGATCTATTTCACGCAGCAAGCGCGCCAGCAACGTGGGGCCCAGCCACACGTTGCCGGCGGCAACGGTTTTCAGGATGGTGTCGAGAGCCTGGACCGGGCTGTAGGCGTGTATGTAGCCGCTGGCGCCGGCCGCCAATGCCTGTTTGCCTTCTTCGTCGCTGGTCCGCATGCTGGCCACGACAACTTTCAAATCACGTACTTGCTCTGCCCAGCCCGCATCGTTCCAGGCGGGCAGGCGCGGCATGTCGGCATCGAGCAGAACCAAGGCACGGCCCTGCTCGCGCCAGCGGGTCAGGTCCTGCAGCGCTTTACCGCGTGCGGGCAGCCACGCAGAGGGATCCAGCTGGCGCCAGTGCTGCCACAAGGAATCGTCATGAGTCATCAACAATACAGGAACTGCTTGCATCTTTACTCCTACCTCGTCACCGTTCAGTAAATGCGTTGGCCCTGGCGCGCAGCACGGGTTTGAGCAGATACTGCATCACCGTACGCTTGCCCGTTAGTATGTGCACTTCAGAAACCATGCCAGGCAGGATGGGACGATTGTCGTCACCCACGTAGGCGCGGTCCGTTCTTACCTTGACGACATAAAACGAATTCCCCTTTTCGTCCGTAATGGTGTCGGCGCCGATTTGCTCGACCTTGCCCGCCAGACCGCCGTAAATGGCAAAGTCGTAGGCGGTGAACTTCACTTCGGCTTTCTGGCCGGGATACAGGAAGCCGATATCCCGGGGATTGATGCGTACTTCCAGCAACAGGGAGTCGTCCGTAGGCACGATTTCCAGTATGTCTTTGCCCGGCTGTACAACTCCACCGACCGTATTGGCCATCAGTGTTTTGACCGTGCCGCGCACTGGCGAACGGACGTCGGCCAGTTTGACGCGATCCGCCAAGGCCAATTGGCCCTGGTGCAGCGTTGCCAGCTTGGAGCGCACCTCCGACAGCTCGACGCGCGCCTGGTTGCGTATCGTGAGCTCCGCTTCCACGATCTTGCTGTCGGCTTCCTGTATGGACGCACGGATACGGTCAAGCTGGGCGGCAGCCGCCTTGGATTCACCGCAATAGCGGGAAACATCCCGCTGCAGGCGCAATAGGTCGACTTCGGACACGGCGCCGCTCTTCAACAACGGACGGGTCACCTGCAATTCCCGGGATGTCAGGCTGCAGCCCGAGGCGGCCTGGTCGCGATTGGCCTGGGTCTCACGCAACTCTTCCTCGCGCTGGGTGCGCTGGTCCTGAGCCTGCTTGACCGCGGCATTCAGTTCCTGGGTACGTGCTTCCCAGACTCGGCGCTCCATTTCCACGAGCTGCGGCGATTCGGCCAGTACTTTTTCCGGCGCTATGAATTGATCGCCAGTGGCAAGCGCTTCGAGCCGCGCCGCTTTTGCGGTAAGGGAAAGGTATTCTGCACGGTTCTCGCCCAGGGAAGAGGAGTAGCGGGTGGGGTCGATGCGCAGCAGTACTTCGTCCACCTGAACCGATTGGCCAGGCTTGACCAGAATCTCGTCGACGATACCGCCGTCCAGGCTTTGTATGATCTGCACCTGCCGCGATGGCACGACCTTGCCTTCGCCGCGCACGACTTCGTCGATGGTGCCCAGGCAGGCCCACACGATCAGCGCGACCACGGCCAGCAGCGAGACCCACAGCAACAAGCGTGAACCCTTGGCTTCTTGGAGATCGATAGCCAGGTGCGCGTCCCGATTCCCCGCTTCGCTCTGGCTGGACACCATGGAGTTGTTCAATCCGGACATTATGCCGTCCCCTTGGCGCGGCCGATGCGGCCATTGCGCAGTGCATCCACAACCTGGTCTTTGGGTCCGTCGGCCATGACCCGGCCGTTATCGATGACAATCAGCCGATCGACAAGCTCCAGCAGCGCCGTGCGATGCGTGATCAACACCATGGTCTTTCCCGCCGCCGCTTCTTTCAGGCGACGCTTGAGTGCCGCTTCGCTTTGGTTGTCCATATTGCTGCTGGGCTCATCCAGCAGCAATATGGGCGGGTCATTGATCAGCGCGCGGGCAATCGCTACCGACTGGCGCTGGCCGCCCGACAGCGAATCGCCGCGTTCGGCAATCATCATGTCGTAGCCTTCGGGATGCCGGGCGGCAAATTCTTCAATGCCGGCAATGCGTGCCACTTCCAGCATCCGGGCGTCATCCGCAAAGGGCGCCCCCATGGTCAGGTTGTATTTCAGGCTGCCGTAGAAAAGCACCGGATCCTGCGGCACATATCCAATGGCGCGGCGCAGGTCGGCGGGATCCATTTGCTTGATGTCGATGCCGTCAATCAGCACGGCGCCGCTGGTGGGTTCGTAAAGTCCAAGCACCAATTTTTCGAGCGTGGTCTTGCCGCTGCCGATGCGTCCGATAATGCCTACCTTTTCGCCGGCCTTGAATGTCAGATTGATTTTGTCCAGCGACGGCTGCGTGCTTCCCGGATACGTGAAACTGAGTTCACGAAATTCGATGGATCCATCCAGGAAGGGGCGCGGCACGAAGTTCTTTTCCGCGGGCCGCTCGACGGGCATCTGCATGTAGCTGTCGACAGAACCCAGCGATGTACGGGCGTTCTGGTACTGCATCATCAAGCCTGCCACCTGCCCCAGCGGTGCCAGGCAGCGACCGGCGATCATGGACGACGCGATAATGCCGCCCAGGGACAATGCGGCATCCTGGATCAGGAAGGTGCCGATGACGATGACGCTGATGGTGACCAACTGCTGCGTGGTCTGCACAAACGCCACGGTGACCGACGAGATCAGCTTGATACGCGCGCCGATACGGGCCAGGAACTCTGTGGAACTTTCCCATTTGCGCTGGGATGTGCCTTGCGCGTTCAAGGTCTTGATGGTCTCGAGGCCCGAAAGGGATTCGACCAGGCCGGCATTGCGCTGAGCACTTGCCTGGAATGATTCGGTCACCAGACGGCCCATTTTTGCCTGGGCGACGAACGACACGATCAACACCACCAAGATAGCCACAGCCGGCGGAATAAGCATCCACGGCGAAATCCAGGCCATGACAGCCAGGAAAAGCAGCACAAAGGGAAGATCGACCAGCGTAGTCAGGCTGGCCGATGCGATGAAATCCCGCACCGATTCGAATGAACGCAGGTTCGCGGCAAACGATCCTACCGATGCCGGACGGCTCTCCATGCGCAGATCCAGCACGCGCTCCATGATTTGCGCCGACAGCTTGACGTCGACCCGCTTGCTGGCGGTATCCACGACGTAAGACCGCACACAAGTCAGGATCAAATTGAACACCATGGTCAGGCCGATGCCTATGGTCAGCACCCACAGCGTCTCGATGGCATTGTTGGGCACCACGCGGTCATACACATTCATGGTGTACAAGGGCATGACGAGCGCGAAAATATTGATCAGTACCGCCGCCACGACGGCATCGCGGTACAAACGCCAGTTTTCGAATACGACCGCCCAGAACCAGTGTTTGCTGCGCGGCTGAGTGGTATCGCGCGCCCGGGCCTCAAAGCGGAACAAGGGCTTGATGAAGTAGGCCAGGCCGGTATAGTCGGCGCGCAAGACATCGGCGGCCACTTCGATTGGACTTGCGGATTCCGGATACTGCACCAGGTACGACGAGGCCCGCGTTTCCAGCAGCAGGCAGGCGCGCTCGCCCTTGAGCACCAGGATCGCGGGCAGCAAGGCGTCCGGCAAATTGTCCAGCTCGCGCCGCAACAGCCGAGCCGAGCAATGCGCCCGCGCTGCCGCCCTGGGCAACAGCGTCAAGGTCAACTTTTCGTTCACCAATGGCAAGCCGCCAGACAGCGCCTGCGCCGAACACGGATTGCCGTGTATGCGGGTCAATTCCACCAGGCAACCCAGCAAGGGATCATCGTGCGTCAGGTGCGCAGGCACCTGTTCGATCTTTGCAGTTACAGCATCCATCACAGCAGACTATCCTCGTCGTCGATCAGATCGAGCGAATCGCGCAGGCGCTTACGAGTGTGCTTGCGCTGGTTGAGTTTGGCGAGGGCCTCCGGCGGCAAGTCGGTAAGCCGCAAGGTGCCATTGGCCAACAACGCATCGATCAAATCTTCCAATACACGGATGAATCCAATATCCAGCACCGTAAGATCTGACTTTTGCGGCTTATCTTTTTCCAACTGGCTCTCCTTCAGGCAAACGAGCCTTCATCACTCTATGCAGGGATCAACCCGCCGTCGCCGTGCCCGGCTTCGTGGCATCCAGCGTCTTGATTACCGGAGGCAACATGCCGTCGCGGTATTCCATGTCTATCGGTTTAAGGTTGCTGGTGTCCGGCGCCGGCGTCAGGCAGGCGGCCAGGCTTTCTTCAGGAAAGTCCAGCGCAGCGGCTTCTTTGGGCGCTTCCTTGTAGGGTTGCGTAACGGCGACTGCGGGCAATACCTGGTGCGACAGCGCCAACCAGCGGTATTCGGCCTTCTTTAGGTCGAATTCGGCGTTCGCCAGCGCGCGGCGCGAGTCGAACAATTCATTTTCGGTATCCAGCAGGTCAAGCAAAGAGCGTTCGCCGATCTGGAATTGCTGCATATAGGCAGTTCGGACCTTGGACGTGGCCGTTTCGTGTTCGCGCAGGAAGGGCAGTTGCTCGCGCAGCTTGATGATGTTGTTCCATGCCACAGACAAGTCTTGCTGGACATTGCGGCAGGTATAGTCGCGAACGTCGCGGGCCGCATAGGCCTGGGCCGTAGTCTGGCGCACCCGCGCCTGATCGGAGCCGCCCCGGAACAGGTTGTAGGAAAGCACGAGTTGCACATTGGAACTTTGCGCATCGCGGTAAGGTGTGCCTGGCTGCGCACGATCTTTGCCGGTGGCCGCCTGCAGCTCCAGTGTGGGCGCATGATAGCCCTTGGCGGATGAAACGCCAGCCTGGGCTGCCTGCACCAGTGCCTGCTTCGACAAAATAGCCGGATTGCTGCGCAAGGAACCCATAAAGTCTTTCGGATTTTTGGGTAGCGAACCGGATACGTCAGGCGCATCAAGCAGCGTGGCCGCCGGGAACTCGCCGACGATGCGGCGATAGCGCTGGCTTACGTCGTTCAGGTTATTGGTTTCGGTCATCAAATTGGATTGTGCCAACGCCAGACGGCCATTGGCCTGTTCCAGATCGACGCCCCGCCCGACGCCCGATTCCTGGCGCTCGCGCAGCTGTTTCAGCGTGTTTTCATGCACGGTGAAATTTTCCTGGGCCAGGCGTTCCATTTCCCGATAGCGCTGTACGTCCAGATAAGCGGAGGTCGCTTCAGTGGCCAGGTTATCGACCGTGGCTAAAAGCTCGTAGTAACCCGACAGCTTCTCGAAACCGAGTTGCTTCACCGTGTTGATGGTGGAGAATCCGTCAAACAAAAGCTGACGCAATTGCAGACTGTAGCCGCTGCGTCCCCAGCGCGCCGCCTCTTCTTCGGATGTGCTTCCGCGCCATTCCCGGCCTGTCCAGCCCTGGGCGGATATCTGGGGCAGCAAACCGCCCTGCGTCACATTCTGGCCTTCAAGGGTCGATTGAAAATCCTGGAATCTGGCTCGCACTTCGGGATTGCTGAGTACCGTTTTTTCTACCGTCTTTTCCAGATTGCTGACCTGGGCCCAGGCACCAGTGGATATCGACGCCGTACCGGCCAACGCTACGACATTAAAGATTTTACGCACATGCACAAGAACATCTCCTAAATCAATTCAATTTCTGTTTATGCAGAAAGCATGGCGCGCCGCGATGGCCGGCCGCACTGCTTACTGATCGAATGCACACCGCGATGGGAACATCGTGTGCGACACGTCATTCCAAACGCCGAATATCGCTTCCTGGCTAGTCAAGCCATCGGAATGCGATAGGATTCGGCGCGTATGAGGAAGCGGGGCAAGCAGGCGGGGGACCATACTGTATGAATGAATCACACGTTTCTGCGCAACGGTGTTGCGGGAGAAAACGCTTGTCGATATGGGGATTCAAGCAATAACTCGCTGGATGGCAAGGCGGAGCTACGGGTTTCTGGCCCATATTCTTGGAGCATGACCTTGCGTCTGGGAGCAGGACGAAGCCAGTAAATTCACCGACACATCAACGACTTGGATACGTCATGAATAAACAGCAGCTTTCAAACTGAAAGCGAATTGTATCGGCAAATGTCTATCATTACTACATGTGAGCAACCATAATTCACATCAATACTACAAGAATTGTAAATACGCCTAAAACATTAGAGCCATGCCCTATGAACTGGGTCGTTTGACCCAGGCTCATCGCGACATGGAGATATGCGATATCGTTGTATGCAAGCAACTTAGGACGTTAGAATCGAACATGACATAAACCGAGGCTCCCCGACCGACCGGTTTCGAGCCATTCCATTTCCGACAGAGAGAAAGACACAAACCATGTACGAGACATTAGCCCTATATATAGACGGTGAATTTGTAAGCGGCGAAGGCCGCAAATCCGAAGAAGTCACCAATCCTTCGACGCTGGACGTACTCGGCCAACTGCCCCACGCCAACAAGGCGGATCTGGACCGCGCCCTGGCAGCCGCTGCGCGCGCATTCGAAACCTGGCGCCACAGTTCGCCGATGCAGCGCTCGGAAATCCTGCGCAAGGTCGGTCAGCTATCGCGAGACCGCGCCCAGGAGATCGGACGCAACATGACGCTGGACCAGGGCAAGCCCCTGGCGGAATCAGTTGGCGAAATCATGACGTGTGCCGACCATGCCGACTGGCACGCGGAAGAGTGCCGCCGCATCTATGGCCGCATCATCACACCGCGCAGCCCTGAAATTCGTCAGATGGTATTGCGTGAACCCATCGGCGTCTGCGCCGCGTTCACGCCCTGGAACTTCCCGTACAACCAGGCCATCCGCAAGGTCTGCGCGGCCATTGGCGCCGGCTGCACCATCATTCTGAAAGGCCCCGAAGATTCGCCCAGCGCCGTCATGGCCATTGCCCGCCTGTTCCACGATGCCGGTCTGCCTCCCGGCGTCCTGAACATCGTGTGGGGCGTACCTGCGGAAGTCTCCGAATACCTCATCCGTTCACCTATCGTGCGCAAGGTGTCCTTCACCGGTTCGGTTCCGGTCGGCAAGCATATTGCCTCGCTGGCCGGTGCGCACATGAAGCGCGTCACCATGGAGCTGGGCGGCCATTCGCCGGTTATCGTGTTCGAAGACGCCGATGTCGATCGCGCGGCCAAGCAGCTGGCACGCTTCAAAATACGCAATGCAGGCCAAGTTTGTATTTCTCCCACACGCTTTTATGTGCACGACAAAGTCTATGACCAGTTCCTGGAAGGCTTCGTCAATACCTTGAAAACCGTCAAGGTCGGCGACGGCCTGGATCCGGAAAGCCAGATGGGGCCGCTGGCGCATGCACGACGCGTGCCGACCATGACGAAATTCCTGGACAACGCCCGTGAACGCGGCGGAAAGATTGTGTTGGGCGGCGAACCCATCGCGGGCAAAGGCCATTTCTTCTCGCCAACTGTGGTAACCGACCTGCCGGAAGACTCCATGCTGATGACTGAAGAACCCTTCGGCCCTATCGCACCGATTGCCCGGTTCTCCGATACCGACGACGTCATCAAGCGCGCCAATTCGCTGCCGTTTGGCCTGGCATCGTACGTGTTCACCAATTCGCTGCAAACCGCGACGAAAGCGTCGAACAATATTGAAGCCGGCATGGTCAATATCAATCACTTCGGCAGTGCATTGCCCGAGACTCCGTTCGGCGGCGTCAAAGACAGCGGCATAGGCAGCGAGGGGGGGCTGGAAACTTTCGACGGTTACCTGGTGACCAAGTTCGTGACTCACGTCTAAGCGGTAGGGATCCCTGTAGAAGCCCGGTATAGGCCGCTCCCGGCATATACCGGGCATTTGCGCATAAGCCCGGATATGAGCACTATACGGCTATCTTTTGGATGGATTGATCTGTTTTGAAAGCGCCTATACTTTTCTTTCCTGCAGCTCTGCATCCTTCTCTACAGCGGTCGTCTCATGTCCTTTATCTCCAAATCATTATGCGCGGCCGCCTTGTTCGGCCTGCTGTCAGCTCCCGTTTTTTCCCAATCTTCTTCCGACCAGAATGCCCGGCATGGCGATGCCCGGCATAGCGTCTATGCCAAAGCCGGTTTCCTGGGCGCCGGCGTAGGTTATGCCTATGGCCTGAATCCCGCATTCACCTTGCGCGGCGAGCTTACCACCATAGGTTCGATCAACCGCGACTTCACGGCAGGTTCCGTCGACTACACCGGCAAACTCAAGAATGACAATGCCAGCATCTTCCTGGACTGGTTTCCAGCGGACAATGGCTTTCGCCTGACGGGCGGACTGACATGGCGCAACACCGAGCTCACCGGAGACGCCAACGCCATCCGCCTGAACGGAGAAACCCTGCGGCTGGGCCCAAACGACACTTACACGGCCAAAGCCAAATATCGGGCGATCACGCCTTATATCGGCATCGGCTACGGGCTCAATGTTGCCCAGCAAAAGGCCAATACCTGGGGTTTCGTTGCCGACCTGGGCGTGTACTACGCCAGCAGTCCCAAGACGTCCTATAACATCTCGGGCCCCACCTACGACCTGGCCCGCCAGATCAATCCATCGGCGACCGACCGTGCGGTCAATGAACAGTTCAGCGAGTTCGACGACAAAGTCACGAAATACAAGTTCATTCCGGCGCTGTATATCGGCGTTTCTTATTACTTCTAAGCAAACCGCAGCGATAGCCTTTGCTATCGCGAGGATTTGCAACGCAGTATGGCCAGTCCAGGCGCCGAAGTTGAGCATTCGAATTAGCCAAACAGCACACTAGCGTAAACACCTGCTTTCAATTTCCTGTCACAGGGCGTACATTCAAACAAACGTTTGAACTACGCCTATGACCGCCTCCCGCTCGCACCACACCCGTAACTTTATTCTTGATGCCGCCGAACAACTGTTTGCGCATCAGGGGCACGACAACACGTCGTTGCGGCAAATCACTGCCGCCGCGCGGGTCAACCTTTCCGCGGTCAATTATCACTTCGGCTCCAAAGACGGCTTGGTCCACGCCGTCTTTCAGCGTCGGCTTGCGGCGCTGAACCAGGAACGCCTCGCGCTTCTGGACAAGCTCGAAGAGGCTGCCCATGGCCAGCCTCTGAAGCCCTCTCAGATTGTCGAAGCCTTCTTCGGTCCTCTTGTTCGCCATGCCGGCGGCGCAAGTCCGGATCAAAAGGCTTTCGTACCGCTGCTCGAGCGCAGTATGTCCGATCCCGGCGGTTTCATACGCACCATGTTCATCGACGAACATACCGGCGTCATCGACCGCTTCAAGCATGCCTTGCTCAAGTCCTTGCCCGACGTGCCTGAAGAGGAAATCGTCTGGCGCTTTCATTTCATGCTGGGCGCCACCTCTTACGCCATCTCGGGCACCGAGGTTCTACGCCTGGCCATGAACTGGCCCAGCCCCCAAGCAGGCAATGCCAGCGACACGGAAACCTTGCTTGCCCGCCTGTTGAGCTTCTTGCTGGGCGGCCTGCGCGCCCCCTTGCCCGGCGCCCCCAAGAACCCGGTACAAAGGAACCTCGCATGAACGCCTTTCTATTTATCGCTGCCTTTCTGGTCATCGGCGCCGCTATCGTCCTTAGCGTACGACCATTGCGCCATGCCCTGCTGTCGCGGCGCATACTTGCGCTGTATCGCCGCATCATGCCGCAAATGTCAGACACCGAGCGCGATGCCATCGAGGCAGGCACAGTATGGTGGGAAGGCGAACTGTTTCGCGGCACCCCGCAGTGGTCCAAACTGCTCGCCATCCCGAAGCCCACGCTGACGCAGCAAGAGCGCGACTTCCTGGACAATGAGGTGGAAACGGCCTGCGCGATGATAGACGACTGGCACGCCACCCGTGAACTGCACGACATGCCGCAAGATCTCTGGCAATACATCAAGGACAACCGTTTCCTGAGCCTGATCATTCCCAAGGAATACGGCGGTCGCGGCTTTTCGGCGTTGGCCCATTCGCAGGTCATCACCAAGCTGTCCACCCGCAACTCCGCCCTTTCCGTATCGGTAATGGTTCCCAACTCGCTCGGGCCGGCCGAGCTGCTCTTGCACTATGGCACCGACGAACAGAAAAGCCACTATTTGCCCCGCCTGGCCACTGGCGAGGAAATCCCGGCTTTCGCCCTTACCAGTCCCTGGGCCGGATCCGATGCGGCGGCCATACCCGATAGCGGCATCGTATGCATGGGCCAATGGCAAGGACGCGAAGTGCTGGGCATGCGGGTTACCTGGGACAAGCGCTACATCACGCTTGCACCGGTTTGCACGCTGCTGGGGCTGGCCTTTCGCCTGTATGACCCCCAAGGCCTGCTGGGTACGCAAAAAGATATCGGTATTACATGCGCGCTGGTCCCCGCCACCCATCCCGGCGTAGAGACCGGTCGCCGGCACTTCCCGCTGGATGCCATGTTCATGAATGGCCCCACTCGCGGAACCGATGTCTTCATGCCGCTGGACTTCATCATAGGCGGGCCGCAGATGGCGGGCCAAGGATGGCGCATGCTGATGGAAAGCCTAGCGGCCGGAAGATCGATTTCCCTGCCGTCCTCGTTTACCGGCATGGCCAAAATGACATCGCGCGCCGTCGGCGCATATTGCCTGGTGCGCAATCAATTCAGCACTCCCATCGGCAAGTTTGAAGGCGTCGAGGAAGCGCTGGCCCGTATCGGAGGCAATACCTACCTGATCGACGCGGCTCGCAGCATGACCGCCGTCGCCGTTGATGTGGGCGAAAAGCCGTCCGTCGTCTCCGCCATCGTCAAGTACCACCTTACCGAGCGTGGCCGCAGCGTGGTCAATGACGGCATGGACATTATTGGCGGCAAGGGTATCTGCCTGGGCCCGCAGAACTTTCTGGGGCGCGCCTACCAGCAGATCCCGGTGGGCATTACCGTGGAAGGCGCCAATATCCTGACGCGCAGCCTGATCATATTCGGCCAGGGCGCCATACGCTGCCATCCCTACGTGCTGGCGGAACTTCACGCCGCCAACCATCCCGACCCGGAGCAGGCCTTGCATGATTTCGACCGTGCATTGTGGGGCCACGTCCGCTATACGATAGGCAATGTGTTCCGCTCGCTAGGCCTCGGCCTGACGGCAGCGCGTCTCGTCCATATCGACGCGGATGTGGCGCCCGAAATGGAGCGCTATTACCGTCTATTGGACCGCTTTTCCAGTGCATTCGCGGCATTTGCCGACATTTCCATGCTCGTGTTGGGAGGATCGCTGAAAAGACGCGAGCGCCTCTCGGCCCGGATGGGCGATATCCTGTCGCAAATGTATCTTGTTTCGGCCACCCTCAAGCGGTTCGAGGACGACGGCCGACAGGCCGACGACGCTCCCCTGGCGCATTGGGCCATACAGGATGCAATGTACAAATTGCAGGATGCGTTCGAAGGCGTGCTGGCAAATTTTCCAAACCGCGCCGTTGCCCGGGGTTTGCGCTTGCTGGTATTTCCATTAGGCCACCCTGTGGCGCCACCGTCGGATGAGCTGGGCCAGCAGGTCGCCCGCGTGCTGACCAGGCCCGGCGCCGCGCGCGACCGCCTTACCCAGGACTGCTATGTACCCACGGACACCACCGAGCCCATAGGAGCAATCGAAGCCGCATTCATTGCGAGCGTAGGCACCGAGGCTATCGACCGCAAAATCAGGCAGTTCGAAAAGACAGGGCAACTGGACGGCAATCCCGCAGCCAACGTACGCGACATGGCCCAGGCCGTGCATGCAGCCGGCGGCATTACCGACGACGAATATGAAGCGGTCCGCCTGCGCAATGAATTGCGCGACCGCGTGATCGCCGTGGACGACTTCCCCTTTGACCTGCAAAGCGCGAGCCAGCAAGCGCCCGCAGCCGAACGTTACGTAGCATAAGGACATCGCGCAATGGCTTTTGTACCGGTATATATCGTGGACGGCGCTCGCAGCCCCTTCCTGAAAGCACGCAATGCCCCCGGCCCGTTTTCTGCGTCCGACCTGGCGGTCCAGACCGGGCGCGAGTTGTTGCTCAGACAGTCATTCAATCCTTCGGACCTGGATGAAGTGATCATCGGCTGCGCCGCGCCGTCGCCCGACGAAACCAATATCGGCCGGGTGATCTCGCTCAGGATGGGTTGCGGATACAAAGTGCCCGCTTGGACCGTCATGCGCAACTGCGCGTCAGGCATGCAGGCGCTCGATTCGGGAGTCATGTCCATCCAGACCGGCCGTTCGCAACTTGTTCTGGCCGGCGGCGTAGACGCGCTTTCCCGGGCACCCATACTGTTCACGGATGAAATGGTCCAGTGGCTTGCCGCATGGGGCAAGAGCCGCAGCATCGGCGCCAGGCTGGCTACCCTGAAAACGCTGCGTCCAAGGTTTCTGGCGCCGGTCATCGGCCTGCTCAAGGGCCTGACGGATCCAGTCATCGGCCTGTCCATGGGCCAGACCGCGGAAAATATCGCACACCGCTTTGGCCTGAGCCGTCTGGACATGGACAACTATGCCGCAGACAGTCATCAACGCGCCCTGGCAGCGCAGCGCAACGGCGCGTTCCACGAGATCGTCCCTTTGGTGGATAAAAAAGGGCAGCTCTACGCTGAAGACGACGGTATTCGGGACGATTCGACGCCAGCGAAGCTGGCCAAGCTCAAACCGGTATTCGACAAGCCCTGGGGCAACGTCACGGCCGGCAATAGCTCGCAGGTCACGGATGGCGCAGCCTTGCTGCTTCTGGCGTCGCAAGAAGCCGTCGACCGCTATAAGCTCGAGCCCCTGGGCCGCATAAGCGACGCGAATTGGGCCAGCCTGGATCCCGCCACCATGGGCCTGGGTCCTGTCCATGCCTCAACGCCTATCCTCGAACGCAATCGGCTTGAATTGAACGACCTTGACCTATGGGAGATAAACGAGGCCTTTGCCGCTCAGGTGCTCGGTTGCGTCGCCGCCTGGAACGATGAAGCCTGGTGCCGGGAAAACCTGGGCCGAGGCGCGCTGGGCTTGCTGGATCTCGATCGCCTGAACGTGGACGGCGGCGCCATTGCACTGGGACATCCGGTGGGCGCCTCCGGGGCGCGTATCGTGCTGCATTTGCTGAATGCGCTGCGCGCCCGGAATCTGAAACGGGGCATTGCCACCATTTGCATAGGAGGCGGCCAGGGCGGCGCCATGCTGATAGAAACCTGCGACGGGAAGGCCTGAAGATGACTAGCGAATTCGACACACTCGGCCTGCGCCATTTCAGCGGCAAGGTGGATGACAATAATGTAGCTTGGCTGGCCATCGATTGTGCCGGCAGTCCAGTCAACCGCTTGTCGGCGGACGTCATGGACGAATTCAGCCGCGCGCTGGACCATTTTGAACGCCGGCTTCCGGCCGGCCTGATCATTCACTCGACCAAAGAAGCCGGTTTCATTGCGGGGGCCGATATTGACGAATTTGCCGGGCTCGATACCGCTCAAAAGGGCAACGAACTGGTCTCGCGGGGCTGGACATTGTTCAACCGGCTCGCGGCCGTTCCCTACCCCACGCTTGCGCTGATACGTGGCCATTGTCTGGGTGGCGGGCTGGAGCTGGCGCTGGCCTGCCGCTACCGGCTGGTCGTGGACCAGCCAGGCACTTCCCTATCCTTGCCGGAAGTCATGCTGGGCATTTTCCCCGGCTGGGGCGGAATGCGCCGGCTTCCCCAAACCATAGGCGCGCCGCTTGCGCTCGACATGATGCTGAGCGGCCGGCCTCAAGATGCGCGCAAGGCGGCCAAAACAGGCCTGGCTGATGGCATCGTGGCGCCGCGTCTCATGAAGCAGGCCGCCGCCCGACTGGTCATCAGCGGCAAGCCACGGCGCAAGGCCCGGGGCCCGGGGGCATGGCTCAACATGCGCTGGCTGCGGCCCCTGGTCGCCAGGCAAACGGCAAAGAAGCTGGATGCCCGCGATCCGCAGCACCACTATCCTGCCCCTCGTGCCATACTCGAAATATGGGCCAGGCACGATGGCAACGCACTCAAGGCGCCCGAGCTGGTTGACCGGCTGATTCGATCGGACACCGCCCGTAACCTGCTGCGTGTTTTCCGCCTGCAGGAGCGCCTGAAGAACTTGGGCAAGAAAGACCGCCACGCCTTGCCCGCGAAACATGTGCATGTGATCGGGGCGGGCGTCATGGGTGGCGATATTGCCGCCTGGTGCGCACTGAAGGGCCTGACGGTCACCCTTCAGGACCAGGACAGGGGACGGATCGCGGCGGCGCAAGGCCGTGCCAACGACTTGTTCGGGCGGAAAAAGAAAAATCCGCGAGAAGCGCGCGCGGCCAGCGACAGGCTCATACCCGACCTGGGCGGCAAAGGGCTGCGGCATGCCGATGTGGTCATCGAAGCCATTACCGAAAACGCCGAGATCAAGCGCAGCCTCTATGCGCAAATAGAGCCGTTCCTGAAGCCCGGCGCAATCCTGGCCACCAACACGTCCAGTATTTCGCTGGAAGAATTGCGCATCGGCCTGCAAGCCCCGCAACGGCTGATCGGCATACATTTCTTCAATCCCGTCGCAAAAATGCCGCTGATAGAGGTGGTCGAAACACCCCAGACCGACCCCGACGTGATAGCCGCCACACGCGCCTTTGTCGGCCAGATAGACAAACTGGCCTTGCCGGTGCAAAGCACGCCGGGATTCCTTGTCAATGCCGTACTCGCGCCCTATATGCTCGAAGCCATGCGCTGCGTCGATGAAGGCATCAAGCCGGAAACCATCGATGCCGCCATGCTGGCTTTCGGCATGCCCATGGGCCC
>JAKFDW010000141.1:0-11944 GCA_036675955.1 Orrella sp. | reverse complement strand
GGGGCCGTATCGGTTGTATCGGGGCATATACGCGGCCTCACCAACACGATTCCCCTGCACGTAGAGATTCTTTATAACGAATACAACTTCTCGGCCGCGTTTGCCGTAGCGTCATTGCTGGCGCTGCTCGCCTTGCTGACGCTGGTCCTGAAGTCGTGGATAGAATGGCACGCGCTGCCATCACAGTATGCGCGGGAGCATGAATCATGAGTATAGAAGTACGAAATATACACAAGAAGTTCGGCGATTTTACCGCCCTGGACAACGTTACGTTGAAATTTCCCGACGGTAAACTGACAGCGCTGTTGGGCCCCTCGGGCTGCGGCAAAACGACCTTGTTGCGCATTGTGGCGGGACTCGAGCATCCGGACTCGGGTCAGATTCTGCTGGACAATGAAAGTGCAACGCAGCGGCACGTTCGCGAACGTCAAGTCGGTTTCGTGTTCCAGCACTACGCACTTTTCAAGCATATGAGCGTGTTTGAGAACATTGCCTTTGGCTTGCGGGTAAAACCCCGCAAGCTTCGGCCATCCGAAGCCGCCATACGCGACAAGGTGACGC
Source organism: Orrella sp. (assembly GCA_036675955.1). Taxonomy (GTDB): domain Bacteria; phylum Pseudomonadota; class Gammaproteobacteria; order Burkholderiales; family Burkholderiaceae_B; genus Pollutimonas. Next base: position 11,383 of record JAKFDW010000141.1, on the reverse strand, counting down.
GGCTGCTGGAACTTGTGCAGCTGGACTGGCTGGCCGACCGCAAGCCCGCTGCCCTCTCTGGCGGCCAGCGGCAGCGTATTGCGCTTGCCCGCGCCTTGGCGGTCGAACCGCGCGTGCTGCTGCTCGATGAGCCGTTTGGCGCCCTGGACGCGCAGGTCCGCAAGGAACTGCGCCGCTGGTTGCGCCGTCTGCACGACGAACTCCAGGTCACAAGCATATTCGTGACCCATGATCAGGAAGAGGCTCTTGAGGTTGCCGACGAGATCGTTGTCATGAATCACGGCAAGGTCGAGCAGGTCGGTACGCCCGCATCGGTGTACAACCAGCCTGCAACGCCTTTCGTGTACAGCTTCCTGGGCAATGTGAATCTGTTCCGGGGGCGCGTGCACAATGGTTTCCTGGAAACCGGCGTTGCGGCGTTTCATGCGCCGGCCCACCAGCACGTGCGCGACCTGCAGGGTACGGCCTACGTACGCCCGCACGATATCGACATAGACCGATATACCGCTGGCGCCAAGGGACTGGTCGTGCGCCTGGAGCGCATTTATGCTGTTGGTCCTATGGCCCAGCTCGAGCTCACGCGCAGCGATAACGGCGAACTGATCGAGGCGGTGATATCGCAGGAAAGGTTGCGGCAGCTGCAACTGAAAGAGAACGAGCCGCTCGTGATCCAGCCCCGGCAGGTTCATATTTTCCTGGATCAGGCTGCATAGAGTGGTCGCCGAAAGTACTTGCCCAGTCCTTAGCGGACAGACAGCAGGATCACACCGGCAATGATGACGATGCATCCCAGCCATCCCGCCGGCGGCACTTTCTCCTTGAGTATGAGAAAGCCGGCGAAGGTTGCCATCATCATCGACATCTCGCGCAAGGGCGCTACGACACTGACATCGGCGCCCTGCTGCAAGGCATACAGGACCAGAATGTATGCCATGGGCGATAGCGCACCCACCGCCAGCGCCAGATGCCATTTTCCCTGCATCTGCAGCATCATGTTTTTGCGGCGCATCCAGGTGCTGGGGGCCAGCAGCAGCGTACCGCCACAGGCTGAAAGCCAGTCCAGCAGAACCGGCGCGACCAGCAAGACCTTGACGCTATAGGCGTCGGTCAGGCTGTAGGCGGCGATGAACAGGCCTATCAACAAGCCCCAGCGTATTCCCACCCAGGCCTCGGTTTGCGCAAACTTGCGCCAGTTTCCCTGAGTGGCGATAAGCAATATGCCTGCCACCACGCTGCAGATGCCCAGGATTCCTAGGGTTGAAGGAACTTCCGCCAACCACAGGAAAGCGCCTGTGCTGGCCAGCAGCGGGCCGGTACCGCGCGCGACCGGATAGACCACGGAAAGGTCGGCCACCCGATAGCCGCGCATCAGGCATATGCTGTACCCCAGATGCAGGGCGCTGGAAATACCGATGAATGCGGCCACTTCCCAGGTCCAGGCCATACCCTCGTTCCACAATATGTAGATGACCCAAGGCGCGTATAGCACGGTGGACATGAGTCGATAGCAGAACACGAACGACGCCCCTGCCCCGGCCGCGCGCTTGGATATCAGATTCCACGCGGCATGGAGGCCGGCCGCAATGACGACCAGAAGAAACGCCTGTAGCGTCATTGGCGATGTAGCATCATGAGGCTCAGGGCTGAGTCTAGAGGATTTCTTCCAGGATCGTGGCCGGCCGGCACAAACGGGCGCCTTTCTCGGTGACGACAAAGGGACGGTTCATGAGGACAGGATGAGCGGCCATGGCATCGATCAATTGGTCGTCGCCGACGCCGGCGTCGCCGAGGCCCAGCTCATCGAAGAGCGCTTCTTTGCTTCGTATGGCTTCGCGGGGCGTCAAGCCCGCGCTTTGTATGAGTTCGCGCAGTTCGTCGCCAGACAGCGGGGTATTGAGGTATTCGACAACGTCGGCTTGTATGCCGCGGTCTTGCAGCGCCTGCAATACATTGCGCGAAGTGCCGCAACGAGGATTATGATAGATCGTAGTCATAGCTATAAGCGTCGAGTCTTGTTGGAGCTGACATCTTAGCGCTTTGAACCGTTCTCCGGGAGCAACCATGGTTTCTTTTCGCCAATTCAAGTTCGTGTCCTGCCATGTCATCGCCTTGTCCTGCGCATTTTCATTCAATGCCCATGCGCAACTGAAGGTCGGCGCCACCGCACCCGCCTTCACCATCGACGCGGCCATGGGCGGCAATGCCTTCACCTTTTCGCTGAACGATGCCTTGAAGGCAGGCCCCGTCGTACTGTATTTTTATCCCGCCGCATTCACCAAAGGCTGCACGATCGAGGCACACCAGTTCGCCGAGGCGACCGACGAATACAAGAAACACGGCGCCACTGTGCTCGGCGTCTCTGCCGACGACCTTGATAAGCTGAAGGAGTTTTCGGTCAGCGCCTGCAAGAGCAAGTTTGCTGTAGGGGCCGATCCGGACGCCAGTGTCATAAAGGCCTACGATGCGCAAATGGCGTTCAAGCCGGATATGGCCAATCGTGTTTCCTATGTAATAACGCCGGATCGCAAGGTCTACTATGAGTACAGCAGCATGAGCCCGGATGACCACGTGACCAACACCATGGCGGCGGTAAAAGATTGGGCGGCCAAGAACAAATGAACACGGTAAACCACTTTGTCGAAACCGGTTCCGGTTTCGGTTCCACAATGCCATATTCGTCGAAAAACCGGTTATTTTCAGTGGTAAAGTGTCACGATCAATAGTCAGAAAGTAAAGCGTATCCGATGACATCGATTCATTCTTTTTCGGCTCGGACGCTGCATGGCGACGACCTTGCCTTGTCGTGCTATCAAGGCAAGGTCGTCCTGGTCGTCAACGTTGCATCCGAGTGCGGATTCACGCCGCAATATCAAGGCCTGGAGGCGCTCTACCGCGATTATCGCGAACGCGGATTCACCATATTGGGTTTTCCTTGCGATCAGTTCGGGCACCAGGAGCCGGGCAGCGCCGAAGAGATCGCCCGTTTCTGCCACAGCCAATACCAGATATCCTTCCCCATGTTTGAAAAGGTCGCGGTCAACGGACCGCAGGCGCACCCCTTGTTTTCCTGGCTCAAGGATGAAAAGCCCGGGGTTCTGGGCACGCGGAATATTAAATGGAACTTCACCAAGTTCCTGTTGGGCCGGCGCGGGCAGGTTCTGGAGCGCTACGGCTCAACCACCAAACCCGATGCCCTGCGCAGCGATATTGAACGAGCCCTGGAAGAAGCGCAAGCAACTTTGCCAGGCAATGACTTAAAGGATCAGCATGATTGATTTGTACTACTGGACTACCCCGAACGGCCACAAAATCACTTTATTTCTCGAAGAGACGGGGTTGCCCTACAAGATTTTCCCCATCAATATCGGCAAGGGTGAACAATTCCAGGCTGAGTTCCTGAAATCGGCGCCGAACAACCGGATCCCCGCCATTGTCGATCATGCTCCCGGCGATGGCGCAGCGCCAATATCAGTGTTCGAATCGGGCGCCATACTGCTGTACCTGGCGGAAAAGACGGGCCGGTTCATACCCGACACCTTGCGTGGCCGGGTCGATACCCTGCAATGGCTGTTTTGGCAAATGGGCGGCCTTGGCCCCATGGCGGGACAAAATCATCATTTCAACAACTATGCCGTCGAGAAGATTCCATACGCCATCGACCGCTATGTGCGTGAGACAGCGCGTTTGTACAAGGTGCTCGACCGCCAGCTTGACGGCCGGGACTTCATTGCAGGCGAATATTCCATTGCCGACATGGCGTGCTACCCATGGGTCGTGCCGCACGAGCGCCAGGGACAGGACCTGAACGATTTTCCAAATTTGCAGCGCTGGTTTGAGGCCATACGCGCGCGGCCGGCCACGGTGCGCGCCTATGAAAAAGCCGACCGGATCAACACGGCGCCGTCCGTCAGCGACGAAGAGTCCCGCAAAATCCTTTTCGGCCAGGATGCCGCGACCCTCAAATGAAAAGCATGAAATCCATATTTCCTGTCCGCCTGGGGCTGACCATAGTCTCGGCATTGGTCTTGACGGCGTGTGCCAGCGGACCGTCGGACAATATTTCGCTTATACCAGTCGAAACCGCCGAACAAACCAGCAAGGAAGGATTGTTCACCCAAGCGGTCAAGTGGGAACACAAGAAACCCGGCTGCGAGGGCGACTGCCCGACCGTGAAGCTGGACTCCATTGTTTTCCCGGGCATCGCGCTACTGACCGAATTAGTCGATCACGCCCTTGCCGTCATGACGGGCGTAGGCAACACCGGAGCTCCGCCTTATTTCACGGTGAAAGAGTACGAGGCATATTTCTGGAAAACAGCGGGGCCGCGCGATTCGACCTTGCTGTCGGCAAAAACCCGCTACCGCAACAAATACCTGACCGTGGTCGAATTGAACACCTGGCAGTATTTCACCGGCGCAGCCCACGGGATATCGGCCACTCAATTCCTGAATTGGGACAATGCCACCGGAAAGGTGCTGGGGCTGGCTCATGTGCTGGAAGAGGGGAAACACGACGCCTATATCGCCGCCCTGAAAGAGGCGCATGCGCAATGGCTGGCGAAAAACCCGGACGCGATTCGCGACCCTGCTGCCTACAACCGCCTGTGGCCGTTCCAGGTGAGCAGCAACTTTGCTTTCACCGACGGCGGACTGCTGGTGAAATACGACTCATACCAGATTGCGCCCTATTCCTCCGGCCAGCCGGAATTGCTGATTCCGTATAACAGGCTGCGAGGCATATTGCGTTCGGAGTTCATCCCGACCTGATCCGCTGCGTCGCGCCGGTGCGCCGGCCGCCGGTACGCCGGCCGTCGAAATGCGGCGGCGTGGTCGGCGGCTTGCGATGACTTGCCGGTTCGAGCAAAGCAGTGCCTTGTTCAAGGCACTGCTTTTTTACTTGAAACGCTCCAGGTCAAAGTATGGCGAGGTCGAAGCCGGCTTGTCCTGTTCCTTTTCCGGAGCATCGCGCTGGGCCGGCGCGGCGCCGGCATCGACATCGCCCAGGTCTATCGTCTTGACCCCGGATGCGTCGTCGGCACCTTCGGGCGCCGCAGTGTCGCCTTGCTGACGCGCCGCGGCTCGCTGCTTGAGGGTCTTGTCAATGAGGGATTGCAGCGTAGCTGCCAGTGCATCGTGCTTGTTGTTGATGGCCCAATCGGCGGCGTCGAGTTTCTGAAGATTCTGGGTCGTGACGTCCGCCCCATGATCCAGCAACAAGCGAACCATGGCCTCGCTTCCCGAGTGCGCCGCCATCATCAGCGCTGTGGTTCCGTCAGGAGCGGGCGCGTTGACGATAGCCTTGTTTGCGATCAGCATCTTGGCCGTCTCCAGCTTGCCGGTCGAAGCCGCATACTGCAGGGGCGTCCAACCCAGGCGATTCACCATCGCCCCGCGCCGGATCAGGTCTTGCGCCCTTTTGGTCTGGCCGAGTACTGCTAAATACATCAAGGGCGTCTCGCGATTGATATTGATCGCATTGAGCGCGGTTTTTCTGTTTGCGGCAAGCACATCGTAGACGCCCCATGCGCCATCGCGTATGGCTTGCATGATTGCGGGCTGCCCCTTCGGACTCAATTCATTCGGATCGGCGCCGCGCGCAAGCGCCGTCTTGACGTTGGATACCCGGTCGTTGGCGATATCCACCCACCAGTCAGCAGGATTGGCAGCATGGGCGACGGTGCACAATAGCATGGCGGCCAAGCCAACGCTCCACCGGCGCGTAAACACATACATCCTGGAAGATAAGTTCATAATTGCCTTTAACTAATTTACTTTACATATTTCGCTTTAACAAACAAGCTTAATATTCTGATAAATAAAGATTATTATCTTTGATGCGCCGCCAGAGCCGGCCCAAAAAAACAAGAATATACTTTAGCTTATCTTTCTATCTTACTGAATAGACTGAAAAAATTGTCCGTTGAGTGTGCGGCGACGGTTGCTGCCGAAATCCCGCGTAAATCAGCAATTTTCTCGGCTACGTGCATTACGTTGGACGGATCATTCAGTTTGCCGCGATGTGGCACAGGCGCCAGATACGGCGAGTCCGTCTCGATGAGCAAGCGGTCCAGCGGAAGCTTTCTCGCCAGCTCCTGAAGGTCTTGCGCTTTCTTGAAAGTAACGATACCTGAAAGCGAGATATAGAAATTCATGTCCATTGCGGCCTGGGCTACTTCCCAGGACTCGGTAAAACAATGCATGACGCCGCCGTACTCGTCCGCGCCTTCCTCTTTCATGATACGCAGAGTATCGGCGCTGGACGAGCGCGTGTGTATGATCAAAGGCAACCCGCTGGCACGGCTCGCCCGGATATGCGTGCGAAAACGTTCACGTTGCCATTCAAGCGGCTCGGCCAAGCGAAAATAGTCCAGGCCGGTTTCGCCTATGGCCACGACTTTCGGCGACTGCGCCATGTCAACCAATTGTTGGACTGACGGCTCGGGCGTGTCTTCGTAATCGGGATGCACACCCACCGAAGCATACAGTTGAGGATGCGGTGCGACCAGTTCCATCAGACCGGGCCAGTTTGGCAGATTCACGCTGACAACCAGCGCATGGCCGACCTGGTTCTGCGCCATGCGGTCGAGAATTTCGGGCAAGTTCTTTGCCAACTCGGGAAAGTCGAGATGGCAATGGGAGTCTACGTACATGGTTATTCCTTCGGTTGGCACGCAAGCGCCACGCGCTGCAAAGAACTGTGTATAAGCAGCTTCGAATTAAGCGGGTGTCTGGCAAACGCGCGTTGCTGCGCCAGCCATTTTGCGGTTTCCGCCAGATTTTCCAATGCTGCATGCTTGGCCGCCTGGCGCACCGGCATTTCGAGGCCTGGAAAATAACGCAGCGGTGCGCCGGTAGCCGCAAGGAGCAGATCGACGAAGAGGCGTTGAAGCGCGTCTATCCAGATTTCGGCTGGTACTTTTTCAAGGTGATCGGCCATTGGTCCGATATCGACGGCCGTGCCCCGGGACAACGGCGAAACCAGTTGGACTAGCCAATCCGGGCATGGATTCTTGCCGGCTTGCGCCAGTTGCAGTGCCAACAAAGGCGCACCGCCGGCGGCGGCGAGCCATAGCTGCGCATCGCTCACCTGCTGTTGACCTAGCCACGCAAGACTCGTCGTCTTGTCCGGAACGGGCAAGGGAAGACGGCGGCAACGCGAGAGCAGCGTAGGCAATAAGCGGTCCGGCGCGTCGGCCACAAGCAGGAAAACAGTATGCTCGGGAGGCTCTTCAAGCACTTTCAACAGCGCATTCGCGGAAATGCTGTTCATCGCCTGGGCCGGATACAAGACGGCAACACGCCAGCCGCCACGGTGCGTGGCGGTATTGAACCAGGAGCTCAGGCCGCGCAACTGCTCTACCCGGATGTCCTTCGACGGCGCCTTCTTGGGCGCATTGGGCTGTTCACTCTCATCTTCCGCGCTGGCGGCGCCCTCTTCGAGCGCGACTGCTTCGGGCCGGATGCGGCGCAGATCGGGATGATTGCCACTGGTCAGCCATTGACATGCGGCGCAATGGCCACAGGCCAGGCCGCCTTGCGGCGACTCACACAAAAGACTCGCTGCCGCCGCCAGGGCAAATTGACGCTTCCCAATGCCTGGAACCCCGTGGATGAGCCACGCATGGGCAAACCTATCGCGCTGCGCAAGCCACGAAGTGGCCAGCGGTTCTTGCCAAGGCAAGAATGGCATCAGGTCGCTCATTGCGCGCTGCCTTCAAGATGCCCCGAAACCAGCTCGTCGATCTGGGCGGCAAGATTACGGCGCACGGCGTCGATGGACACGGTGGAGTCGATTATGCGCATGCGTTGAGGATGTTTGCGTGCCTGCTCGTGGTAAGCATGACGTGTGCGTTCGAAAAAGGCGTCGCCTTCCTGCTCGAAGCGATCGAGGTCGCGAGTATGCTTGAGGCGTTCACGCGCTACCGCCAGCGGAACATCAAAAAGCCAGGTGCGGTCCGGTTGCAGATCGGCATGCACCCATTGTTCGAGTGCGCCAATGCGGCTGTCGCCCAATTGGCGTCCTCCGCCCTGATAAGCGTACGTGGCGTCGGTGAAACGGTCGCAGACTACCCACTTGCCGGCCCGCAAGGCTGGCTTGATGACGGTTTCCAGATGTTCGCACCGGCCGGCAAACATGAGCAGGGTTTCCGTTTTAAGATCCATGGCCTGCGTCAGCACCAGCTGTCGCAGTTGCTCGCCCAGTATGGTGCCGCCGGGTTCCCGGGTCGAAAGGACGGGTAGGCCGCGATCTCGCAGTTGTTCCACCAGCCACTGGACATGCGTGCTTTTGCCCGCTCCGTCCAGCCCTTCCAGAGTAATAAAACAGCCACGCTGAACGTGCATTAGTTACGTCGTCCCAATATATATTTAGATACAGCGCGATTATGGTCCACGAGGTTTTTGGAGAACTCGCTGGAGCCATCGCCTCGGGAAACAAAATAAAGAAACTTGTGTTGTTCGGGATGCAGGGCCGACAACAATGCCGCCTTTCCGGCGCTGGCGATAGGTGTCGGCGGCAAACCGCCGCGCGTGTATGTATTCCAGGGGGTGTCGGTAGTAAGGTCTTTCTTTCGGATTCGACCCTGATAAGCATCGCCCATCCCATAGATGACCGTTGGATCGGTCTGCAATGGCATGCCCAGCCGAAGACGGTTGATGAACACGCCCGCCACGCGTTGACGATCGGCGCTGAAGCCGGTTTCTTTCTCGACGATGGAGGCCAGAATCAAGGCCTCATAAGGACTCTTCAACGGCAAATCCGGATCGCGCGCCGCCCAGGCTGATGCGAGCAATTGTTCCTGGGCATGATAGGCGCGCCGCAAAATGTCAAAGTCGGAGGAACCCGGAACAAAGATATATGTGTCCGGATAGAACAAGCCTTCCAGGCTCTTTTCCGGCGCGCCCAGTCTTTCCGCTATTTCTTCATCGGATACCGCGGACAGTGTTTGCTTGACCTGCGGATTCTCTTCCAGGGCTTGGCGGATGCGCTGATACGTCCAGCCTTCCAGCAAGGTTATCTGCGTTTGCGTCATGTCGCCGTTGGCCATGCGTTCGAGCAGTGTGCGAGGCGTGTCGCCACGTACTGCCTCGTAGGCGCCCGCCTTTATCAAGGTGTCGCGACCGGTCAGGCGAGCCAGCACGGCAAAAGCGTCTTCGTTGATCTGAATGCCTGATTTATTCATCAACTGGGCGATGGTCCGGGGACGGCTGCCCGGCTCAACCACATAGTCCACGCGTTCGGCGTCCATGGAGACTGGGCGCTCGACCCAATACCAGGCAACCGCGCTCAGGCCTGTGGCGGCAATCGCAAGCAGCAAGAGCGTATACAGAATAAAAGATTTTAATTTTGACATTGAACCAAAGTTTAGCGCGGCCAAAAACCTGACCGCCGGTAGAAGTTCGAGGGCACGCCCCGATAATGAGTATCACTGCATAATTTGTCGAAGCCCGTTATCATAAACGCTACCTCTGCCTATGTCTCTTGTTGCGAGCCCTGTGCCACCCATGAATCATCCTTCGCGCTTCGTTGCGCCCCTTGACGATCTTGCCGTTCTCGAAATCACCGGACCGGATGCGGCCGCCTTCCTGCACGGACAACTTACTCACGACGTTACCGGACTGAAGCCCGACGCAGCACGTCTGGCCGGATACTGCACAGCCAAAGGGCGTTTACTCGGCAGCATGGTGATCTGGTCCGCACAAAAAGATGAAACCTGCGTCCTGTATGCGCTCATCAAGGCCGATATTGCGCCCGCCGTAGTCAAACGCCTTTCGATGTACGTGCTGCGCGCCAAGGTCATCTTGCAGCAGTCCTCTTCAAAGGTGCTTGGAATTACGGTCGATGAATCGCTTGCTGACGAAGACGTGAACTCTTCGGATCTTCTGAAGCAAGCGGCTGTCATCTCTGCGCAGCAGCAAGCCTGGGACGTAGTCCGCACCGCGACCGGCACCTGGATTGCAGCCCCTTCAGCCAATGCCGGCACGATGCGCTGGTGGTTCGTGGCCTCCGATTCCGATAGCCCGGCTACGCAGCCGACGCCAGGTGCGGCCGATGCCGCCACTGCGGGCGAATGCTGGCGTGCCGGGGATATTGCCGCGGGCCTGCCGTGGGTTGCCGCGGCCACCCAGGACGTGTTCATTCCCCAAACGCTTAACCTCGATCTGATCGGCGGCGTGAGCTTTACAAAAGGATGCTATCCGGGACAGGAGGTGGTTGCACGCAGCCACTACCGCGGCACCGTAAAGCGCCGCATGGCCTATGGCATTGTAACCGGACTGGGCGAAAGCGGCGCCGACACGCTGCCGGGCATAGATATCTATAATTCAGCGAAGCCTGATGCGCCTTGCGGCCGTATTGTCAATGCGGCAAGTTGCGGCACCATGCACGTTCTGATGGAAGTGCAACTGTCCGACCTTCCCGAGGCGGACTTCCGCCTGGGGAAGGCGGATGGCCCCGCCATTGAGCTGCAGCCCCTACCCTATCAGGTCAGGGCTGCCGATTAACCGTACCTTATTTTTTGAACAGATTCAGGATGCTGGAGAAATCCTGAGCGCCATTTCCCTGCGCACTGTGCATGGAATACAAATTGCGCGCCAGCTCGCCCAGCGGCACCGATGCGCGGGCGTTCAGGGCCGACTCTGCGGCCAGCCCAAGATCTTTCAGCATTAAATCGACACCGAAGCCTCCGGTGTAGTCTTTGGATGCGGGCGCATGCTCCATGACGCCGGGCCATGGGTTATAGAGTTCTGTAGCCCAGTTGCGGCCAGAGCTCTTCGCAATGATGTCCGACAGGACCTTGGGATCGAGCCCGTTCTTCACCCCCAGCGCGAGGGCTTCGGACGTACCCGCCATCAGTATGCCCAGCAGCATGTTGTTGCAGATCTTGGCAACCTGCCCTGCTCCCGCCGCACCCGCGTGGAATATATTCTTGCCCATCTTTTCGAGAAAAGGCCGGGCCGCGTCGAGATCGGCGGCGTCGCCGCCCACGATGAATGTGAGCGTACCGGCCACTGCGCCGCCGGTACCCCCGGAGACCGGCGCGTCGATCATGCGCACCCCGCGTTGTCGTGCTGCTTCGGCAACTTTGCGCGCTGACTCGGGCGCGATCGTGCTGCATTCCAGGACCAATGTATTGGCCGCGATCCCATTCAGGAGACCGGTTTCGCCCAGATAGAGGCCTTCGACGTGCTTGCTTGCCGGCAACATCGAAATGACTACTTCCGCATTCTGCACTGCCTCTTGTGCCGACCTCGCCTCGCCCGCACCGGCGTCGACCAGTGTTTTGATAGCCGTCGGCACCAGGTCGAATACGACCAGATCATGGCCCGCCTTGACCAGATTCAAGGCCATCGGGCCGCCCATATGCCCCAGCCCGATAAAAGCG
>JAKFDW010000140.1:0-11942 GCA_036675955.1 Orrella sp. | reverse complement strand
GCTACTCCGGGGGAGTACGCCAAAGCCAAATCCCGCTGGTTGGACAGCTGCTTGGTTGGCGTTACCGATATTTTGCCGGGGCGCCCATGCTCGTGATATTCCAGAGCCGCTTTGCGAAAATTTTCTTCCATGGTGCTTTTCGATAGTCTAGAGTGAAATAGACAGCCATTCTAGTCCCAAGGTTACGTTTAGGGACATGGCCATGAATAATAAATAATGGGTCCTGGACTGCAACACCCCAACCCCTTACACATTCTGGCCCGGATACGGGTAAATATCGGTCGGGTCGAAATACGCCTTGATCCGGGTATCGAGGTCGCTGGCGCACCGGTCGATATCCGCCTGCTCGCGCTTCCTGGATGAGTAGCGCTGGGCGTGTGGAACCTCGACATGAGGCTGTGCCGACCGTTCGTCCAGCACCACCCACTCCACCCAACCCAGATCGCCCCCATGGCCCAGCAGCAGGTGAGCCAGATTGACGGGCCGGCCATCCGCAGGCAGAAGCGCATCGAGACGGTAGCGCCCCGGCCATCGCGCCGCCTGACGGCACGCCTGCGCGTCGGCATGGCCCGTAAGCTGGAACAGGTTGGAGACCAGTTGCTGCAGGCGCAAGCCCGACAGCGGCTTCTGGTTGCGCTCGCCGAAGGGCCCCAGGCTTGCGCTGCTGCCGTCGGCCAGCAGCACGCTGGCATGCTCGACGCCGGAAAGAAAGGTTAGGCCCGCATCCCAATCACATAGCGTGCGATCGGCGATCCAGGCCGCCAGCGTTATATGGCAAGGCAGGTCGGCAAACTGGCTCAGGCCTGCGGCATCGAGCTCGCCGAGCAGACACCCCGGCTGCACAAACCATTTTGTACTGCCCGGCTCCAGTCTTTGGCAGCCGGCCATATCCCGGCCCGGCTCGACCCACAGCACAGGCTGCTCGTCCAGTTTGGCGGCATGCGGCACTCCATCCAGCGCAAGCACCACGCCATACTCCGCGCACAGCGCCCTGGCATGGTGAACGTCGCTGCCGTGCTTGGGCACCAGGCGCGCACTGCCAATATTCTCGTGCTTTTCGAATTCGAAGACAGTGCCGGCCACCGCGTTGCGCAGCCGCCGGCAAAAAGCCGTCCAGGGATCCTGGGACACGCGTCGGCCCGTGAGAAAGGCGCGCCGGGAACGAGACTCCATCTTTTACTTCCTTTGAACAAACATTGAAATGATCAGGCCGCAATGCGGGCGCTACAATCCTGCTATTTGCCAGAGACCGTCCTATGCCCCGCCTTGCCAAGCGTACCGAACAAGTGATGCCATTCTACGCTGTGGAACTGTTCAAACAGGCCACTGCACTGAACGCGCAAGGCCGCGACATCATCAGCCTGGGAATAGGCGAACCCGATTTCACGGCCCCGCCCCAAGTCATTGAAACCTTGAACCGCGCGTCGCAGGCCGGCCTGAGCGGCTACACATCGCCAGCCGGCATAGCCCCGCTGCGTGCCGCAATCGCCGATTATTACAAGCAGCATTTTGCGGCGGAAGTCGATGCGGAGCGCGTCATCGTGACGGCAGGCGCGTCCGGCGCGCTGCTGCTGGCGGCGATGGCCCTGATCAATCCGGGCGATGAAATCCTGATGCCCGACCCATCGTACCCGGCCAACCAGAATTTCATCACCGGGGCCGGCGGCATCCCGCGACTGATTCCCTGTTCGGCGGAACAACGTTTCCAGCTCGATGCCGCCGCGATACGCGAACACTGGGGGCCGGCGACGCGCGGCGTGCTGATTGCGTCGCCCAGCAATCCTACCGGAACCACGATAGCCACGGAAGACCTCAAGGCCCTGATCGCCGAAGTCAAGCAACGCGGCGGCTTCATCATCATGGATGAAATCTACCTCGGCCTGTATTACGACGGCGTTCCGCAAAGCGCGTTGACGCTGGATGACAACATCGTCATCATCAACAGCTTCTCCAAATACTTTCACATGACGGGCTGGCGCCTGGGCTGGCTGATCGCCCCGCCTCATATTGTGCCGACCATCGAAAAGCTGGCAGCAAGCCTGGCAATCTGCGCACCCTCGCTTGCCCAGCATGCCGCAATCACCTGCTTCGAACCAGAGGTCATGCGCATCTATGACAATCGGCGCCTGTCGTTCAAGCAACGCCGCGACTACCTTTTACCGGAACTGGAACGGCTGGGCCTGCATGTGCCAGCCAAGCCCGATGGCGCGTTCTATATTTATGCGGACATCCGCCAGCACAGCCAGGACAGCGATGAATTTTCGCAGCGCCTGCTGCACGAGGCCAGCGTCGCAGCCGTACCCGGGCGCGATTTCGGTCCGGCACATTCCTCGTACAGCTTGCGGTTTTCCTACGCCACCGGGCTCGACCGCTTGCAGGAAGCCGTGCAACGCATGGAACGCTTCCTGGCCTGACGGACCACGCTGCTAGCGCCCGATAGGTATGCCGGAGGCCAGCGCAATGCGCCGTCTTTCGGCCAGCACCTTGGCGCCATAGCCGCCATCGCTGGGCCCGGTGGCCCCGACATAACACGCCAGCCCGGCCGTGACCGAGCCTCGCCGCTTGATGCAGTCGTCCAGGATCTGGGCGCCTACGCGGATATTGGCAATGGGGTTGAGCGCCGCAATCGTGCCTTCATTGAACGCTTCGAATTTTTCTTTGTGGACTTTGGTCATTACCTGCATCAGGCCTTGCGCACCGACATGGCTTTCAGCGTAAGGGTTGTAGCGCGATTCGATCGCGATGACTGCCAGCAACAACTGGGGGTCCAGACCGCTTTCCCGGCCCACCACGAATGCCGTATTGATCAAGGCGCCGGCAACGCTATGGGCGATCTTGTACTTGCGCGCAATATAGCTGCGCAGAGCCTGTGCTTGCGTCGACGTGACGCCGGCAATGGCCTGACCCGCCACCGAAGCGCTCAAGGCCTTGCTGAAATTGGTCGGCAGCGTCGATTCATCGCCGTCCGCCAGCAAGTCTTCGGCGTCGAGGAAAAACCGGTTGCGTTCCGAGTCCAGCCTGGCCAATACATCGCCCTTGATGCCGTCGGGCTGCAACACAAACACCAGAGCGGCATGAATCTGGCGCGCCTGCTCGCGCATGGAAGGCACGGTCACGGTCAGCACCAGGGTCACCAGCGCCGCAATGCCCAGGTAAACGGCACAGACATGCGCAAGTTCGCTGAATTGATACATGGCCCCGCGGGCCGAACGGCTGACCAAATTGCCGGAACCGATGACGGCCATTGTGCCTCTTCCATAAATTAACCAGCGTGGATGTTAACCTTAGCGTCGCGTATTAATGTAACCGGAACGACAAACTCTGTGAAATACCGTGACCTGAGAGACTTCATCGCCCAGCTCGAGAACGCCGGCGAACTCAAGCGCCTGACTGCTCCCGTTTCGACCGATCTCGAAATGACCGAGATCAGCGATCGTGTGCTTCGTGCCGAAGGCCCTGCGCTGCTGTTCGAGCGCCCCATGCACAATGGCTCGCCTTCCGCCATACCGGTATTGACCAATCTGTTTGGCACCACCAAGCGTGTGGCCTGGGGCATGGGTGCCGAGGACATCGCCGCCTTGCGCCAGACGGGCGAATTGCTCGCTTCGCTGCGTGAGCCCGAAGCGCCGCGCGGCTTGCGCGACGCCTTCGCCAAAGTTTCGATGCTTAAAGCCGCGCTATGGGATATGAGCCCCAAATCGGTAAAAGGGGCAGCGTGCCAGGATATCGTGCTGGAAGGCGACGACGTCGACTTGAGCCAGATTCCGTTGCAGCGCTGCTGGCCGGGCGATGTCGCACCTTTGTTGACATGGGGGTTGGTGGTAACCCGCGGCCCGAATGCCAAACGCCAGAATCTGGGCATCTATCGCCAACAACTCATAGGCCGCAACAAGCTCATCATGCGGTGGCTGTCGCATCGGGGCGGCGCACTGGACTTCCGGGATCACGCGCTGAGCAAGCCCGGAACTCCCTTCCCTATAGCCGTGGCGCTGGGTGCGGATCCGGCCACCATCCTCGGGGCCGTGACGCCCGTTCCGGACAGCCTGTCCGAATACCAGTTTGCCGGCCTTTTGCGCGGGTCCCGCACCGAAGTCACCAAGGCGATCGGAAGCGACCTGTCCGTGCCGGCCTACGCCGAAATCGTGCTCGAAGGCCATATACTGCCGTCGTCGGACCCGCGTGCCATCAAACCCTCGCCGAAAGAAGGCGATCCGGACGCGCCGGCCAGCGATTACGAGATGGCGCTGGAGGGTCCCTATGGCGACCATACGGGTTATTACAACGAGAAAGACTGGTTTCCGGTCTTCACCGTCGATCGCATTACCATGCGCCGCCAGCCCATCTACCACAGCACCTACACCGGCAAGCCGCCCGATGAACCCGCTGTGCTCGGCGTGGCGCTCAATGAGGTCTTCGTCCCGATATTGAGGCGCACATTTCCGGAAATCGTCGACTTCTATCTTCCTCCGGAGGGATGCAGCTATCGCCTTGCGGTAGTGTCCATACGCAAGCAATATGCCGGCCACGCCAAGCGGGTCATGTTCGGAATCTGGAGCGTTTTGCGGCAGTTCATGTACACAAAGTTCATTGTGGTGGTCGACCATGACATCGACACCCGTGACTGGAAAGAAGTGATCTGGGCCATGACCACCCGCATGGACCCGGTGCGCGACACCCTGCTGGTCGAAAATACGCCTATCGATTACCTGGACTTTGCGTCGCCGGTATCGGGGCTGGGTGGAAAAATGGGCATGGATGCCACCAATAAATGGCCAGGCGAAACGCAACGCGAATGGGGCAGTCCCATACAGATGGATGCGGCCGTGAAATCGCGCGTGGATGCCATGTGGGACGAACTGGGCCTGTAGGACAATGGCCCAGGCGCCTTGCTACTTCTTCATGGCGCGGGCGACCTGCCATGACAGCAGCAGGCCCGCCCCTATCCTCCAGAGCCGGCGGCGCTTGCCTACGCGAGAAAACAAGGCCGAGGCGGCCGATGCCAGCAGCGGATACTGCCGCGTAAGCATGAAGGCCTTCTGCAGCAAATCTGAAGGCCTTCTGGATGAGGACCGGTGAAAGAAGCTGCCCAGGAGAGCCGACGGTTTGAGCGCATGAGTCAGTTCAGTGAAATTGCGCCCCAGGCTTTGCCGTTCCAGGGCCGCCCGGGCCCGCACCAGTTCGATTTGCATGGCCCTGTCGGCGGGCGACATCGACTTTTTCATGGAAGATCCTTGCGCGCGGGCCAATCGGGCGACTGTGATTGCGTAGACGGTTCGCGAAGACGCTCGAGCAGGCTGAGGTCGCGCCGGAGTTCATCGACGGTGGCGGCGAACGGCATCGGCGCGAACAACAGTTTGCTTCGTACGGCAAGGAACAATCCGACACCCAGCAATCCATAAAACAGGGCCAGCAGCCCCAACGCCACATAGCGCTGCTCGGTGGGCCAGAAATACAGCGCCACGGCAATCGAAAAGACGAGAACTGCCAGGGTCAGAAAGAGCAGCGCTCCGAACGCCATGCCCAGAATGGCAATGAGATGCGCTTTCTGTCCTGCGGCTTCCAGCGAAAACAGCTCAAGGCGTGTGCGCACTATTGACAACAAAGTACACGCCAGTTCGCCTACGGATTGTCGGAGCGCCATAATTTGCCCTTTGTTATCGAGTTAGCGGCGGCAGATCAGGGCGCCGATCAACACACCTGCCAATCCTGCCATGCCTATTGCCTGCCATGGATTGTCGTGCACATAGTCGTCGGTGACCCGAGCCGCGCGACGGCCGCGCTCCATCAGGACATCCTGGGTTTCGTATAGCGCTTCGCGTGTGCGGCGCAGCGATTGCATGGCGCTTTCGCGCATTTCAGCCGCCTTGTCGCCGGTTGCCGTAGCGGCTTCCCTAAGTAGTTTTTCGGCGTCGTCCAGGCTTTCTTTTACGTTGTCGATGAATTGCTCTTCTTTGTTTGATATATCTTGCTTTGTCGCCATGGTAAGGCTCCTAATCGAGAGTGAATGAATACAATGAAAGATGAAAGCAATTAAAGGCAATCACTTGGTCTTGTACATACTAGCGGAGTTTGGTGACTTCGACCACAGACGCCACACCGCTTTGTTGGCTCTCCTGCTTCATGACCATATGCAAGTCAGGGCAGAACCAGTCCGTTACAGCAGATGTCATGCCCGGAATGGGAATCACCAATCCGCTGAACGATGCCTGAGTCGGGTCAGTGACACGCGTGTACCGTATAGGCCAGCAAGATTGATGCCCGGCCGCAGTCTGTATGGTTTGGCGTTCGCCGACGGTCTTGATTCCGGTATTGACCACGATGGGCTTGGCCTGCACGGCTTTCTGGTCGACATTGATCTGGAAGCGCATGGCCGGGAAGGTCTGGCCCGCCTTGGAAATGGGCTCTGCATAAGAAAACAGTCCCAGCATGCGCAAGTCGAACTTGCCGTTTACAGGCTCGCGTTTTCCTTGCGCATCCTGACGCTCGAACGCCGCCTTGCCGTTATTGATGGTCATCCAGTAATCGAGCGAAGATTTACCGGGCGGCAGTCCTGCCAAGCCATACGTTGCCGTGCCTTGCACACGCGCCTCGCATGCGTTGCTGCCTTGTTTGCGCACCTCGGAGAAAGCCAGATCGGCCCCCAATTGCATGCCTCCCGAACCGCTCAATTGCACTTGCCCTCCATCGTGCATGAAGGGGGCTTCGCAAAGCCCGGCAACGGCCGCCATTGGGGCCGCCGCCATTATCATCGCCGCAAAGCCCGTATACCGTTTAAAACGCATGAACATCGCCTGTCGTGATTGACTCAACACCATACTAACGTATTTGTCATGGCCGTCTTCAACAAAACACAGGCTTTAGTAAGCAAACATGAGAAGACGTTGCGTACTCGCTGTGGCCGTGTCAGGCGTCTTTCTGGCGCGTGCCGAAAATACGGTCGCCCGCGTCGCCAAGACCGGGAATGATGTAGCCATGCTCATCCAGATGGCTGTCAATGGAGGCGGTATAAATATGGACATCGGGATGATGCTGCTCGACCGCGCGGATTCCTTCCGGCGCCGCCACCAGAACCAGGGCTCGAACATTGACGCAGCCGGCCTTCTTCAACAGATCGATGGTGGCAACCATGGATCCGCCGGTCGCCAGCATGGGGTCCACGATAAGAGCCAGGCGCTGATCAAGCTGGCCCACCAGCCGTTCCAGATAAGCTTGTGCCTGCAGCGTTTCCTCGTTGCGCGCAATGCCCACCGCGCTGACTTTTGCGCCTGGAATCAGGCTCAGCACGCCGTCGAGCATCCCTATTCCGGCGCGCAGAATAGGCACCACAGTGACCTTCTTGCCGGCCAGCTTCTCGACATCGACCGTGCCGCACCACCCCTCGATACTGGCAGGCTCGAGCGGCAGATCCTTGGACGCTTCGTAGGTCAGCAAGGCCGCGATCTCCTGGGACATCTCGCGGAAATTCTTCGTGCTGAGATCGGCGCGACGCATCAGGCCGAGCTTGTGGCGGATCAAGGGATGACGGATTTCATGTATGGGCATGGAACTTCCTGCTAAAAATTAGTGTTCAAGGTACTACTGAGCGGCCAGCCAACTGACCAGGGCATCATCGAAGGCACGCACGGCGGTGGAGCGCTCATCATTGACTATGCTGACCACGATATACCGTTTGCCGCTGGCTCCCAGAACATAGCCGGCCAGGGCACGCACATTGCGCAGGGTTCCGGTTTTCATGTGAGCCATGCCTTTGACTTCGTCATCGCGCAGGCGACGGCGCATGGTGCCGTCGACGCCGGAAATGGCCAACGAAGAAATGAATTCGGGCATGAGAGGAGAATGCCACGCCACCTGGAGCATACCGGCCAGGCCGTCGGCCGTCACGCGGCCCACGCGTGAGAGCCCCGCCCCGTTATCGAGTACCCATCCCCGCGTATCCACTTTCTGTTGCTGCAGGACGGCCAGTGCGGCGGCGGCGCCGGTTGATGGGGTAGCGCCTGCGCCCATGCGCTCGGCGCCCAGCGTGAGCAATAAGGTCCGCGCCATGACATTATTGCTTTGCTTGTTGATCTGGCGGATGGTATCTGCCAGGCTTTCCGAATCGTGCCATACGACGGGTTCCGCCCCGGCCGGCACCTTGCCTTCGACGATGCCCTTGGCCAGAGTGCCGCCCAGCTCTTTCCACAGCATCTGGAACAAGCTGGAAAAATACTCCGGCTGCGACAACGCCAGACGGAAGACGCTGAATTCCCCGCAGGACCCTGCAGCGGTTCCGCTGACGTTCACAACGATATTTCCGGCGGCAGGCACTACCTGCGTCGCAATCGACGGCGACCCGGGACACGCTACATTGCTCCACTTGATATCGCCATTGATGCGCACCCCCTGCAAGGGAGGGTCGATGATGGGCACCCATTTGCGCGCCTGTCGGTCGGGCTGGAACAACAAACGCACGGCGCCCAGCCCCACCATCATGGCATCAGGGCTTGCGTTGTAAGGCCTATCCGGCGCGCCGTCGAATTCGCCGGGATCCGTGCTCACACGGCCGAAACGCGACCTGTCGATGACGACCTCGCCAAGGTTCTTGATGCCCCGCAAGCGCAGTTCACGCAGAAGCCCCCAAAGCTCTTCGATGGTAAGGAAAGGATCGCCGCCGGCCTTGAGATATAGCGGTCCGATCAGGCTGCCTTGCGCATCGACCTGGCCTCCTCCCTTGGCATGGAAGGCAGTGCGCCAGGTATAGTCGGGCCCGAGGCCCGACAGCGCAGTCCAGGTCGTCACCATTTTCATTACGGACGCCGGATTGCGAGGTTCCGACGCATTCCAGGACATCAGGCGCGGCCCATCGACCTCTTGCACGACCAGCGAGATCGCGCTGTCAGGCAGCCGTGTGGCCCGCCATGATTTCTCGAGCTCTGCGGGCAAACCGGTTTGGGCCAACGTCTGGACCGCGAAGAGACTGGCGGCGATGCCGACCAGGGCTCTTGCGCTTCGGGATCGGCCGGTCTTCAGGCAGCCTAGCCACTGCCGCGGCACCAACATGGACATGATGCATCATTCCCGGAAAAAGCATCAGCATAACCAAAGAAGTCCGCCTCGACATAGCGTTCGGACATAAATCTGGCGCAACAGCTTAAAATACCGCACGAATCTCATTTCGGACGCCATTGCTTGCGTCCTTATCAAAGACCTCACGCGTGAATCCTAATCTAGACCTATCCCAGTTCGACTACGAACTGCCACAGGAACTTATTGCCCAAACACCCGCCTCCAAACGGGTCGAAAGCCGTCTGCTGCATTTGGACCAGACGGGTGCCCTGCATGACAGGCAGTTTGTCGACCTTCCAGGCCTGTTGCGCCCCAATGACTTGCTCGTATTCAACAACACCCGGGTCATCAAGGCCAGGCTGTTGGGACAAAAGGCCAGCGGCGGCAAGGTCGAGGTGCTGATCGAGCGCATTACAGGCGAGACCACTGCCCTGGCCCACATCAAGGCGAGCAAATCGCCGAAACCCGCCAGCAAATTGATACTGGCCGATGCGTTCACGGCAACGGTGCTGGGCCGCGAAGGCGAACTTTTCGAGGTCGAGTTTCCCGGGCGCGTGCTCGACTTGCTCGATCGGCATGGCGCGACGCCGCTACCGCCTTATATAGAACACGCGGCCCTTCAGGAAGACGATGAGCGCTACCAGACGGTATACGCCCGCGAGCCCGGCGCCGTGGCTGCACCCACCGCCGGCCTGCACTTCGACGAAGCCATGCTGGCGCAACTTGCGGCACAGGGCATCGCCCAGGCGTTTGTCACGCTGCATGTCGGGGCCGGCACCTTCCAGCCTGTGCGCACCCGGAATCTGGAAGATCACATCATGCACTCGGAACGCTATAGCGTTCCGCCCGAAACCGTCGCCCTCGTCAAAGCGACCCGCGCCGCAGGAGGCCGCGTGGTGGCTATCGGCACCACCAGCGTGCGGGCCCTGGAGTCCGCCGCCCTGCACGCCGACCATACGACGCCTTCCGGTCCTGTGGAAGGCGATACCCGCCTCTTCATTACACCGGGCTATCGCTTTCTATGGGTGGACGCCCTGCTCACCAACTTCCATCTGCCCCAGTCGACCCTGCTGATGCTGGTGTCGGCACTCGCAGGCATGGAACCCATTCAGCGCGCGTATGCGCACGCTGTCCAATCCCGGTATCGCTTCTTCAGTTACGGCGATGCCATGTTCATAGAAGCTCCTTAAAGCAATGACCGGTTTACAGTTCAAGCTGCTCGCCACTGATGGCGCAGCGCGCCGCGGCCAAGTTACGCTCAACCACGGCGTGGTACAGACCCCTATATTCATGCCCGTGGGCACCTACGGCAGCGTCAAGGCGATGATGCCCCACGAGCTGGATGAGGTCGGGGCGCAAATCGTGCTGGGCAATACCTTCCATCTGTGGCTGCGTCCTGGCACGGACATCATGGAGAAACACGGCGGCCTGCACGGCTTCATGCAATGGAACAAGCCCATCCTGACCGACTCCGGCGGCTTCCAGGTGTTCAGCCTGCACGGCATGCGCAAGATTACCGAAGAAGGCGTCAAGTTCGCCTCGCCCATCGACGGTGCACGTTTATTCCTGACGCCTGAAGAATCCATGCGCATCCAGCGTGCGCTGAATTCCGATATTGCCATGGTCTTCGACGAGTGCACGCCCTATTCCATAGAGGGCCGACCCGCCACCAGCGAGGAAGCCGCCACGTCCATGCGCATGTCCCTGCGCTGGGCCAAGCGCTCGCGCGTGGCCTTCCATGAGCAGGAGAATCCGAATGCCTTGTTCGGCATCGTGCAGGGCGGCATGTTTGAAAACCTGCGCGACGAATCGCTGGCCGGCCTGGTGGATATCGGCTTCGAGGGCTACGCGATAGGCGGACTGTCGGTAGGCGAACCCAAAGAAGACATGATGCGGGTGCTGGCGCATGTAACCCCCCGGCTGCCAACCGAGGCGCCCCGCTATCTCATGGGCGTGGGCACGCCCGAGGACCTGGTCGAGGGCGTAAGCCGCGGCGTGGATATGTTCGACTGCGTCATGCCTACCCGCAACGCGCGCAACGGATGGCTATTCACACGGTTCGGCGACATCAAGATGCGCAACGCCCGCTACCGCGACGACACGCGTCCGCTAGACCCTTCCTGCTCATGCCACACCTGCCGCCATTTTTCCCGGTCCTATCTGCATCACTTGCAGCGAGCCAATGAAATTACCGGGTCGCGTTTGAATACAGTGCATAATCTGCACTTCTATTTGACCATCATGCAAGAAATGCGCGACGCCATTGAGGCGGGCGAATTCCAGTCGTGGCGCGAGCAATTTGCCCGGGACCGCGCGCATGGTATCGAATAGACAAGATATCGCTACAATATAAAGTTACCCAAACACCTCAGGAGCACCCGATGTCCGTACTTGACACCTTGAATCTCATAACCGCGCAAGCCGCAGCTGGCGGGGGCGAGAACGCCTTGATGGGCATGCTGCCCATTATCCTCATGTTTGTCATTCTTTACTTCCTGATGATTCGTCCGCAGATGAAGCGTCAGAAAGAACACCGCAACATGGTGGCTGCGCTTGCCAAGGGCGACGAAGTCATCACCACCGGCGGCCTGTTGGGCAAAGTAACCAAAGTCAGCGACAACTACGTCACGATCGAGATCAGCACCCTGGCCGACAAACCCGTCGAAACAGTTCTGCAACGCACAGCGGTAACCTCGATTCTGCCCAAGGGCACGATCAAGGCGCTCTAATTCTCGACCTGCGCTCCCCGGACACGATCCGGGGTCTTTCCCCGCTTTAGTTGTTGACCGACGATGAACCGTTATCCTCTCTGGAAATACCTCACCGTAGCAGTCGCCCTGGTAATCGGCATTCTGTATACGCTACCTAATTTTTTTGGGGAATCCCCCGCAGTGCAG
>JAKFDW010000139.1:0-2024 GCA_036675955.1 Orrella sp. | reverse complement strand
CCCGCAGAGTCGGCGACCCTTTGGCATAATTGACTAACTTCAATCGAATGGATGTGATTCATGTGGATACGCTGGCGTCTGATAATAGCGGCACTTTGTTGCCTTTCCTGGTCAAGTATGGCGGCAGCCGAAGCTGCCGCAGCTCCGGCTGCCGCAGCGACGACTGCCGCTGACAAGCCCGGTCGCGCAATACTGGTAGTGGGCGACAGCTTGTCGGCGGAGTACGGCTTGCGGCG
Source organism: Orrella sp. (assembly GCA_036675955.1). GTDB lineage: Bacteria > Pseudomonadota > Gammaproteobacteria > Burkholderiales > Burkholderiaceae_B > Pollutimonas. The sequence goes on along the minus strand of JAKFDW010000139.1, from coordinate 1,788 downwards.
GGATTCCGGATGGGTGTCAATACTGGACCGGCGTCTGGCCGATGAGAAAACAGGATACCAGATACACAACGCAAGCATCAGCGGCGACACCACCAGTGGGGGCCTGAGCCGTTTGCCGGCCGCCCTTGCGCAATACCAGCCGGAAATCGTGATTATCGAGCTGGGCAGCAACGATGCACTGCGCGGCCTGTCGCTGACGATGACCGAGGACAACCTGTCAAAAATGGTCGCCTTGGCGCAAGAGGCCAATGCTTCGGTATTGCTGCTGGGGATGCAGATACCGCCCAATTATGGACGGCCTTATGCCGAGCGGTTTCGTGGACTATTCGCGTCTGTGGCCCAAAAGCATGACGCTGCGCTGGTGCCTTTTTTCTTTGAAGGCATTGCCACCGACAAGCAGATGTTCCAGCCCGATGGAATCCATCCCAATGAAAAAGCGCAAGCCATACTGGAAGAAAACGTATGGGCGCACTTGGCGCCCATATTGCAACCCTAGATTAGGCGTTTCAGTCTTGCGACGTTTCGCCGGCTAGTACTTTACTGGCTTCGGGCAACACCTTTACGTCGGACTGAACACGCATGGCTTTAAGCACTGCTTCTTCCTCGGCCCTTCCCCATGCCTGGCCCAGCTCGACTGGCAACGTGGCCAGCATGGGCGCATCGCCTTCGCCTTCTTTGGCGCCTTCAATGCGCACTACAACGAAACCTTGCGGTCCCGTTACGCCGACATACTTGGGCAGGCCGGTACCGGGCGCATCGAATGCGGCGTCCAGGACGGGCTTGCCCAGTCCCTGCGAGTCAATACGGCTGACAGTGAGCGGCGTGCCGAATCCGGTCGGGACTTCGGTTTTGTCCTGTGCGCTCTGGAATGCAGCCAGCGCTTCACCGCCGGCCTTTTCCGAAGCGGCCAGGGCCCGCTCCTTCTTCAATTGCTCAACGATGTAGCCTTCTACTTTCGCAAGCTCCGGGACATGGGCAGGGATCACTTTTTCTACCCGCACGGTCACCATGGTATCGGGCGAAATTTCAATGACGCCAGAGTTCTGTTTATCCGACAGAGCTTGCGGTGCGAACAGGGCCCGCCGGACCCGCTGGTCGTCGAGCACAGCCGCATCTTCGCTGGCCGAGGCCGCATTGGCGCCCACTTCGTCGGATGGCAAAAGACGATCACGAGCAATGCCGGCCGCGGATTTGACTTTCAAGCCCAGCGCATCGGCAGCCGGCTGCAAACTTGCAGGGTTGTCATAGACCAGGCTGGTCAGCCGTGTTGCCATGTCGGCAAAGCGTTCAGCGCCAAGCTGACGGCGAACTTCGATTTCGACCTTGTCTTTGGCTTCCTCAAACGACTCGCCCTTCTCGGCCTGCACTTCATTGGCCTGGAAGATATGGTAGCCGTCCGGGCCTTCCACAACCCCGGAGACCTCGCCATTGCCGAGAGCAAACACCGCCTGCTCCAGCGCCTGAGGCCAGGAGCCTTTGGTGATCCAGCCCAGCTTGCCGCCGTCCTTGGCGGTGCCGGCATCTTGCGATTCGGCCCTTGCAGTCTCGGCGAATAATGCCTTGTCGGCCTGCACTTTCTGGGCGATCGCTTCAGCCTTGGCTTTGACCGCGGCACGCTGCTCATCGCTTGCGCCAGCAGGAACATTCAGCTGGATATGGCTGACGTTGACGCGTGCGGGCTGTACATATCGCGCCTTGTTCTGTTCATAGTATTGCTGCAGGTCTTCCGCTTTCGGGGCGGGCAGGTTCTGCATGGCCGCTTCCTCGTTAAGCAGAAGGTACTGCGCA
>JAKFDW010000138.1:0-40988 GCA_036675955.1 Orrella sp. | reverse complement strand
GTGGCGGTCATGATCTGAAGTACCTTTTCGCTTTAGCGAGATGCTATCGGTTGCGTGGCCTCAGTACTGCAGTAAATTCTAGCGACCTTTACGCTTTCTCGCCAGCGAAACAATTTGAAGAAGGGGCCCGGTGCATAGCCCGGATGCTTCACGTCCTCAACATCTAGGCAGAGACCTTTGCCACCGCAAGCTGTTCCCGGAGCCACTTTGCCGCGGGGCCGCAAGGCCGCTGTTTGTGCCATACCAGCTCTACGGCGACGGGCAAGTCGAAATCGTCAAACTGCAGGTCGGGCGTCACCAGTTCTGACGCTACCGGCGAGTTCTCGATGACGTACTTGGAGACGAAGGCCCAACCGATGCCTTGCTTGACCATTTGCAGTATCACCCAGTGGCTTTCTACCCACCACACTTCCGAAGCGACCCGCAACCGCTGTTTTTCCGGACCTTCGTTTCGGGCGGCGATCAGAATTTGCCGGTAGCGCTTGAGATCCTCCCAATCTACGCGCGCCACCTTGGCAAGCGGATGCGTTTTGCTGCATACCAGTTTGATGGGTACCCAGCCTATCGTCTGGAAACCAAGTTCCGCAGGCAGCTGTTCCTGCCGCCACATGACGCCGATATCTGCAGTGCCCGCGTGAACGAGCCGGCTGACGTCCTCCATCAATGAAAACAGAAGTTCCAGTTCCACATGCGGGAATTGCTCGGCAAACCGGGCCAACAACGCACCCAACGCCGCTTCGGGAAAAAGTTCGTCGATAGCCAGCACCAGACGTTGCTCGGTACCGGTTTCGAAGCTGCTGGCAACGCCGATCAAATGCTCGCGCCGATCGAGCACGACTCTGGCTTCCAGCAATAGCCTTTCCCCGGCTTGAGTGAGCATCGGGCTGCGACCTGACCGGCTGAACAGCATCACGCCCAAGTCATCTTCAAGGCTCGAAACCTGGGTGCTGATGGCCGACTGTGCCTTGCCCAGCGCGCGACCGGCACCGGAAAATGAGCCGTGCTCCGCTGCCGCGATAAAGGCTTGAAGTTGCTCTACGGAAACACGCATCTATCTTGAATCCAGATATTAACTAACTTGTCGCATCATTATATCGGATAGATAATTTGTTCCTTGATCACAAAGCAGGAAGTTATTAATGTCTTTTCGTACCGTCAAAGACCGCGTGCGCCACACCTTGATGTTCGAAATTATCGGCGTGGCACTGTTCATTCCGTTGGCATCCTATGCATTTGAATTCGGGGCGGCCCACATGGGAGTCATCAGCGTCGTTTCGGCGACGATTGCTACCGTCTGGAATTTCTTATTCAACATGGGCTTTGACAAGGTCATGTACCGCAAGCTTGGACACACTCAAAAGACGCTATGGCTTCGGGTATTGCACGCGATGTTGTTCGAGGGCGGCCTGATGCTGATGCTCATCCCTCCTATTGCCTGGTATCTCGGAATCAGCCTGATGGAAGCTTTGAAGATGGACATTTTCATTGTCGCGTTTTATATGGTCTATGCTTTTTGCTTCAATTGGGCATACGACTGGGTGTTTCCGATAAAAGCAAGCGGGCTTGGTTCGGCCTGAAGCGGTTCATCCGCAAAGGGGATGTTGAATGGTGTCGGCATGGATCCGAAGCATACTAATGGGCGTCAAGCGTGCGGTGTCGCACAAGGCGAGGCAAGTCCATCGGCTGTCGGGCAGAACAGCGCAATTCAGTCTGGTCTTGGTAGGAGCCGCAGTCGTCGCCTTCATTTCCATTGGTTTCGCGCAGCTGGCGGATTTTGCGCTGGACATGAATCGCCGCTGGCTGCAGGCGGCACCGTGGGCGGTCTGGCTGATTCTGCCTTTCGGTTTCGCATTATTGCGATGGTGGACGCTGCGGTTTGCCCCCAATGCGGCCGGCAGTGGAATCCCGCAAGTGATTGCCGCAATCTCCTTGCCTTCGGACTCAGGCAGGGGCTCGCTCGTAGCCCTGTCGCAAGCGGCCTGGAAGGTGCCGCTGACATTTTTCGGGATGCTTTGCGGCGCGTCGATCGGACGCGAAGGGCCTTCGGTCCAGATTGGGGCGGCCCTGATGCTGACCTGGGGCCGGGCGTGTAAAGCCCTGGGAGTACCGCTGAAGAATATCCATACCGAGGAGCTCATAGCAACCGGGGCCGCAGGCGGGCTGGCGGCAGCGTTCAACGCGCCTCTGGCTGGAGTCATCTTCGCCATTGAAGAATTGGGGCGCGGGACGAGCTTGCGTTGGCAGCGGCTGGTACTGATAGGCGTGCTTGCCACTGGCTTTATTGTTGTTGCCTTTGCCGGCAACAATCCCTATTTTGGGGTGTTTACGGGCCAGGCATTGACGCATGACATGTTGCTCTGGACTTTGCTGTGTGGCGCGGCCTGCGGGGTGGGAGGCGGACTCTTCTCCTGGATGCTCAGCAAAGGGGCTGCTTCGTTCGCGCCATCGACCTGGCGCGGGTGGCTTCGCAAGCACCCGGTCTGTCTGGCTTTCATAATGGGGCTGATACTGGTCGTGCTGGGGAAGCTGACCAACGATAGCGTTTATGGGGCGGGCTACGAAGTTGCATCCACCGCTTTGGCCGGGGATCCGCTGGAGTCGCCGGGATTTGGCTTGGCCAAATTGTTTGCGACCGTAGCGTCTTACTGGGCCGGGATTCCAGGGGGTATTTTCACCCCCGCCCTGGCGGCCGGGGCCGGTATCGGCGCCGAATTGGCAAGCTGGGCGGGAAGCATGGCCGACCAGAAGGTTCTTGTGCTGTTGTCCATGGCTGCCTTTCTCGCGGCCGCGACACAGTCTCCATTGACGGCAAGCGTCATCGTTATGGAAATGACCGGCAGTCAGCAGATGTTGCTCTGGCTGCTGGTCTGTTCCCTGCTTGCGTCCATCGTGTCAAAGCTGTTTTCACCCCAGCCCTTTTATCATTATTCTGCGGGTCGATACAGGCAGCAGGTTCGCGAGGCAGATCGAGTCCAGGCTAAAAAATCAATATAAATGCTACACTCGCGGGGTCATTTGGGGAGTAGTCTGCTTCCGCCCCCCGGAAGCGCCCGCGTCAACATTCTCGGCACCTCTTGTGCCGTGGCGCCGGCAGCCATGTCTGGCTTGGCGAGACCATAGGCATACTTACGCAATCGGTCGGGCGCGTGGGCATGTCATGGTTCGTCGCCCGGCCAGGAATCTCTCTGTGAATTTTGCTTCGGTTGTTCTACTTGCTTTCGCCATGTCCACAGACGCGTTTGCCGCGGCGGTCGGAAAAGGTGCGGCACTGCATAAGCCACGTTTTACCGAGGCCCTCAAGACGGGCGTTATATTTGGCGTTATCGAGGCCACCACACCCATCATAGGATGGGGCCTGGGACTGGCGGCCGCGCCTTATGTATCTGCGTGGGACCACTGGATTGCGTTCGTATTGCTGTCGGGCCTGGGCGTCCTGATGATACGCAACGCCTGTACGGCCGAGTCCTGTATGCCTGAAAGACGGCCGGCAAAGCACTCCTTCTGGTTGCTCGCCGTAACCGGCTTTGCCACAAGCATAGACGCCATGGCTGTGGGCGTCGGCCTGGCCTTTATCGACGTAAACATCGTCCCGACCGCAGTGGCTGTAGGCATTACGACCTTGGTCATGGTCACGTTTGGTGTGATGTTGGGCCGGGCGCTGGGCGCACTGGTCGGCCGCCGTGCCGAAGTCGCAGGCGGCATTATTCTTATAGGGATAGGTACCGTGATACTGATCGAGCATTTGCGCGCAGCGCCTTGAGCCCGGCACTGCCCTGCGTTGCGCAATAAACAGCGCGCAAACGCAGGGGGCGGCCTTGTACCGCCTTACGATTGCATGCTTTCGGGGCGGCGAAGGGCGGCGTGGTAGCGCGCGACGTAGCTTGAAAAGTCTTCGGTATCGCTGCTCTTCAATCGTTGCTGCTCGATCACGGAAGCGCTTACGATAGCTTTGTATTCTTCCAGCGTGCTGGCGCTCAAAGGCTGGGCGCGCAGTGCGTCGCGATGTTGCCGGCTTTGCTCCAGGGAATAGTCGTGCAGCGTGGCGCCATGTTCGCGCAACTGGCTCAAGAGCTGCGCCGATGGCGTCTGCTGACTGTCGCGGATTTTGCCGCGTTGCGATTCAACAGCTTCGGCATATTGGGCGCCGCCGTGCGTTTCATCCAGAAGCCCGGCATATGGCGCAAGGCGGTCAAGCAGTTCTTCACCCCAATCGGCCAGCAATATTGGCTTGTTCTGCTTGATCAATACGGCGCCGGGTTTGCGTCCTTCTTTGGACACCACGCTGAAATTATCGTGGCTGTCGCGGCAGTAGCCATTGTTCGGAAACAGGGGGCTTTCTTCGACAGCGCAAAATAGCAGGAAGACATCCATGAATCGGCTGGTGGAAGGCGAAATGCCGATGGGGGAAGCGGGGTCGATGTCCAGGCAACGCACCTCGATGTATTGCACGCCGCGTTCCGCCAGCGCGGTCGCTGGCCGCTCACATCGGCGCGTACTGCGCTTGGGGCGGATGTTGGAGTAAAACTCGTTTTCGATTTGCAGGATATTGGTATTCAGCTGTATCCATTCGCCATTGCGGTGGGTGCCGATTTTGACGTAGTCTGGCCAGGGCGTTGTTACCGCACTGTAAAGACGCGCCAGGAAAGTATCCAGATCGTTGTAGCAGAGTTGCAGGTCGGACTGCGCCTTATTCTGGTAGCCGATATCGCTCATGCGCAGGCTGGTGGCGTGCGGCAGATAGAGTGTGTCGGCATCCAGGTTTTGCAGGGAATGGTCGACGCCTTGCATGAAGCTTTTCGATACGGCGGGCGATGCGCCGAACAGGTACATGAGCAGCCAGGAATAACGGGTGAAGTTTCGGATCAGGGCGAGATAGCCTTGTGACCGCTGGTCTTCTGGCGACGAGCCGGGCGTGCCGATGATGTCCCAGATCGAATCGGGCAGGGAGAAGTTGTAGTGAACGCCTGCAATGCACTGCATCGCTTTGCCGTAGCGTTCGGCCAGGCCGCGCCGGTACACATGCTTGAGCATGCCCGTATTCGACGTGCCATACCAGGCAATGGGGATTTCGGCTTCTGCGGGCAGCAATGCCGGCATGGATTGATTCCAGATCAATTCATCCTGCAATTGCTGGGCGACAAACCGGTGTGTTTCTTCGAGTTCTGCCAGCAGGCCTTCTATCGAATCGTGCGTTCCGGTAATCAGTTCGAGCAGCGCTTCGGAATAGTCAGTGGTGATGCGCGTATTGGTAAGCGCCGAACCGAGCACGTCGGGATGTGGCGTGCTGGCCAGCTTTCCCTGCTCGTCGACACGCAGTCCTTCTTTCTCGATACCGCGCAGTATCCCTTTGAGGGCAGGCCGGTTTTGACCCAGCAAGACGAGGCGTTCATTAGATGAGATCATTACAGGGTATCTTTATAGTAGAAGTCGTTGTCGCTGCCGATTTTACCTGAGGGGTTTGGTGTTGATACGTTTTGGATTGATAGTGATGCTGGCCGGGCTGCTGTTGGGCTGCACCCCCAGCTACAACTGGCGCGAGGTTACCGTGGCCGAGGGTGCCGTAAAAGCGTTTTTTCCCGACCGTCCGCTTGCCCAGCAACGGCCAATGAATTACTCCGGCCACGACTTGCTGTTTACGCTGACTACCGCAACGGTAGAAGAAGCCGTGTTCGCGGTAGGCTATGCGCCGCTGCCCGAGCCATTGCGTTCAAGGCCCGAACAGGCGCGCGAACTTGCCTTGTCGGTGATTGGCTCGCTTTACCGGAACCTGGGTGTTGCCGAGCCCAGCGAACTTCCGGAAGACGGCGTCCCCTTTGTGATCGATGGCGTATCGCCGCAGGGCCGGGTTCGCATGAAGGCTGTTATTTGGCTGACACAGCATGCATTGATCGAGGGTATTGTGACGGCCGATCAGGCAAGCTTCCCGGAGCAGCAGGCCGAGCAGTTCCTGCAAGGCCTGGAAGTGGCTCGGTAAGCGTGGACATCAACCCCGACTGGAACGCTGCTGTAATGGCCGCCTGCCGCCCATGGACGCCGAGCTTCTGGCAAGCGTTATGAACATGAAAATTGATGGTGCGTTCAGTCAGGCCCAGGATGACTCCCATTTCCCAGCTGGTCTTTCCGACTGCTGCCCAACGCAAGCAAGTGAGCTCGCGATCTGTTAGTGGTTTCATGTGTTATCGACCCTTCAAGGATGGGATTTCTTCTGCTTGTCTTTGGTGCCAAATGTATCAATTATTTTCTTTTTTAATGGAAATAACCGGACGGCAGACGTTGGTATTTTCTGGCATGTGCGGTGAAGGGCTGCGGCAACAGTGATAATATTATGCCTCTACAGAGCGCCGATTTGCTTGATCTGCTTGCGGGCGCCTCATAAATCCAGCTAAAGAGGTCCATATGGCCGCTATTTCCGCACCTGCTGTTTTCACACAATCCGTTGCCGCCGCTACCCTCGCCGACCAGATCGTCGTGCCCGCCGGTTCCGTCGGCATCGTCGCCCCCCAACTTATTCCGTTTGACGAGCCGCTGCATTTGAGCAGCGGCCAGATTCTGCCCAGCTACGAGCTTGCGGTGGAAACCTATGGCACGCTGAATGCCGAGCGCAGCAACGCCGTACTGATATGTCATGCCTTGAACGCCTCCCATCATGTGGCCGGCATATCGGCAACCGACCCGAAGGACATCGGGTGGTGGGACAATATGGTCGGTCCCGGAAAGGCTGTCGATACGGACAGGTTCTTTGTCATTGGCGTCAATAATATCGGTTCCTGCTTTGGCTCCACCGGTCCGGCCAGCATCAATCCCGAAACGGGTCAGCCCTGGGCCGCCGCCTTCCCCATGCTGACTGTCGAAGACTGGGTCCAGGCGCAGGCCCGACTGGCAGATCACTTCGGTATCCAGAAGCTCGCGGCCGTCATGGGCGGTTCGCTTGGAGGCATGCAGGCCTTGAGTTGGGCCATAACCTGTCCTGAGCGCGTCGGTCATTGCATCGTCATTGCCAGTACGCCGCGCCTGTCGGCGCAGAACATCGGTTTCAACGAGGTGGCGCGCCGGTCCATCATCAGCGATCCGGAATTTCATGGTGGAAACTACTATTCGCACCAGACGGTGCCGCGTCATGGCCTGTCGGTGGCGCGCATGGTGGGCCATATCACCTACTTGTCGGATGACGACATGGCGCAGAAATTCGGGCGGACCCAACGTGCGCCGGCCGACAATGGCGAATTTCACTACGGCTACGATGTCGAGTTCGAAGTAGAGTCCTATCTCCGTTACCAGGGCGAAAAATTCTCCACTTATTTCGATGCCAACACTTACCTGCTTATCACCCGGGCATTGGATTATTTCGATCCGGCGCGTAGCCATGGCGGCGACCTGGTGCGTGCAATGGAAGGGGCGAAGGCGGATTTCCTGCTGGTGTCTTTCAGTACCGATTGGCGTTTTCCGCCGGCCCGGTCGCGCGAAATAGTGCGGGCCTTGCTGAAAAACAAGCGGCCTGTCACCTATGCGGAAATCGACGCGCCTCACGGACACGATGCATTCCTGCTTGATGACGCCCGCTATCATGCCGTGATACAGGGATACTACGATCGTATCGCGGCCAGGCTTGGGCTCCCCGAGCGGATCCAGACTATAGGAGTGCTCAAGTGACGCAGGCCAGTGTAGCGCCCAAGCATGTCCGGGCCGACCTCAAACGTATCGCCAGCTGGATCGAACCCGAAAGCCGCGTGCTGGACCTGGGTTGCGGCGATGGCACCCTGCTGGCTTATCTGCAGAACAGCAAGGCTGTTACAGGCGTGGGTGTCGAGCTCAGCGATGAACTGGTCATTGCGTCGGTGCGCCGGGGCGTGCAGGTTGTTCAGCAGAATCTGGAAGAGGGCCTTGCCCTGTTCGACGATCAGCAGTTCGATACCGTGGTGCTGTCGCAAACCCTTCAGTCCATGCACCACACCGAACATATTCTGCGCGAGATGGGCCGGGTGGCGCGCTTTGGCATCGTGTCGTTCCCGAACTTCGGCTACTGGCCGCATGGTTGGTCGATACTGTCCGGACGCATGCCGGTGACGGGGGAAATGCCCTATCAATGGTTCGATACGCCCAATATCCATTTGTGCACGCTCAAAGACTTCGAAGACCTCGCAGAGGCGCTCAGATTGCGCATCACGCATCTGGCGACCTTCAACGGCAACAAAGAAGTCAAACTGCTGCCCAGCTGGCGCAGCACCCTGGCGGTGTACCGTTTCGAAACCCCGGATTAAAGAGAATCACCATCGCTTCGCTTGCCAACGTTTATGCCAGCCCCCGCGTCATTCCCTTATTGGTGCTGGGCTTTGCCAGCGGCCTTCCTTTGGCGCTTACGGGCGGCACACTGCAGGCCTGGGCGACGCTCTCGGGCGTATCGCTGCAGAATATCGGTTTCCTCACACTTATCGGAACGGCGTACACATTGAAGTTCCTGTGGGCGCCCGTGGTCGACCGCTATGCGCCCCCCATGCTCGGACGCCGCCGAAGCTGGATTTTTGTCACGCAAATCCTTTTGGGCGTGGTCATTGGCGCCATGGGATTTTATTCGCCGTCCGACAATTTGATGATACTGGCGCTTCTCGCCGTACTGGTCGCGTTTCTGTCGGCAACGCAGGATATTGCGTTCGATGCCTATAGTACCGACGTGTTGCGCACGGAAGAACGTGCAGCGGGGGCCGCGGTAAAGGTATTGGGCTATCGCCTGGCCATGATCGTGTCCGGCGGTCTGGCGCTGGTATTGGCGGATCAGTGGCTGGGGTGGGGCAGTACCTATTTCTTGATGGGAGCGCTCATGGCCTTGTGTGCGCTTGCGACCCTGCTGGCTCCTGAGCCGGAGGCGGTGGCGCGCGCGCCCAGGTCGCTGGCCATAGCGGTAGTGGCGCCCATGGTGGAGTTCTTCAAGCGTCCCGGGGCCTTGAGCATTCTGCTGCTTATCGTGTTGTATAAGTTGGGCGATGCTTTTGCCGGCGCCTTGTCCACGACGTTCCTTTTGCGCGGCGCGGGATTCACCGGCACTGAGGTCGGCGCGGTCAATAAAGTCTTCGGACTTGCCGCCACGATCATCGGCGCTCTGGCCGGTGGAGCCTTGATGACGCGCCTGGGCTTGTATCGCTCCTTGATGCTGTTTGGCCTGTTGCAGGCCTTGTCCAACTTCGGATACTGGGTTCTTGCTGTGACGCCCCCGCATGTTTATTCCATGGCTCTTGTGGTTGGAGTGGAAAACCTTTGCGGCGGGCTGGGTACGGCCGCCTTTGTGGCACTGCTCATGGCGCTGTGCAAGCAGGAGTTTTCAGCGACCCAGTTTGCCTTGTTGTCGGCCCTGTCGGCGGTGGGCCGCACTTATCTTGCCGGTCCGTTGACACCGCCGCTGGTCGAGTCCATAGGGTGGCCCGGGTTCTTTGTCATCACCGTGCTCATCGGGCTGCCGGGCTTGATACTGCTGCGCATGCGCCGCGCCGAAATCGACGGGCTCGAGGCGGTCCGCTGAAATGTTAGTTGCCTTGTACCTGATAGCCATTACGGCCGAAGCCATGACGGCAGCGTTGGCGGCCGGCAGGCGCGACATGGATTGGGTGGGCGTATGCATCATTGCATGCGTGACGGCGCTTGGAGGCGGGTCGGTGCGCGATGTCCTTCTTGGCCATTACCCGCTTACCTGGGTCATACATCCCGAGTATCTGTGGATCACCGCCGGAGCGGCATTGCTGACTGCCCTTACAGCGCCCGTCATGCGCCACTTGCATCGGCTGTTTCTCTTTCTGGACGCCCTGGGCCTTGTGGTTTTCACCGTGATAGGTTGTCAGATAGCACTGCAGATGCAGCTTCCCATTACCGTGGTGTTGGTGAGCGGCATGATTACCGGGTGCGCCGGCGGTGTGTTGCGCGACGTCCTTTGCAACGATATACCGCTGCTGTTGCGCAAAGAGCTGTATGCCAGCGTGTCCGTGGTAACAGGCGGCCTTTTCATCGGCAGCCAGCATTTGGGAGCCAACCTTAATGTGTCGATGGTAGGCGCCATGCTGGCGGGTCTCATCTTGCGGTTACTGGCGCTGCGCTTTAATTGGCAGATGCCCAAGTTCGTTTACCGGGACGAATGGCGCTGACTACGCTGCAATCAGTCAAAGATCTCGTGCCAGAACGATTTCTTCTTGTGCCGCTTGTCGTAGCCTGAATGGTGCCTGTCATAATCACGCCCCGGGTATGGCTGCTGTTGAGCCTGCTGGGCAGGCGGCGCGCTGGGCTGTGCCTCTACCTCTTGTGTGCTGCGTTCAATCAGCTTGTCGAGTTCGCCGCGGTCCAGCCATACACCCCGGCATTGAGGACAGTAATCGATCTCGATATTCTGCCGTGATGACATGGTCAGGTCTGTTTCTTTGCACACAGGGCATTTCATGGCACATCCTCATAAGTGGCGAACATGATCAGACCGGCCGAACTGGCTTTTAGTTCCTGGCGGCCGCGTAATAGCAAAATAGCGGATCGTGCTCGAGGCACGATCCGCTATTCCTTTTGCCGCTTGTGTCAGTACGCCTGCTGTCGCGAGGCGGCCTGCGCGAAATCAGGCTTCGACGCGTTCTCCCGCATTGGCGGCGGCGTAGTCAAACAGTTCCGCCTTCACTTGTGCTCGTGTCTTTGAGCTGGCGGCGGCAGCTACGGAGGGATAAGCTTCTTCACCAATAGTGATTTGACCGGCTTCGATGGCAGCGGCGAGTTCGGCTTTCACTTCCGCGCGGCTTTTGTCATTGGTCGAATTAAATGCGCGCGGATAATCCAGTTCGCCGGTGCTGATCAATCCGGCCGACCTGGCTGCTTGCATTTCGGCAACCACTTGTTCGCGGGTTAAAGTGGACTCGTCGGCTTGCGCGGCGCCGGCAAATACAGTTGCGGAAATCATCAATGCGGTAACGAGGGTTTTCATACTGGCTCCAATAAAAAGTAGGGACGAAATGACGCGGAGTGCAAATGACTGCAATGCATTGCGTGTTTCGATGGAGTCAGTATGTGACAAATGGATGTCAGGATAAACCCTAGTTTTTCGTATTCATATTTCCATTTTCAATAACAATCGAGAATATTCCGGGTGAAATAGTGACTCACTATTGCCGTATTTGGAATAAACAATAACATTCGGCCTTGCTTTCTATTCTTCGGCCAGTGCACGGTCCAGGAAGTCCAGCCGATCTTGTCCCCAATAGGAAACCCCGCGGAATTCATACCAGGGCGCGCCGAACACTTGCAGCTCAATGGCGTCGTTGGTATTTTGCCGGTACAGGTCTGCCGCTGACTCCCTGCTGGAATACAGGTTTGCACCGTCCAGTCCGCACTCATCGCCGATTTGAACCAGCGTGGCGGGATCCGAAATGTCGCGCTCCTGTGCCCATACTCCGCGCAGCAAAGCGCCCGCAAGCTTCAATGCGCCGTCGTTGTCGCCAGCCATGATCGCGGCCGTCACCATTTTCGCGGCCGGTATATCGTCGACCGGAAAAAACTTTGGGTGAATATTGAGGGGCATGCGCAGGAACTCGGACCAGCGTTTCAGTTCTGTGATGCGGTAGGCTTGGCGTTGCGGCGGCCGTTTGTCCAAGGGCAGCCCGCCGGAAATCGGGAAGACACTGCCCAGATCCATCGGCTTGGGAAGCACCGCGGCGTTATGGCGCTGGGCGAGTGTCAGTAGCCTGTCATGGCCCAAATAGGTCCACGGCGATTTGGGCGAAAGATAATAATGAATGGTTTTCATTTTGCAGTGCTACCCTCAGTAATATTCAATACGGTTGCGTCCAGTGGTCTTTGCGCGGTAAAGCGCCGTGTCGCTGCGAGACAGCGGCGCATCGGCGTCGTTGTCATGCGCACTCATGGTCGATATGCCTATGCTTACCGTCATGGTAATTTGTCGGCCCGCATCGATCAACGGTGCTTCGGCAAGCCGCTGCCGAACCCGGCGTGCGAAGTCCATGGCTTCGTCCGGGTCGGTATAACGCAGCATAACCGCAAACTCTTCACCACCTACACGGCCCGCCACGTCCGTTCTGCGCAGCTCCGTGCGCAGAAGGCCGGCGAAGTGCCTGAGCGCCAGGTCGCCGACGGCATGCCCCCAACTGTCATTGATGGATTTGAAGTGATCCAGGTCGTACATGAGTATGGCGGCTGGCCGGCCGTTGTATCGACGAATTCTCGCCAGTTCTGCTGTCAGTTCGCTCATGAAGTGGCGGCGATTGGGTAGCTGGGTCAGGAAATCGGTCGATGCAAACATTTGCAATTCCGACTCCGCACGCTTGCGGGCGGTCACGTCGGTGATGAAGCCATGCCACATTGTGCTGCCGTCGACCAGCCGTTGCGGGTGTGCGCTACCTTGCCGCCAACGCAGGCCTTGCGTCGGCAACACCACCCGGTATTCGAATTGCCAGGGTTCCAGGCGCGCTGCGGATTCCTCGAGGGATGAATGGTAAGCGATCAGATCGTCCGGGTGGATGATCTGGTCCAGCGCAGCGGCACTGGCCGTCACCTGTGCCGCATCCATCTCGTAAATATCTTTGATACCGGCACTGGCGTAAGAAAAGAATGACCTGCCGTTCGGCAATCGACGATATTGGAAAACCAGGCCCGGCACTTCGTTGGTCAGGTTTGTTATCAGATTCACTGTCTGCTGCAGTGTTTCAGACATTGAGCGTAGTGCCGTGATGTCAGTCGTGGTGCCGATCATGCGCAGCGGTTTGCCATCCCTGTCGCGGCTGATCACTTTTCCGCGGCTCGATACCCACTTGTAGCTGCCGTCCTTGCAACGCAGGCGATGCTCTACCTCGTAGCTGCTCGTCTTGGCGTCGAAATGGGCTTGTATCGTTGCCTGGACATAGGCCAGGTCGTCCGGATGAACCCGCTTGTAGCTGTCGGTGATCAGGTTGCCGATTTCCGAGTCTTTGTAGCCAAGAATCGCCTTCCATCCGGCAGAGTAGTGGATTTCGTTGGTCCGAACATCGCGATCCCATATTCCGGTGCCGCTGCCGTCTATGGCCAGCGCCATCCGCTGTTCGTTCTCGCTTTGCCGGGAGCCGGCCTGTTCCTGGTCGACGATAAGGCAGGCCAGGCGGCGGATGTTTTCCAACGCCGCCAGGTCTTCACTGCCCAGGTGCCGCGGCTGGTTATCGAGCAGACACAAAGCGCCAAGGCGCGTTCCATTGATGTCCAGCAGCGCGGATGCCGTGAAAAAACGGATGAAAGGGTAGCGGAGGACCAGCGGGTGATTGCGAAAGTGTTCATCGGCAAAGGTATCCGGCACCACCAGTGTGGTGCCGCCATAGCTTATATCGGCGAATTGCGCGAGTTTTTGAGGTGACTGTTCGAAAGTCGGACCGCTGCATGAACGCAGCGCGTGGCTTGTGCCGTCGAACAGCGTGATGATGGCCGTTGACGCGCCGGTATTGCGCCGGGCGACGCGCGCGAGAATATCGTAGCGTTCGTCTGGATGCGCCGCCGCTTCAAGCGGTGGGGTAGTGTCGGGCTGGGTTGCTTTCATCTGCCATGATCCGGAAGCGCACCGACAGATGATAGCAGTAATAAATACTTACTTGATAGTAATGGAAACCCTGAAGCGTAGTTCGGCAGTATTGCGCAAGCCCGAAAGGCCGGGCCCACATTGATTACGCGTTCCAGTCATACTCGACGGTCAAGGGCGCATGGTCGCTGAACCGTTGTTCTTTATAAATGGAAGCCTGAGTCGCCGTGGCCGCAATGTCTGGCGTGGCGATCTGGTAATCGATGCGCCATCCTACATTCTTGGCCCACGCCTGGCCGCGGTTGCTCCACCACGTATAGGCGTCGCCGGTGGTGTCCGGGAAAAGGCGGCGATAAACGTCAACCCAGCCGAGTTCATCCAATACCTTGGTGAGCCATGCGCGTTCTTCGGGAAGAAAGCCGCTGTTTTTCAGGTTGCCTTTCCAGTTCTTGAGGTCGATTTCTTTGTGGGCGATGTTCCAGTCGCCGCACAATATGACCTGCCGTCCGCATTTGGCGAGCGTGGCAAGGTGTGAGAAAAAGTGTTCCATGAACGTGTACTTGGCGGACTGGCGGTGGTCGCCGCTGGAGCCTGACGGCAGGTACAGCGAGATTACCGACAATTTCTCGTACACCAGTTCAAGATAGCGTCCTTCGGCATCGATTTCGGGTACGCCCAGGCCCTCTATGACTTGCAGCGGCTGAGTGCGTGCATACACGCCCACGCCGCTATAGCCCTTTTTCTCGGCATAGTGGAAGTAGCCGTAATAGCCTTGGGGGTTCAGCATGTCGGTCGTCATGTTGTCGACTTGCGCCTTCAATTCCTGCATGCAGATGAAGTCGGCATTCTGGCCCGGGATCCATTCCAGAAAGCCTTTGCTGACAGCCGACCGGATGCCGTTGAGATTGGCGGATATCACGCGTAGCATCGTTTTACTCTTGAGTCTGGTGAAGGTGAGACTTTAACCCTGTTTTCGGTGCTGCGTCAGCAGGCATCCAAATGCGTGCGGCAGGCGCCGTATGTCTCAGGCAGCATCGAACCGGAAGCTCGACGCGGTGATGCCGGCGAATGCCTGGTTCTCATGATAAACACAGCTTGCCGTATCGTGCTCGGCGGCTCCGACGGCCACCATGAGGGGTATCAGGTGATCTTCTCGCGGATGAGCCAGGCGGGCGGCGGGCGCGCTTGCCCAATCCTGCAGCAATGCCGCGCGCTGGTGTGTGGGAGAGCCGAGCAATGCATGTTGCAGCCAGGCGTCGAACTGTGCCGAGGCTTCGGCGCCGCCGCCGTAGATCTGCCGCAGATTGTGATAGCTCAGGCCGCTGCCGATAATCAGTACATCTTCTTCACGCAGAGGGGCCAGGGCGCGGCCCAGGGCAAGGTGCAAGGCGGGGTCGTATCCGGCGTCGATGGACAGCTGTATCATCGGTACGTCTGCTTGCGGATACATGACGAAGGCGGGCACGAAAGCGCCGTGGTCGTAGCCGCGTTCGGTATCGGCGGCGACGGGCAGCCCGGCATCCAATAACAGACGTTGTACGCGCCCCGCCAACTCGGGCGAGCCGGGGGCGGGGTATTGAATTTGATAGGTGTGCTCGGGAAAACCGTAGTAGTCATAAACCATCGGCGGCCGAGGATTGGCCATGACGCTAAAGGTGCCGTTGGTTTCCCAGTGTGCCGATACCATCAGGATGGCCTTCGGCTTGTGTCCGATCTGCTTGGGAATGTCGGCCAGCGATGCCGCAAGTGCCGCGTTGCCGGCCTGCATGGCGTCAATGTACGGCCAGGGTCCGCCGCCGTGCGAGATGAAGTAAACAGGCAGTTTCATAATGATATTCTCACTGGCCCGGCCGCGATGGCCGGGCCAGCAACCGGATGGCGTTACGATTTATTGCGCAAGGCGTCTACGCTCCACGGGCCCGCGCCGGCAACGGCGATGTACAGGAATACAAAGCAGAACAGCACAGCCGCTTCGCCGCCGTTCATGCTTGGGAACAGGAGCATGCCTTTGCTTGCCACGTGGCCGATAAAGTAGGCGGCGGCGGTAAAGCCGGATGCGATGAATGCGGCGCCACGCGTGAACAGGCCGATGATAAGCAGTACGCCCGCTACCAACTCAATAAGTCCGGCAATACCCATCATGGAAAAGATCTGCAGGTTTTCGATGGCTGGTCCGGGAAATCCGAAGTACTTGCTGGTTCCGTGCCAAAGCAGGCAATAACCGCTGACAATACGCAGAACGCTTAACAGGCGTGGAGTCCAGATGGTGCAAGAGTTGGTCGTCATAGTTATCCAGATAGTATGTTGATGGGTGAGTCAATGATCTACTGCAAGAAAGTTTAATAGAATAACGAGAAGAAATATACGTTGAAATTATTAACGATTCATTTCCTGACGGGAAATAATGGATACCCTGCTTAGCCTGAAAGTCTTTTGTGAAATTGCGGATGCGGGCAGCTTTGTCGCCGCAGCCGACAGGCTCTCGCTGTCGGCGCCCATGGTCAGCAAGCATCTGGCGCACCTGGAGCGCGAACTAGGAGTACGCCTGCTGAATCGCACGAGCCGGCGCGTGAGTCTGACTGAGGCTGGAAGCTTGTATTTCGAACAATGCCGCAGTGCACTTGAAATGCTGGAGCTTGCCGCGGCCGCAATAGGCAGCAGCGTCGAGGCGCCGCGCGGGAATCTTAAAGTCACGGCACCGGTATGGTTCGCCAATCCCCGCGTCGTCGATGTGCTCGCTGCGTACCAGAAACGATATCCGGACGTGGTTCTGGATTTGCGGTTTTCCAATCGGAAAGTGGACCTGGCTGCGGAAGGGTATGACCTTGCCCTGCGGGTCACGCGCGACCCATCGTTGCATCTGATTGTGCGCAAGATATGCACCATCCAGTTCTACCTGGTGGCGGCCCCCCACTATTTCGACAGCTTCGGCGTGCCGGAAACCATTTCAGCGCTGGCCAACTACGGCGGTATCCTGCCCAGCTATCTGGGCTCCGAAGGCTTCGAGTTCGACGGTCCCAAGGGCAAAGTGCTTATACGCCTGAACCCGCTGATGAGGTCCGACGACTCTACTTATTCGTATCATGCCGTCCGGGCCGGCGTGGGCATCGGCTACATGCCGGCCTGGCTGGTGGACGACGATCTGGCGGCGGGCCGCTTGGTGCAGGTGCTGCCGCAATATCATCAGGCCCCGCAGGAGTTGTATGCGACCTATACCAGTCGTAAATACCTCACGCCCAAAGTACGTACATTCATTGATTTTGTCACCCAGGCTTTGGGCGGCCCGCAGTTATGACCGATAATATCGGTTTTCCTTTTGCCTGCAAATTATGACCGACTCTTCTTACCGCAGTGACTTCGTGCGTTTTTCCCTGGAACAAGGCGTTTTGAAGTTTGGTCAATTCAAAGTCAAGTCAGGGCGATTAAGCCCTTATTTCTTTAATGCAGGTTTGTTCAATTCGGGACTCGCCGTAGGGCGTCTTGCGCAGTTTTATGCGCAGGCTCTGGTGGAGTCGGGTGTGGGCTTCGATATGCTGTTCGGGCCGGCCTATAAAGGGATACCACTGTCGACGGCAACGGCCGTGGCGCTGGCCAACCACGCCGCGCTGGACGGCCGCGATGTTCCCTTTGCCTTCAACCGAAAGGAAGCCAAAGACCATGGCGAAGGCGGGATTCTGGTTGGCGCGCCACTGCAAGGCAGGGTCGTGATCATCGATGATGTGATCACCGCCGGTACATCGGTGCGGGAATCGGTGGAGATCATCCGCCAGGCCGGCGCACAGCCCGCCGCAGTGCTCATAGCACTGGACCGCATGGAACGCGCGGGCCCGGATGAGGCCTTGTCGGCGCATTCCGCGGTGCAGGACGTCGCCAGCACGTATGGAATACCGGTAGTCAGTATTGCGTCGCTGGCCGATATCATGGCGCTGCTTGAAAACGATAGCCAGCTTGCCGAACACCGGGACGCCGTTGCAGCGTACCGGACGAAATACGGCGTGTAAGTGGGGCGGCCCGCGTAGGGCGGCCCGCGTAGGGCGGCCCGCGTAGGGCGGCCTGCGCAGGGCGGCGCGCCACACTCACTAGAGCATTTTCGGTTCGAGTGTTTACGGCACTTTGCTTTCGTGCACTGTCTTGCTCTGATGACGTTGCCCGGGGCGGGTAGAGGCAGTCCGGCACGGCGTGCTTGTTTCCGCGTCTGCCTCGTCCAGCCGGGCGTCGGCCGAACTCCCTACGCTGCGCTCCGGTCAGACAGCGGCCGACGACAGCCCCCGGCGTACCTTCGTCAGCACGCGGCGCACGCCTACACGCCGGACTGCCCCTACCCGCCCCGGACAACTGCGCAATGGGAAACTTGCCGGGCTCACATGCATGGATGCATGGCAAGGCGTACTAACTATCCCAGCTTTTCCTTGAGCAGATCGTTGACTTGCTGCGGGTTCGCCTTGCCCTTGGCCGCCTTCATGACCTGGCCGACCAATGAGTTGAACGCCTTCTGCTTGCCGGCCCGGAATTCGTCGACAATGGCGGGATTTGCAGCCAGGACTTCATCTATCATCGTCCCGATGGCGCCGCTGTCGCTGATTTGCTTCAGGCCGCGAGCCTCGATAATCGCGTCGGGGTCGCCATTGTTCTCGCCAGCCCACATGGCCGCAAAGACATCGCGCGCCATTTTGTTTGAAATGGTGCCGTCGATGATGCGTGCCAGCAGACCAGCTAGTTGACCTGGCTTGATGGGGCTTTGATCGATGTCGATTTCGTCGCGGTTCAGGGCCGCCGACAGTTCTCCCAGTACCCAGTTGGCAGAAAGCTTGGCCTGGCCATCGGGCAGCTTGGCTGCCAGCTCTTCAAAATAGGCCGCGCTGGCACGGTTCATGGTGAGCTGGGCCGCATCGTAGCCGCTCAGCCCCATTTCCTGCTCGAACCGCAAGCGCTTCTGCGCCGGGAGTTCCGGCATTGCATCTTTGACGCGTGCGATCCATTCGGGCGCTATGACCAGCGGCGGCAGATCGGGATCGGGGAAGTAACGGTAGTCGTGGGCGTCTTCCTTGCTGCGCATACTGCGCGTTTCGTCGCGTTCGGAGTCGTACAGGCGAGTTTCCTGTACGACCTTGCCGCCGTCTTCAATAATTTCGATCTGGCGACGGACTTCGTACTGGATGGCGCGTTCCAGGAAGCGGAAAGAGTTGACGTTCTTGACTTCGCTGCGGGTGCCGAGCTGTTCCTGGCCTTTGGGGCGCACCGATACGTTGGCGTCGATGCGAAACGACCCTTCCTGCATATTTCCGTCGCAAATGCCCAGCCATACCACCAGGCCATGAAGCGCGCGGGCATAGGCGACGGCCTCGGCCGCCGAGCGCATTTCAGGTTCGGAAACGATTTCCAGCAGGGGTGTGCCGGCGCGATTCAGGTCGATGCCAGTGGACGATTCCCCGTGAGGCCCGGTGAAATTCTCGTGCAGTGACTTGCCCGCATCTTCTTCCAGATGGGCGCGCGTCAGGTTGACCGTTTTCTCTTCATCGCCGACAAAAAAACTGATCGTGCCGCCTTGCACCACCGGAATCTCGAACTGGCTGATCTGGTAGTTTTTAGGAAGATCGGGATAGAAATAGTTTTTGCGCGCGAATATCGATCGCGGAGCGATGTGCGCGCCAACCGCCAGGCCGAACTGTATCGCCCGTTCGACTGCGCCTTTGTTCATGACCGGCAGACTGCCCGGCAAGGCCATGTCGACTTCATTGGCCTGCGTATTGGCGGCTGCGCCGAACTGCGTAGTGCTGTCAGAAAAGATCTTTGATTCGGTGGAGAGCTGTGTATGCGTTTCCAGCCCGATGACGATTTCCCATTCCATTATTGTTGTCCTGGTTTGCGTTGGTGCCAGTCGGTAACCTGCTGGTAGCGGTCGGCTATTGCCAATAGCTGGCCCTCTTTGAAGTAGTTTCCGATAATCTGCAGGCCGATCGGCAAGGGGCGCTGAGAGCCGCCGAAACCGCAGGGGACGGACATGGCCGGCAGGCCGGCCAGGCTGACGCCCAGTGTGTATACGTCAGCCAGCCAGTCGGCGGTGGGGTCTTCCCGGTTGTCGCCTATGTGCCGCGCCACGGTCGGGGTAACCGGGCCCATGATGACGTCGCAGTGATCGGCGAAGGCGTGCTGAAAATCATTGGCGATCATGCGCCGCACCCGCTGTGCCTGCAGGTAATAGGCGTCATAGTAGCCATGAGAAAGAACGTAGGTGCCCACCATGATGCGGCGCAGGACTTCGGCGCCGAAGCCTTCGGTGCGCGAGCGGCTGGTCATCTCGGCAAGATCGCGGTATTGCTCTGTACGGTGGCCGTAACGCACCCCGTCGTAGCGCGATAAATTGCTCGATGCTTCCGCGGGTGCGATGACGTAATAAGTAGGGATGGACAGCGCCGTGCGCGGCAGGGAAATGCTGACGCGTTTTGCCCCCAGGGACTCGAATGTCTGCAAAGCGGCTTCGACGGCGGCGGCTACGTCGGCGGCCAGGCCGCCGTTGAAGAATTCCGTGGGCACGCCTATGCGCAAGCCCTTCAGCGGCTGTCCGCCCGCGGCATTCTGATCATTGACGGCTGCCTCGAACTCGGCACGCATGCGTCCCGGAGCGTTGTTCACGCCAT
Source organism: Orrella sp. (assembly GCA_036675955.1). Lineage (GTDB taxonomy): Bacteria > Pseudomonadota > Gammaproteobacteria > Burkholderiales > Burkholderiaceae_B > Pollutimonas. The sequence goes on along the minus strand of JAKFDW010000138.1, from coordinate 20,837 downwards.
CGCAAGCCTCAAGGCTGGTCGAGTCGCGCGGATCGAATCCGCTCATGGTGTCCAGCAGATCGAGAAGGTCTCTGGCGTCGCGCGCGATGGGGCCGGCCTGGTCCAGGCTGGAGCCGTAGGCGATCATGCCGTAGCGCGACACGGTGCCGTAGGTGGGCTTGATGCCGCTGACGCCGCACAAGGCGGCAGGCTGACGCACCGACCCGCCGGTGTCGGTACCGGTGGCGGCCATGATCAGGCCTGCCGCGACAGCCGCCGCCGAGCCGCCGGATGAGCCTCCTGGTACTGCGGTCGGGTCCCAGGGATTCTTGACTGCGCCGAATGCCGAATTCTCGTTGCCCGAGCCCATGGCGAATTCGTCGCAATTCAGCTTGCCCAGCGAGACGGCGCCGGCGGCCTGTAGCTTGCTTACGACGGTAGCGTCGAAAGGGCTGACGTAACCGGCCAGCATCTTGCTGGCGGCGGTAGTGCGCCAGTTCTGAGTTACAAAAACGTCTTTGTGGGCAATGGGTATTCCGGTAAGGGGAGTACCCTGGCCCGCGGCCAGCATTCTGTCGGCCGCGTCGGCCTGCGCCAGCGTCAGTTCGGCGTCCAGGTGCAGGAAGGCATTCAGCTCGCTGTGGGATTGAGCGGCCTCGAGAGCGCTGGCAGCGAGTTCCCGCGCGCTCAGCTTGCGTTCTTGCAAGGCGGCGCGCAGAGACGCAATGCTGTCGAATTCAGTGTGCAGAGGTGTGCTTGACATTATTTACTCGATTACCGTTGGCACCAGGAACAGACCGTCTTCTTCGGCAGGCGAATTAGCCATCAGTGCCTGGCGTTGAGCGAGCGTATTGGTTGGCGCTGCGACATCTGGACGCAGGCGCAACATAATATCCTGGTGTGCCGAGAGCGGATGCGCCATGGGGACGACATCGGTGGTATCGACCGCCTGCAATTGTTCGATCAGGCCGAGCATTTCGTCCAGATCGGATTGGGCATGCGCGACTTCGTCCGGCGAAAGCTGAATACGTGCGAGCCGTGCGATACGGGCCACATCTTGCTGAGTGATTGCCATGAATTTCTTAAATAGAAGGAGAGTGCGGGCTGAATGTATTAACTTGCAACAGCTACGGGCACCGACCGGTTACAGAACATAATATGCTGTTATTCGACCTTATCGAAGGTCAATTATAAGTTATCATTGTTGGTTTAATTCGTTGGGCCAACTTGTGGTGCTGCTGTTTCGGCGGAAACCTGCGAATTAACTGTCTTTTTCAATCTTGATATCACTGAGCGCCCATGTTCGGATTCCTGCGTAGTTACTTCTCCACCGATATGGCGATCGATCTCGGTACTGCCAATACCCTAATTTATGTGCGCGGTAAGGGCATTGTGCTTGACGAGCCTTCGGTTGTCGCCATTCGCCACGAAGGCGGCCCCAACGGTAAGAAAATCATACAGGCCGTCGGTCGCGAAGCCAAACAGATGCTTGGTCGGGTCCCCGGCAACATCGAGGCAATTCGTCCCATGAAAGACGGCGTGATCGCCGATTTCACCGTAACCGAGCAAATGCTCAAACAGTTTATACGCATGGTGCATCCGCGCAGCATGTTCGCTCCCAGCCCACGTATTATCGTTTGTGTCCCCTGCGGTTCAACCCAGGTCGAGCGCCGCGCCATACGCGAATCCGCACTGGGTGCCGGCGCCAGCCAGGTGTACCTCATCGAAGAACCCATGGCCGCCGCTATCGGCGCGGGCCTTGGCGTTTCTGACGCAAGCGGCTCCATGGTGGTCGACATCGGCGGCGGCACCACCGAGGTGGCCATCATCTCGCTGGGCGGCATGGTCTATAAAGGCTCGGTGCGCGTAGGCGGCGACAAATTCGACGAATCCATCATCAACTACATTCGCCGAAACTACGGCATGCTCATTGGCGAGCCCACTGCGGAACTCATCAAGAAGGAAATCGGTTCTGCATTCCCCGGATCTGAAATCCGCGAAATCGAAGTCAAGGGCCGGAATCTGTCGGAAGGTGTACCGCGCAGCTTCACGGTGTCTTCCAACGAGATCCTCGAATCCCTTACCGATCCGCTCAATCAAATTGTGTCGGCCGTCAAGACGGCTCTGGAACAGACACCTCCCGAGCTTGGCGCCGACATCACCGACAAGGGTATTGCCCTTACGGGCGGCGGCGCACTGCTGCGCGATCTGGATCGCCTGCTTCAAGAAGAAACCGGCTTGCCGGTAGTGGTCGCCGACGATCCTCTCACCTGCGTCGTGCGTGGCTGCGGCGAGGCGCTCGAGCATCTTGAACGCCTGGGCACGGTTTTCATCTACGACTAGCATCGTACAGTAAGGTCCGCGTGCCTCTTGGTGTGCGCTGGGCAGATCAAGGCGCTTTGCGATTATCCCATGCAAGAAAATAGCACGATCAGGCTATTCAAACGCGGTCCGACCGCGGAGTTGCGCCTGTTCGTGTTCGTAGTCCTGTCCCTGAGCCTGCTGATCGTCGATGCCCGCTGGCGTGTGCTCGATCCCGCCCGGCAAGCCATCTCGGTCGTTCTGTATCCTTTTCAACGCCTCATGATGGCGCCGCGCGACGCCATCGAGCACATAAGCAGCTGGAGCGATGCGGCGGCCCTGGCCCGCACGGAAAAAGAAGCTCTGCAGCGCCAGCGCATCGAGCTGGCCCAGATATCGACACATGCCGCGCAGCTGGCAGCCGAAAACGAGCAATTGCGGCGTCTGCTCAATGTTGCCGATACGGTCACGCAACCGTCGGTGGCCGTCGAAGTGTTCTACGAACCGCCCAATGCGTTCTCGCACCATCTGGTTTTCAACAAGGGTTCTGCAAGCGGCATACGGCCCGGCATGCCGGTTATCGATGAGGGCGGCATAGTCGGACAGATCGTGCGCGTTACTCCCTTCACGTCGGAAGCGGCATTGCTGACCGATGACAAGGTGTCGATTCCCGTTCAGGTCCTGCGTAGCGGGCTTCGTCTGATCGCGTTTGGCGGTAACGTAACGGGCAAGCTCGAGGTCCGTTATCTGACCGCTGATGTCGATCTGGAACCGGGCGATGTATTGGTCACCAGCGGCATCGGAGGCCTGTTCCCGGCCGGCCTGTCCGTCGCGAAAGTGGATCACGTCAATCGCGACCCGGCCTCCGGCTTTGCCCTGGCCGTCGCCACGCCGCTGTCTCACCCCGAAAGACACCGCCATTTCCTGGTTCTGCGCGTTGATGTCGCGCCGTCGGAACCCGCTAAAGAGAGACCCTTGAATGGTTCGCAAGCCGACCGGTAACGTCCCCATCCCCGGGCAGCGGCGTTCATCGCTCAGTTCGCTTGAGCCCATCGATGCCTCGCCCTTCAAGAGGCCATCCAATCCTGTCTTCGTCTGGTTCACGCTCCTGCTGATCTGGCTCATCTCACTGTTGCCCTGGCGTCTGTGGCAACCCGCGCCCGACTTGCTGCTGCTGGTGATCGCGTTCTGGTGCCTCAACGAGCCCAGCCGTGTGAATATGCTTGCCGCCTTCTGCATAGGCTTGCTCATGGACGTGCACGACGGCGGTTTGCTCGGTGAACAGGCGCTTACTTTCAGCCTGGTCGCATACGGTTCACTGCTGCTCAGGCGCAGGCTGCAACGGTTCAACCCCATAGTCCAGGGCATACACATGATTCCGGTCTTCGTGCTGTCCGAAGCCGTATCGCGATTGGCTCATTCCTGGCTGGCCGGCGAGTGGGTGGGGTGGTATTGGCTTTGGTCCGCCTTGTTGACCGCTATGCTCTGGCCGCTGGCCGACGTGTTGCTGCACATGCCGCAGCGCCGTCTGGACGAGACCGAATCCGGCTCGGCCTGAGTTGGCGAGACGGCACCACGCTTATGTTCGAGTTCAAGAAAACCACGCACAACCAGAAACGCAAGATGCTGGTCCGTGCCTGCGTGGCGGGTGTGTTTGCCATAATCTGCTTTGGCGTGCTGGCCGCCCGGCTCTGGCATCTGCAAGTAGTCCGCTACGAGGGTTTGGCGGCGCGCGCGGACCAGAACCGGATAGCTGTCGTTCCCATCCCTCCGCGGCGTGGCGAAATCACCGATCGCAACGGCGTCGTCCTGGCCAGGAACTATCGCGATTACACGCTTTCGGTGGTGCCCGCCAATGTCGAGGCCGATATGAAAGCGATGCTGGATTCGTTGGGGCAGCTGGTCTATTTAAGCCCCAATGACCGGCGCCGTTTCTTTCAGCACATGGGCCAGACGGGGCGGTATACGCCGGTATTGCTGCGCAACAATCTCAATGACACCGAAGCATCCTGGTTTGCCGCGCACGCCTATAAATTTCCCGGCGTCGAGCTCAGCGCCCGATGGGTCCGAGAGTATCCGCAGGGCGACTCGGCGGCGCATGTGCTGGGCTATGTGGGGCGGATATCCGAGAAAGACCTTGAAGAGCTCGAAAAAGAGGGCAAACTTGGGAACTATCGCGGCAGCGACATCATAGGAAGGAAGGGCATAGAGAAGACCTGGGAAGAAACTTTGCACGGGCGCACAGGCGTGGAAGAAGTGGAAGTGACCGCCACCGGCCGGCCAGTGCGCACCCTCAGCAGGGTCGATCCGATACCGGGAGCAAACCTGGTATTGTCGATAGATATCGAGCTTCAAAAAGTGGCAGAGAAGCAGTTCGAGGGTCGTCGCGGCGCGCTGGTGGCCATCGAGCCGGCGACCGGCGATGTACTGGCCTTCGTGTCCGCACCGTCGTTTGATCCCAATCTGTTCATCGATGGTATCGATGTCGAGAACTGGCGCAAATTGAATGAGTCGCCCGATCATCCCCTTATAAACAGACCCTTGTATGGCACGTATCCAATCGGGTCCACGTATAAACCGTTTGTAGGGCTGGCTGCGCTCGAGCTGGGCAAGCGTACCGCCAAGGAGCGCATTCCGGATCCCGGCTATTTCGAATTTGGCGGCCAGCGCTTCCGCAATGCCGGCGGCGCCGCCTACGGGCCAACCGATATGCATAGGGCGATTGTCGTGTCGTCCGATACCTACTTTTTCTCGCTGGGGCCTGAAATTGGCGTGAATGCGCTGCATGACTTCAGCAAGCAGTTCGGCTTCGGGCAGCTGACCGGCATTGATCTCGAGGGCGAGCGGCGCGGCGTGCTGCCCTCCACAGAATGGAAGCGCCAGGCGTACAAGAAGCCGGCCCAGCAGCGATGGTATGCCGGCGAGACGGTGTCCGTGACGGTTGGACAAGGCTATAACTCTTTCACCTTGCTGCAGCTGGCCCAGGCGACGGCAGTGTTGGCCAATGACGGCGCTTATATGCAGCCCCATCTGGTAAGCCTCGTCGAGAATCCCGGAGATGCCAAGGCGATACGCACGGTGACCAAGCCGTCCTACACCATACCGCTGAAGCCGGAGAACCTTGAAGTGATACGCAACGCAATGGCCGACGTGATCCGCAAAGGTACTGGCCGCAGGGCATTTGCCGGAGCAGCCTACCAGGCAGCGGGAAAAACCGGTACGGCGCAGGTCTATAGCTTGAAGGGTGCGAAATACAGCGCGGATGTGGAAGAGCGCTTGCGCGATCATGCCCTGTTCATGGCTTACGCGCCTGTCGAAGATCCGCAGATCGCCGTCGCGCTGATCGTGGAGAACGGCGGCTGGGGTGCTACGGTGGCGGCGCCGGTGGCACGCAAGGTATTCGATTACTGGCTGTCGCCAGAGCGCCGTGCCAACGATCGTTACCCCGGTCTTCCGGTAGAGCCGCCGCTGGAGCCTGCTCCGGGAACCGAAGAAGAAGGCGCCAGCGGCGAATCCATGGATGCCATATTGCGGCCCGAAGATATGCCCGATGTCCCGCAGCACAACGATCCGGCCGATGTCGACATGTCCACCCCCCCCGTTGCGCCGGCCGGGCGTGTTTCATTGCAGGGTGTCCAATGAAGCGACTAGTACAGTGGATGCTCAAGGCGCTCAACGCCTTCGATTGGCCTTTGATGACGCTGGTGATCCTGATGGCAATACTGGGAATGACGGTGATGCATTCCGCGGTGGGTGGGACCGACTGGCGTTTTGCCGAGCAGCTACGCAACTTCCTCATTGCATTCGTGTTCCTGTGGATCACTGCGATGACCCCACCCCCTATGCTGATGCGCCTGGCCCCGTACTTTTACATTATGGGCGTCGTGCTGTTGCTGGGCGTGGAGTTTTTCGGTGAAACGAGCAAAGGCGCTACGCGTTGGTTGAATCTGGGCGTGGTGCGGATACAGCCGTCCGAGATGCTGAAAATTTCAGTGCCTTTGATGCTGGCCTGGTATTTTCATCGCAATCAGGGCAGCCTGAGGGTCCTGGACTTTTTTGTGGCCGGCGTGCTGCTGGCCGTCCCGTTTTCCCTGATCGTCATGCAGCCCGATCTGGGCACGGCGCTCCTGGTGTTCGCTTCCGGCTTTTGCGTCATTTATTTCGGCGGGCTTTCCTTCCGGCTGCTTGCGCCCCTGGTTTTGCTGACGGTCGCGGGAATAGGCACCCTGGTCTACTACGAGGACGCGATATGTCAGCCGGGCGTCGATTGGGTGGTGTTGCATGACTACCAGAAATACCGGGTCTGCACCTTGCTTGATCCAGGCTCCGATCCCTTGGGCAAAGGCTTTCATACGATACAGTCCATGATCGCCATCGGTTCCGGCGGCGTTTATGGCAAGGGCTATATGATGGGCACCCAGTCGCATCTGGACTTTATTCCGGAACGCACCACTGATTTCATCTTTGCGGTGTTTGCCGAGGAATTCGGGCTGTACGGCGGCGTGATGCTGCTAGTCCTGTATACCTTGCTTATCGTGCGCGGCCTGGCCATTGCCGTACGCGCGCATACGCAGTTCGGGCGTCTGGTGGCCGGTGCAATGTCCATGATGTTCTTTGTGTACGTGTTCGTGAATGTCGGCATGGTCACGGGTATTCTTCCCGTGGTGGGGGTGCCGCTGCCTTTCATGAGCTATGGCGGTACCGCGCTGCTGACACTGGGCGTTGCTTGCGGAATACTGATGAGCATCAGCCGGTATCGGCCTGTGCGTCAATGACAGTCCGGCCGGGCGCTTATTGCAGGTCGAACAGGCCGTCCAGAATTTTCCTTACCGGCGCGGGAAGGGCGGTAGACCTCAAGTCTTCAATGGCTATCCATGCCTGCCGCGGCCCGGCTTCTGCCACCCGGTGAGCATCGCAGCGCAGATACCAGGGTTCTATATGCAATTTGAAATGGCTGAACACGTGCAATAAGCCAGCCAGTTTTTGGGCCGGGCTGCTCGCCGGACCCATATGGTTGCAGGCAGTCTCGAGCTCTGTTGCGGTGCCGTACTGCGGCAAGCTCCACAGGCCTCCCCAGATTCCAGGCGACACTTGCTGCTCGAGCAGTATTTTTTCGTGCGAACGCAGCACAAGCATCTTGCATTCCCGTTCGGGGCTGGCCTTACGCGGCTTGGGAGTAGGGAGTTCTTGTTGTACCCCGTGGATATTGGCATAGCACGTTGCCTGCAAGGGGCATCGCGCGCAGTCGGGACGTCCACGCACGCAGCATTGCGAACCCAGGTCCATCAGGCCTTGCGTGTAGGCGGCCATGTCGAGTTCGGCCGGCGCAGCGTCTACGGCGCTTTGCGCCATGTCCCACAACGATTGCTCGACAGACCTCTGGCTGGTTATGCCGTAGATGCCAAAATACCGCGTGAATACGCGCTTGACGTTACCGTCCATGATGGGGCTGCGCGTGCCGTAGGCGAAAGCGGCGATAGCCGCGGCCGTTGAGCGTCCTATGCCGGGCAGCATGGAAATCTGCTCCGGAGTCGGTGGAAAATGGCCCTCCCAATCAGCCGCAAGCTCCTGGGCGCAACGATGCAGATTCCGCGCGCGGGCATAGTAGCCCAGGCCGGCCCAATAAGGCATTACCTCTTCCTGCCTGGCTTGCGCCAGCGAAGGGATATCGGGAAAGCGGGACAGGAAACGCTCGTAGTAGCCTATTACTGTTGCAACCTGGGTTTGCTGCAACATGATTTCCGATAACCATATCCGGTAGGGATCGCGCGTTCCCTGCCATGGCAAATGGTGGCGCCCGTGCTGCTTTTGCCAATCGACGACTGTGCTGGCCAGGCTGCTCAGCCCGGGTGTGGGATTGAGTACCATCAAAAGCGCGTATTGCGTGTGACCGACCAGCGTGCCGACAAGGCAGCCAATATGGCTATGAGTACCACGGCCAGCAACAGGCTTATGTTGTCGGGCAGATTCAATATCAGTTGCGTGCCGTAGCTGTCGGCCAGGCGGGCCAGTGCCGCGTTCAGGGGAATCAACGCCAGGGCGGAAAGCAGGACCGCCAGAAGGCTGGAAACGACGCCGGTCAAGGCGCCAAGGTACAGGAAAGGGCGCCGGACAAAGGATTCGGTGGCGCCCACCAGGCGCGCAACGCCGATTTCCTCGCGCTGCGTAAGCGCCTGCATGCGCACGGTATTGAATACGGTAGCCAGCACGACAAGCGCAACGCCCAGCGCCAGCAGTCCCAGCCCTATGCGCACGAAGCCCAGGATGGCTTCCAGGCGCCGCACCCATTCGCTGTCGAGCTGCACGGAATCGACGGAGTCTAGCTGGCGCCACTGCCGAGCGAGCGCATTGGCCTGTTTTGCCAGATCGGTGCTCTCGATCAGGGACACCACGACGGCATGAGGCAGAGGGTTGTTGGGCAGTACCGAAAGCGCATCCGCCCATGCCGGATTGGCCTTGAGCGTTTTCAATGCGTCTTCGCGCGCCACCACGCGCACAGTCTGGATGTCTTGCGCGTGTTGCTCGTGAAGCTGGCGGGCCAGTTTGGCAGCCGCTTCCGCCGTGGCGCCAGACCGCAAAAAGAGCGTGACTTCGGGCGACACGGGTATTTGCTTGACTACCGGCTGGGCCGAGACCAGTACCGAGGCCGCAATGATTGGAATAGCCAGTGTCAGGCTGATAACCAGGATATTCGATAGCGAAGAAAAGGGATGAGACCAAAGTCGGCGCAAGGCGACCATGCAAGCATAACGATGTTGTCGCAACCAGCGGCTCATGAACTTACTCCCGGGGTATCGGTGAATCGCCCCGCGTCGATGCGCAGGGTGCGCGAAGCATAGGCGGCCATGAGCGCGCCGTCGTGCGAGGCAATCAAGGTAGTGACGCCCACGCGGTTGAAGTCGCGGAACACTTCCATGATGCGCCGGGCGCTTTCCTGGTCCAGATTGGCTGTGGGTTCGTCGGCAATCAGGATGGCCGGGCGGTTGACAATGGCGCGCGCGATGGCGAGGCGTTGTTGCTCGCCGCCCGACATTTCCACCGGGTTGAGATCTTCCTTGCCGGAGAGCCCCACCTTTTCCATAGCGGCGCGCGCCCGCGTGGCCGCGAGCCGCGTTTCCAGCCCGGCGACTGCCAGCGGCAGCAATACATTGTTGATGGCGTTGCGATCATAAAGCAGGTGCGTGTTCTGCAGGATGACGCCGACCGCGCGCCGCAGGTACGGACGCGCCCGGGCCGGCATTTTATCGATGCGGTGGCCATTGACGTGCACTGTTCCTCGACTGGGAGGTTCCAGTCCGCCAATGAGCTTCAACAGGGTGGACTTGCCGGCGCCGGACGGTCCCGAAACGAAAACGAATTCGCCGGGTTCGACGCGAAAATTGATATCCGCCAGGATATTTCGACCACGTCCGTAGGATTTGAAAACGTGCTGGAATTCGATCATGTTGGCATAAGTGTAAGGTGTCGCAAGGGATATCCCCCATGTATTAAATGGATACCAGCGGCTACCATTCGCACGCTAACGGCACATGCACAATTGTATGCCGTGTTGACCAATTCAAGACATCGAAGGGACCACCCATGAAACTATTTAAAGCGGCCGCGCTGAGTGCATCGCTGTTCTTTGTCGCCGCGACAGCCAACGCGGGCGAGACACTGGACGCAGTCAAGGCGAAAGGTTTTGTTCAATGCGGTGTACACACCGGGCTTCCGGGTTTCTCCATTGCAAATAGCAAGGGCGAATGGACAGGGCTCGACGTGGATCTCTGCAAGGCCATTGCGGCAATGATGTTCGGCGACGCCACCAAATACAAGGCCGTGGCTCAAACTACCCAGCAACGGTTCACGGCCCTGCAATCCGGCGAAATCGATGTGCTGACGCGCAACACGACGGCCACCATGACGCGCGACACGACTTTGGGCCTGATGACGCCCGGCATCAACTATTACGACAGCCAGGGCATCATGGTCAAGACCAGCCTGGGTGTCAAAAGCGCGAAGGACCTGAGCGGTGCTGCCGTGTGCGTGCAGCCCGGCACCACTACCGAGCTGAATCTTGCCGACTGGTTCCGTGCCAACAAGCTGGAATTCAAGCCGGTCGTCATCAACAATCCCGATGAAGCCATGCGCTCTTACGAGGCAGGCCGTTGCGATGCCTACACAACCGACAAATCGGGCCTGGCCACGACACGTTCGACATTGGCCAAACCCGACGACCACGTCATCCTGCCCGAAGATTTTTCCAAGGAACCATTGGGACCCATGGTTCGCCAGGGCGACGACCCATGGTTCATGGTGGTGCGTTGGGCGCTCAATACCATGCTTGAAGCCGAAGAGTACGGTATTACATCGGCGAATGTCGATGAAATGCTCAAAAGCCCCAATCCAAATATCCAGCGTATTCTGGGCGTAACCGGAGAAATGGGTAAAGGCCTGGGACTGGACCAGAAATGGGCTTACAACATCATCAAGCAGGTCGGCAATTACGGTGAATCCTTCGAACGCAATCTTGGCAAAAGCTCGGCAATGAAGCTCGACCGCGGCCTTAACGCGCAATGGCGCGATGGCGGCCTGATGTACGGCTGGCCAGTGCGTTAGTCTCGCGGTTTTATTGCAGGGCCAGTGCAAAGCCTGGCTCTCAAAAAGGGGACTCCTGCGTCAGGAGTCCCCAAACGATTTTATCTTTATGACGACAAAAACACCTTTGCCCAGGGCGCCGAAAAGACGCTTATCATGGAATGATCCCGCGAACCGGGCTCTTGTCTACCAGGCGCTGATATTGGGGCTCGTAGGTTTCGCTGCCTGGTATCTGGTCTCCAATACGCTGCACAATCTTGCCGCACGCAATATTTCCACCGGCTTTGGCTTCCTGGAACAGGAAGCCGGATTTGCCATAGGCGAATCGGTCGTTGCCTATACGCCGGCCGATACCTATGGTCGGGCAATCTGGGTTGGCTTGCTGAACACTCTGCGCGTATCGGTGGTCGGCATTATTGCCGCCACGATTTTCGGCACTCTGCTGGGCGTGGCGCGCCTGTCCAAGAACTGGCTCTTGTCGCGCGTCGCAAGCGCCTATATCGAAGTCATGCGCAACATCCCCTTGTTGCTTCAGCTTTTCTTCTGGTATGCCATCATCACCGAGAGTACGCCGGGGCCGCGCGATGCATTGAATCCGCTGCCGGGTGTATTCATTTCCAATCGCGGTCTCAAGCTGCCTTCGCTGCAAGGCGACGCGCTCGACTGGATCGTAGGCGGCCTGGCAATAGCGATCGTCGGTATCTTGCTATTGGCGCATTGGGCCAGGAAGCGCCAGGATGCAACCGGGCAGATTTTCCCTTTGGCGCGCGTCGGTATTTTGCTGCTTGTCGCCCTGCCTGTTGCCGGATGGCTGCTGAGCGGCGCCACGCTCACGGTCGAGCTTCCGGAGCTTAAGGGATTCAATTTCGCCGGCGGTATATCGCTTTCCCCCGAGTTCACCGCGCTGCTTGCCGGTCTTGTCATTTATACATCCGCCTTTGTGGCTGAAGTCGTGCGCTCGGGCATACAGTCGGTAAATCAGGGGCAATGGGAGGCGGCGGGCGCCATCGGGCTGTCGCGGGCGAGAGTTCTGCGCCTGGTCATCCTGCCCCAGGCGCTTCGGGTGATAGTGCCGCCAATGACCAGCCAGTACCTGAATCTCACCAAAAACAGTTCGCTGGCCGTGGCTATCGGATATCCCGACATTGTGTCTGTCGTCAACACCACATTGAACCAGACCGGCCAGGCCATTGAAGGAATCTTGATCATCATGGCGGCGTACCTGAGCGTGAGCCTCTCGATTTCCGTCTTCATGAACTGGTATAACAAGCGCATCGCGCTGGTGGAGCGCTAAATGAGCCTTGCTAACTCGACCGCGCCCGACATGGCCCCGCCCGCCCATAGGCAGGGCATCATAGGCTGGATGCGGGCCAGTCTCTTTTCCTCGCCCTTGAACACGCTGCTGACTGTCCTGGTGGCCTGGCTGCTGCTGATGGTCGTACCGGCCATGGTCGAATGGCTGTTCATTCGCGCCAACTTCGACGCGACGACGGCACAGGAATGCCGAGCGTCCGGCGGGGCTTGCTGGGCCTTCATTGTTGAAAAACATCGTCTGATACTTTTCGGCATCTATCCCTACGACGAACAGTGGCGTCCTCTGTTGGCAACAATCATCCTGATCGCCGTCATCGTGTGCAGCTGCATGCGCCGGTTCTGGAAACCTTCGCTGCTGCTCATCTGGGCAGTTGCGCTAAGCGCCGTGGCGGTCCTGATGTGGGGCGGCGTCTTCGGGCTGACTCACGTAGAGAACGATAGGTGGGGCGGCCTGCCTCTTACGCTTATACTTGCGACTTTCGGCATTGCGTTCGCTTTTCCGCTAGGCTTGTTGCTGGCCCTGGGCCGGCGCTCGAATATGCCGGCGGTCAAGGCCCTGTGCGTCATTTATATCGAGCTCATACGAGGGGTGCCGCTGATCAGCTTGTTGTTCATGTCCTCGGTCATGCTGCCCTTGTTTTTGCCCGAAGGTTTCAGCATCGATAAATTGCTCAGGGCGCAAATCGCGATCATCCTTTTTGCGGCCGCTTATATTGCAGAGACCGTTCGCGGCGGTTTGCAAGCCATACCGAAGGGGCAATATGAAGGGGCGGATTCCATCGGCCTGAGTTACTGGCAGCAAATGCGCAAGATTATCTTGCCCCAGGCGCTCAAGGTGGTGATACCGCCGCTGGTGGGCATATTCATTTCGTTGTTCAAAGATACTTCGTTGGTCGTTATTATTGGTATTTTCGATTTGACGCAGGCAGCCAAGGCTGCCGTAGCCGATGCGGCCTGGAGGGGCTTTAGCGCCGAGGCTTATCTTTTCATAGCGTTCATCTATTTCATTTTCTGCTTTTCGATTTCCCGTTATAGCCAGTCGCTGGAAAAGCACTTGCAGACCGGGCATCAACGTTGACCAACATGCCGTGTGCATCTATGCAGGCGCAGATTCAAACAAGGGAGTACAGACATGTCTGAGGCCATTATCCGCCTGGAGGATGTCAATAAGTGGTTTGGGCAGTTTCATGTGTTGCGCAACATCAATTTGAATGTTGCCCGGGGCGAACGGATTGTCATTTGCGGACCTTCCGGGTCCGGGAAATCCACCATGATACGTTGCATCAATCGCCTGGAAGAACATCAGCAGGGCAGCATCGTTGTCGATGGCATCGAACTTACCAACGATCTGAAGCAGATCGAAGCCATTCGCCGCGACGTCGGCATGGTATTCCAGCATTTCAACCTGTTTCCGCACCTTACTGTGCTGGAAAACCTTACCCTGGGCCCGATATGGGTATTGAAGCAGTCGCGCGCCGAAGCCGAGGCAACTGCCATGAAATACCTTCAACGAGTCCGCATTCCCGACCAGGCCGTCAAGTATCCCGGTCAGCTTTCCGGCGGCCAACAGCAGCGCGTGGCTATTGCCCGCTCGCTGTGCATGAGTCCCAAAATAATGCTGTTCGACGAGCCGACCTCGGCGCTGGATCCAGAAATGGTCAAGGAAGTCCTCGACGTCATGGTGGGGCTGGCCGAGGAAAGCGGAATGACCATGCTTTGCGTCACACACGAAATGGGTTTTGCGCGCAAAGTGGCCGACCGTGTGATCTTCATGGATCAAGGCGAAATCATCGAAGAAAACACTCCCGATGCATTCTTCGATAGCCCCCAAAACGAACGCACGCAGCTTTTCCTTAGCCAAATCCTGCACTGATATACCGGGCCGCCCAGGGAATTCGCGAACGCGGCAAAAATGGTGTACGGTATTGTTTTAATATTATTTACAACAGAGTGTTACTAATATGTTCTCCGCTTTGAAAACTTGGCCGGCGACGGCTGCAGCGCTAGTCGCCTGCATAACTCTTTCGGCCGCCCCAACGCCGGCCGCCGCCGAAGAGTTTCCCTCCAAACCCATCACGTTCATCGTGCCCTATGCGGCAGGCGGCCCGCTCGACGGCATGGCGCGCCTGTTGGCTGAAAAGGCACGGCCGGAACTGGGCACTATTATTGTGGAAAACCGGCCGGGTGCGGGCGGAAATATCGGCGCCAGCATTGCTGCAAAGGCCAAGCCTGACGGCTATACCCTGGTCATGGGGGCGGTTGCCATCAATGCCATCAATCCATGGCTGTACGAGAAGCTTCCTTTCGATCCCATCAAAGACTTCGAACCCGTTACGCTGGTTGCATCGGTGCCGAATGTACTGATACTCAACAACGAATTCGCGAACTCCAATGGCATCAAGTCAGTCTCCGACCTGGTGGCTTACGCCAAAAAGAATCCAGACCAATTGAACTTCGCTTCAGGTGGCAACGGAAGCGCCGGACACCTGGCCGGTGAGCTGCTTAATGTGCGTTCCGGCATCAAGACCGTCCATGTGCCCTATGCCGGTGCGGCTCCCGCCAAACTCGCATTGCTGGGCGGACAGGTTAACTTCATGTTCGATAACCTGGCTTCTGCCGCCTCGCTCATCAAAGACGGCAAGGTCAAGGCCTTGGCAGTCACGACGCTGGAGCGTTCTTCGGCTTTTGCCGATTTGCCGACCATGGAGCAAGCGGGTATCGGCAATTTCGACCTGGGTACATGGTTTGGCGTATTCGCCACCGGCGGCACGCCCAAGCCTGTCATCGACAAACTAAATGCTGCCTACGTAAAAGCGCTTCAAGATCCCGCAGTACGCAAGAACCTGCTTACCATGGGCTCGGATGCCAAGCCGACCACTCCCGAAGCTTTTGCCGAGCTGGTCAAGCACGATTTGGCCAAATACAAAGAAATCGTCAAGGCGTCAGGCGCCAAGCTGTTTTAACCCGATAAATTGAACTCCCGAAGGCCGGGCCTTGTCTTGCACAGGCTCGGCCTTTTTGTTGGCGGAAATCGCGAACGGTTGACTTCGAGACGAAGTGTCAACAAACGTAAAAACAAAACTTGCAGAACCAAAATGTAACACCCTTGCCCTGCGGCGCTTGCTAGCATTAGGGCCAGCAGAAATTATGCTGCTTATCGGGGAAAAGGAGAGTTACATGAAGGTATCTATACGTGCCGGTCGGATTGCATCCTGCATTGGGGTGGTGGCTTTGATGGCGGGTTGTGCCCAGATGGAAGGAATGGGCAAGGGCGGCAAGACTGCGGTAGGAGCCGGTGCTGGTGCAGCCGTTGGTGCCGGCCTGGGCGCCCTCATTGGCGACAGCAGTAAATCGGCCGCTATCGGCGCCGGCATTGGCGCTGTGGCCGGCGGTATCGCGGGTTACAACTGGTCCGGCGTCAAGAACGATGTCGAAAAATCCGGTGCGAGCAGCCTGGGTGTCGACGTAACCGAAATGCCCGACGGCACCCTGCGCGTGAATATCCCCAGCAACGTATCCTTCGATACGGGCAAATATGCCTTGAAGCCTGCACTGTTGCCTGTGCTGGACAGTGTGTCTCGCGCTTTGGTGCAACATCCTGAATTGCGAGCCAAATCCATCGGTTACACCGATAGCACGGGCTCGGACGCCACCAATCAAACGCTTTCTGTGAACCGTGCCCGCGCGGTGGCCAATTACCTGACACAACAAGGCGTGCCCACCAATTACGTCACAGCTGAAGGGCGCGGATCCAGCAGTCCAGTTGCCGACAACAGTACTGCCGACGGTCGTGCACTGAACCGCCGCGTCGAACTGTTCCTGTACGCCACTCAGCAGTAAGCCGGTTCCAGTTGGCGGCGGGCCGTGGCGGCCCGCCTTCCGGCGGTGCGCTGAGCTGTTATTGCACAAGTTGGCGCGCGTGCAATAGCACAGGCCCCGCCTGGCGCGGCACGTCAGATTTTTTGATAAATGCTGCCGCCTTTTTCTCTGAACTCCGCCGCTTTCTCGTGCATGCCCAGATGTAATGCCGACTGGTCGTCCAGCCCCTTGTTGCGCGCGTATTCGCGGACGTCCTGGGTGATCTTCATGCTGCAGAAGTGCGGGCCGCACATAGAGCAGAAGTGTGCAACCTTCATTGAGTCTTTCGGCAGTGTCGCATCGTGGAAATCCCTGGCCGTGTCGGGATCCAGTCCGAGATTGAATTGGTCTTCCCAGCGGAATTCGAATCTTGCTTTGGACAGGGCGTTATCGCGTATGGCCGCGCCTGGATGGCCTTTGGCCAGATCAGCGGCGTGCGCAGCAATCTTGTAGGTGATGATCCCATCCTTGACGTCTTTCTTGTCGGGTAGACCCAGATGTTCCTTGGGCGTTACATAACACAGCATGGCCGTCCCGTACCAGCCGATGAGGGCGGCGCCTATGCCGGACGTGATGTGATCGTAACCGGGCGCTATATCGGTCGTAAGAGGCCCCAGAGTATAAAAGGGCGCTTCGTGACAGTGCTCCAGCTGCATGTCCATGTTTTCCTTGATGAGGTGCATGGGCACATGGCCGGGACCTTCGACCATCACCTGCACATCATGTTTCCATGCCACCTGGGTCAGTTCGCCCAGCGTTTTCAATTCTGCAAATTGCGCTTCGTCGTTGGCGTCGTAGCCAGATCCCGGCCGCAGCCCATCTCCAAGGGACAGGCATACATCGTAAGATTTCATGATGTCGCAGATATCGTCAAAGTGCTCATACACAAAACTTTCCCTGTGATGTGCAAGACACCATTTGGCTAGAATGGAGCCGCCACGCGATACGATGCCAGTCATGCGATCGGCGGTCATCGGTACGAAGGGCAGGCGCACACCGGCGTGGATAGTGAAATAGTCGACACCCTGTTCGGCTTGCTCAATCAGCGTGTCGCGGAATATTTCCCAAGTCAGCTCTTCAGCCTTGCCATCCACTTTTTCAAGGGCCTGATATATGGGCACCGTTCCTATGGGAACAGGCGAATTGCGTATGATCCATTCGCGCGTCTCGTGTATGTTCTTGCCCGTGGAAAGGTCCATGACCGTGTCGCCGCCCCATCGTATGGCCCACGTCATTTTCTCGACTTCTTCACTAATGTTCGAGTTCAGCGCTGAGTTGCCGATGTTGGCGTTGATCTTTACCAGAAAGTTCCGGCCGATGGCCATTGGTTCGCTTTCGGGGTGGTTGATATTGGCGGGCAGGATCGCCCGGCCTCTCGCGATTTCGTCGCGTACGAATTCCGGACTGATTGAGGCTGGAATGGATGCGCCAAAGGATACGCCGGGATGCTGGCGCAGCATGCGTTGTACCAGGCGCTGTCCTTGCGGACCGCTAGCATGCAGCATTTCGATATAGTGTTCGCGGCGCAGATTTTCACGTATCGCGACGAATTCCATTTCCGGCGTGATGATGCCCTGCCGGGCGTAGTGCATCTGGGAAACATTGGAGCCGGCGCTGGCACGTCTTGGTAGGCGCCGCAGTTTGAACCGCATGTCTGCAAGCCTGGTGTCGCGCAGGCGGGCCTGGCCGAAATGGCTGCTTGGGCCATCAAGCTCCTGCGTGTCTTGGCGTTCGGCTATCCAGGCGTCCCGCAAGGGGGAAAGCCCTTTGCGCAGGTCGATTTGAACCAGCGGATCAGTATAAGGGCCGCTGGTATCGTAGACAGTCAGAGGCGGATTGCATTCGCCGCCGAACATGGTGGGGGTGTCGCTCTGTGTGATTTCACGAAATGGAACACGGATATCGGGCCGGGACCCGACCTGATAGACTTTGTGCGATTGGGGAAGAGGAGCGATCGCGGCCGAATCAACGCCGGTTTCGATGGCTGAAAAGTGGGGATGGGTGTTCAAGACATGCTCCAAAAGTATAAATAGTGGAGCCGATAGGGAATAGACCTATCAATATCGTGGATATCGACAAGCACGCTCCCAGCATCGGCATTATCCGTACTGGTACGAAGGGTTTTTCTCAACCCGTTGGAAACAACGAGTACCCCTGCGTGGGAGCAAGTATAAATGGGTTCTGCTGGATTTACCGACCCTGGGGCTTTTTTCCCAAAGATTTGATAAGGCTGCCGAGCGTGGTTTCGACCACCGCGCGCTCGTCGTCCGTAAGCGACCAATAGACTTCGGGCGGTGTATCGGAGAATGGCCAGGGCGCCAGTCCATGCGCTGGAACGGCGTCCGTGACACGGTGCATTGCGGAGGCTGCATGAGGCAGGGCCTCTATCGGACCAGTTCCTAGCGCGAGCCAGACAGGATTCACGTCGAGGGCTTCCGACAGCTTGAAAATATCCTTGGCTGATTTCCGGCTGCCGTTCTCGTAATTGGCAATGGCGCTTTGCGAGAGCCCACAAGCGCGGGCCAGGGCCGATTGGCTCATGCCGCGTAAAGCGCGAATGTGTCGGAGGCGTTCAGCAAAAAGGTTCACGAATGTGATTGAACGATTTAATCCAATCACGTTGGTAATAATGCCAATTACAAATGTGATAACGCGGGGTAAATTGAGGTGATCACTGTGGTTGATCCGTCTGGAACCTTACATTACAGGCACCTCAAATGACACCAGCTCCCGCTGTACTCATGCTCAATCGGCGGCCGGCCAGGGCCTTGCGGCATCATGTTGCGCAACTCCAAAGCCATGGCTACACCGTCATCGCATGCACCGAAATCCAGGCGCTTTGCGAAATGGCCGCTCAATATTCCGCACAGGCCACCACGCCCTGGATCGTCATCCTGGCAAGCTCGCTGGCCAACAACTGCATGGCGGCAACCAGCCTGCGCGGTCTGTTTCCGTCCGCGGGCATTCTGGCACTCGTGTCGTCGCGCAGGGAAACCGTGCTCGCCCATATATTGCGCAGTGGGGCAGACACATACTGCTGTTACAGTGCCTCGGCGGCCCTGCTTATGGCAACGTTACATCCCTTGCTCGCGCGTGCCTGCGCCATCGGCTCGCCGGTAGCCGCCACTGCCCCCGCCACAAGCATCCCGGCGCTTACGGGCTATTGGGCGTTGACCGAGAAGGCATGGGTGCTGACAGGCCCACAGCAGCAACGCATGCTCCTGACTACGGGCGAACGCGCTTTCCTGTCCACGCTTCTTGCCGCTCCCGGCTTGCGGGCCAATCACGGTCAGCTCATGGAAGCAGTCAGTGGCAGCTATGCGGGCAGTTCAAGGCCTTATCATCATGCGCGCCTCACCTTGCTGGTCAGCCGCCTGCGTCGAAAATTCCGCGCGCAGGGCGGCGAAGCGCCGCTCAGGTCGGTGCACCGGTGGGGCTATATGTTCACGGCGCCTGCAAAAAGCCACCAGCAATTCGATGCGCTACTGCCGGTAACGATGTATCGCTAGGTCGTCACTCGGTATGGCAGTGGGTTTGCCGGACACGATATCGGCCAGCAGCTGTCCACTGCCACATGCCATAGTCCACCCCAAGGTGCCGTGTCCGGTATTCAGAAACAGGTTGTCATATCGTGTACCGCCCACGATGGGCGTGCTGTCCGGTGTCTTGGGCCGAAGACCGGTCCAGAAAGCCACTTCGCCATGAGCCCTGGCGCCCGGGAAGAGGTCGTCAAGCACCATTTCAAGCGTCTTCTGGCGAGCCGGATTCAGACTAAGGTCAAAGCCAGCAATCTCGGCCATGCCACCCACTCTTATGCGATTGTCAAAACGCGTGATTGCCGTTTTATACGTTTCGTCCAGCAAGGTCGATACCGGAGCGCGGCTTTCATCTGCAATCGGCACGGTAATCGAGTAACCCTTCATGGGGTAAACCGGCAGCGGTTCGATACGCCGCAGAAATGGGCTTGAATACGACCCCAGCGCGACCACATACGCATCGGCGTCTATGAGTCTGTTGTCGCACTGTACACCCGACACCCGCCCTGCACCGATATGCAGTTGTTGCACATTCACGCCGTAGTGAAATTCCACACCGAGCCTTTTCGCCTGTTCAGTCAGCCGTGTGGTGAAGATATGGCAGTCGCCCGTTTCATCGCCGGGCAGCCGCAAGCCGCCTACAAGTTTCCTCTGGCGGGATGCCAAGCCCGGCTCGACGGAAGCCAGCTCGTCCCGACCCAGCAATTGATAGTCCATGCCGGCTTCCTTCAGAACGGCAATATCGTGTGCCACGGCATCGAGTTGTTGTTGGGTGCGAAACAACTGCAAGGTACCTTGCTGTCGCCCTTCGTATTGAATTCCTATGGTATTGCGCAATTCCGCGAGGCATGCGCCGCTGTAGCTCGACAGCCTGACCAGGCGTTCTTTATTGACCGCATAGCGGCTCGCGGTGCAATTGCGCCACATGCGATACATCCATTGCAACTGCAGCAGGGTACCGTCGGGGCGGATCGACAATGGGGGATGCTCGGCGAACATCCACTTCAAGGCCTTCAGCGGGACACCTGGTGCCGCCCAGGGCGAGGAGTAGCCATACGAGATCTGCCCCGCATTGGCGAAGCTGGTTTCCAGCGCCGAGGCAGCCTGCCGTTCGAACACCCGCACACTGTGTCCCTGCCGTGCCAGGTAATAAGCTGTGGTGACACCTATTACACCCGCGCCCAATACTGCAACTTTCATCTTAAAACGCCATTCAAGTTAACTTTTGATGATGGTACGGGAGGTCGTCTAGTGTTTTTTTCTGAAGAACTC
>JAKFDW010000137.1:0-3236 GCA_036675955.1 Orrella sp. | reverse complement strand
TCCGCAGTCGATCGAGGGAAAGTGCGGGGCTGGAGAGCGCGTTGGAGGTGGGCGTGATGCCGGTGATGTCCGCCACCTGAATTCGCCACTTGAAGGGGCCGCTGCGTACCACGAGCTGGCGGGGCTCCAATCTGTAGCGCGTCGACAACAAAAGCCAAAGTGGGAGACCAATGCCTACGCCGCCGGAAATCGCGACGACCCACCAAGCTGCAGGCGAGTCTGTAGTGAGCACTTCAAAAATCGCATAAAGCGATACCGCTATCGAGAGGGATAGAACAGCAGCAATCCACCCATCAGCTTTTGAGTGATAAACGGTTGCCATGGCTTCTCCGTGCGGTTTGACGCCTGAGCTAAGCCGGCCCGCGAATCGGGTCCGGTTTGGATGAATTGCTAGGCGGCATCCGGTCCACCCCATACGTCTGGACAGCGAAAAGCATAGCGCCACAAAGCCAGGAAAAGCGGGAAGCTGACAGCAAGCGCAATGGCAAACACGCCGATAACCAGAGCGGGAAATTCTGTCTCTTCGGCGAATAAGGTGACGCTGTAGTAGAGAGTGACCGCGACCGCGACCAGGAAGTAGGCGGACCATAGGTATCTCGAAAAAATTGGCCGCCGGCGAAGATAGGCCCACAAGCCAATCAGGCCGATGATGTCAAAGGCCCAGGACGCCCAATCTGCCAGGTCGAGTGGACCAAAGAACGGTGATATGGCCGCCAGCACGACGAGAAACCAGAAGTAGTACCACCAGGCAAATTGCTTTTTTTCTCGGTCCATTAGTGTCGCTCCTGTGCCGCCCAACGCCTGAATTGTGCCGACCCGCAAGGCGGGTTCGGCATGGATGAACTGTCAGGTGGCCAGCTTGAGCGCATAAAAGCGGGTCCCCGGTAAATGCGTGTTGTTATACGGCGGGATCTCAACGAATCCCAGCCGATGGTAGAGGGCTTGGGCCGATGCCATGCTCGGCAGGGTATCGAGACGGAGCTCACTGTAGCCAGCTTGGCGCGCCGCGTGGATCACGGCCTCGACCAGGCGCTCGCCCAAGCCCCAGCCGCGGTAGGCCGGCCGAACATAGAGGCGCTTCATCTCGCCGGTGCGGCCATCAAGAGGTCTTAGGCCGACACAACCGGCAAGCTCGGAACCGGCGTGCGCAACGAGCAGCGCGCCGTTGGGTGGCAGGTACGGCGCCGGCAGCGCTGCAAGCTCTGCCGCGAAGCCTTGGTATTCCAGGTCTGTGCCGATGGCCTCGGCGTACTCGCGGAAGAGGCTGCGAGCCGTCGCGATCAGCTCCGGGCTGTCTGCCTGGCTCAACACGATCTCTGCCGCTGCCATGGCCGCCTGACGCTTGACCTAAACCGAGCCGCGAAGCGGGTTCGGCTTGAATGAACTGTCAGGTTGCGACGCGCCAGACCCAACGCATGACTCGCTCCCCGTCTGCATCGGAAACCAAGCCTTCTGGCATGAAGCCGGCACGCGTGACCACCTTGGAAGAAGCGACATTGCCCGGAAGTATATGAGCGACGACTTCCTGCACCAAGCCACTGGATGCCGCCAGTTGAAGGAGATGGCCAATGGCATACGTTGCGACCCCGCGGCCCCGCTCTGCGCGGGCAAGCCCATAGCTGATCTCCACACTCCCGTTCACCGGCGCCGTTTTGAACCCGCATGCGCCCAGCAGCGTTGAACGCGATGTGGAGATGATCAGCAACGGAACGCACCACCTGATGGGCGTATTGAGCTCCAGCTGCGCCAATGCACGGGCGACAGTCTTCGGTGGCGGTAGCGCACCCTCAGGAACCCGCACTGCCCCGAGCTCGATCGGCTCCGAATCAGCAAGACGGCGAAGGTTGGGCACACTTATGTGAACAAGTTGAATTGATTCTGGCTCTGGGACTTTCGACATGGCCATCTCCTGCAACCCGACGCCTGAATCAGGCCGGCCCGCGAAGCGGGTTCGGCTTGAATGAATTGCTAGGGCGCAATCGCGGCAGCGCCCGACTACAACAGCCCTGAAAGCAAGCCCATTGCAACCACGAACAGCAGGACCGCGACAATACGTTGAATGCCCGGCATGGTCACTTTCTCGAGGTAATTGTTGCCAAGAGCTGCCCCAGCGAATGCTGCCAAAACTGCCGCAGCCAACAAGCCGTAATTGAAGCGTGCGCTCTCACGGGCAAGCGCGGTGGAGTAGATGGCGAGGCGCGAGATATCGATGAGACAGGCAATGGCCACGCCGGTAGCAATAAATGCCTCTTTGGTCAGACCCGCACGGGACAGGAACGCTGAGCGGAGCGCGCCTTGCATCCCGGAGAGGCCGCCAAAGAACCCGCTGAGCAAGCCACCCAGCGGCATGTACTGCGCCCCAAAAGACAGATTGCGGAACCGCGGAAGGAACTCCAGCGAGGCGAAAAGCAGAAGGAGCAAACCCACCACCAGCTTGACCGGCATGACCGACACCAGCCGACCGAAAGCCGGGTAAGAGAACACAGGCGCAATATCGGTGAGCCAGACCAGGACCCATGCGCCAAGGAATGACATGGCTATGGCCGGCAGGCCGAAGCGGACAATCACACGCCGGTCTGCATGCCGTCCGGTCAACGCGAGCTTGAACAGGCCATTGAGGAAATGAACGACTGCCGTGAGCGCAACGGCCTGCTCGATTGGAAAGAACAGAGCAAAGGCTGGCAACAGCAGCGTCCCCAAACCGAAGCCGGAGAAGAACGTCAATGCTGATGCCAGCAACGCTACGGTGCAGATGATCAAGTAGCTCATGCCGCACTCACTGCGATCTGTCCTTGCGCCATAACGCCTGAATTAAGTCGAGCCGCGAAGCGGCTTCGGCTTGAATGAATTGTTAGGCCCGCTCACGGCAGAAGCTGGATGCCGAACTGACGGACAATGAGCGCAAACAAGGCGAAGCAAACCACCGTAATGGCCACGCTGGCGAGCATTGTGAGCCAGAAGCCTAACCGAGGCAGCAATACTGGGAATGCCAAGAACATGGGCAGTGTGGGGAGCACGTACCAGAACGTGTACCAGGCGTGGTTGGCAATCTTGGCCTGTGGCTGCTTTTCCACGTAGAGCCAGATAAGCGCGAGGAACGTCACCAGAGGCAAGGCGGCAACAAAGCCACCGAGCCTGTCACTGCGCTTCGCCGCCTCCGAAATCAATACGACGACCGCGGCGGTGAGTAGGTATTTGGTAATCAACCAGCCCATGTCAGCTCCAAGGGGCCTAAC
>JAKFDW010000136.1:0-3912 GCA_036675955.1 Orrella sp. | reverse complement strand
ATCAGCGGCAGCTTGTAATTGCCGAAACCGTCGTTGCTGATGGCGTAGCCCTGCCACAACTCACTCAGGCTCGACCAGTCTGCCGGCCAATGCACGGCGTAGATCGCCACCACCGTAAGCACCCACAGGGCAGCGGCAACGTAGCGGGTACCCAGACCCATCAGCAGCGCGAGGCCACCAGCCAGTTCCAGCCAGGTGGCCAAAGTCCAGTTGAGGTTCGGACCAAGCAGTGAGAACGGCAGCGGGAACTTGTCACCGAGGTCGGCGAACCAGTTCTGTCCCTGCAGTTTCTCGCGGCCGGCCTCGAAGAACTCCCAGGCCAGCAGGACGCGCAGGCCCAGCGGGGTCAGCCATTGGCCTACGCCATCGACGCGTGACATGAACGGTAGATTCCGTGCGGTGTTATGGGGTGTGGACATTTCCATCTCCTCGGCGTTGGGCCGTGTTTTTCGGTGACGCCATTTCGCGGCCGCGAGGTATCGCGGCTGTGTCGGCCGACCCATCGATTTGTAGGGAACCTTGGCTTCCGATGCGCTGCTTACATTCGGATACAAGGCGGACCGGGTCAGTCGTAGAACGCGGCGATCTGGTGCACGCAAGGTGCACGCGATGGCAGAAGCGGCGACGTCTGCAAATCCGATCGCGCACTTGACCCCCGTGCCTGGCAGGCTGGCAGTGCGCGCAAGCGGAGGCCGCGCGAAAGCAGATGTCCGATACCCAGGCCTTGCGACGCGGCCTCGAGTGGCGCCTCGGCCGTGTTGGCCGCGATTGGACCTCGGAACGTGACCATCGTAGTCAGGCCAGTCATGCCCTGCCCCCCCAGGGCCGGCCCCAGCCCGATGGACTCCAAGACAATGCAGTCATGGTCGACCCGATCGGCGGCGACACAGGGGATCGCTTCTGGGCGCAAGGTATTTCGCACCGGCACGCACGCGCCAGACCGCTGGTGGAAGGCCGATTCCGTCCGGACCTGTATCCGCAAGGGCGCTGGATACACACGCATACATATTGGCGGGCGCCCCGACACATGCGAGGTACATCCGAAGCGTCTCATGGCGTACCGAACACAGGAGACCGAAATGAAGAACAAGCACATCCTCGTCGCTGCATCGTTGGCCGTGTTGGCGGGTGCGAGCCTGCTGGCGGCGAATGCCCAACAGTCCGGCATCGGACGCCATGAAGCCCTGCGGCACGACCTGGACGTGGCCGGGCGCGAAGTGGTCCAGGTGCGGGTGGACTTCGCACCGGGAGCTGCCTTCGGCATGCATACCCACCCGGGCGTCGAGGTGGCCTACGTGCTGGAGGGCTCGCTGCAGTACTCGTTCGAGGACAAGCCACCAGTAACCCTGAAAGCCGGCGAATCGCTGTACATCCCGGCCGGGACGCCGCACGCGGCGCATAACGCCGGCAGCATCCAGGCCGCGGAACTGGCCACGTACCTGGTCGAGAAAGGAAAGCCGATCGTGATGCTGCGCCCAGCGGCGCATTGAGCGATCCGCAGTTGCCAGAACCGACGCGCATCGCATGACCCTCTCACCATAAGAATCGTCCTATTGAAGTTGCGCCGAACGGCGCATCAAGCATCCCAAGAGGAATCCATGAACACGCAAATGAAACGAAAGATCGCCTTCGCCCTTGCCATGGGCATTGTGACGACGGGGATCATCTCGTTCGTCCTTCTCGCTCTCAATCTTGGCTTCTCGAAGGGGTTCGCCCTGACCTGGCTGCGCTCCTGGGGCATCGGCTATGTGATCGTCATCCCCGCCATCCTCCTGGTCGGTCCGCGCCTGCAAGCGCAGGTCGATCGCCTGATTCGCTGAGTCGTTGAGTCGCTGGGCATACACCGAGGTTACCGACATGTCCAATCCATCACTGCAGAAGCTGTTCGCAGCCGCTCTCGTGCTCGGCGCTGCGCTTGCGTCGGGATGCGCCCATCACCCCGATGGGCAAGAGCACCAAGCCGATATCGGATTCATCGAGATCGACAAGGACATCACGCTCAGAAGAATGGTCGTGCACAACCCGAGTCCGAAGGGGGCCGTCCTCCTGTTGCATGGATTTCCGGAGACCGTGTACGCCTGGAAGGACATTTCCCTGGCGCTTGGCGACAACTACGAAGTCCACGCCATCGACTGGCCGGGCTACGGTCTTTCATCGAGGCCGACGATCGAAAAGTTTTCCTATGCGCCGAAAGACTACGCACGCGTCCTGAAGGACTACATTGGAAAAGCAGGCATCGACACGTCGAAGCTCACGATCTACGCAACGGATATCGGTGCGTTGCCAGCGCTTCTCCTGGCCCTGGAAGAGCCCGGCATCGCCAGGACGATCATCGTTGGCGACTTCGCCCCGTTCAACCGTCCCCATTACATGTACGAGAGCCTGCAAAGCCTGAAGTCGGGATCTTCATCCGACCAGACCCGCATTCAAATGAATAAGAATCGCGAGGAGATTCTCAAAAACACCTTCACACGAGGTTTGCCCAAGGAAGCGCAGTTCGAAGTCTCTCCCAAATTCAAGGACGACATGTCCCGCGGATGGAGCCAGGGCGGGATGACGTCTGCGGATGCCTTCTATCACTACTACTCCCACTTCACGCGGGACCAGGAATATTTCGAATCGAACCTGGCCCGGCTCACAACTCCGGTGAAAGTGGTTTGGGGTGAGAAAGACCTCTACATCAACAAGGAAATGGGTATCGAGTTCGCCGAGAAAGCCGACGCAGAACTCATCCTTCTTCCCGGCATCGGGCACTACCCGCACCTGCAAGACCCCAAACAGGCCATCGAAGAGATCCACGCCTCGTTCCGCTGAGTGCGCAAGGCCTGCGCCTTGGAACCTCGTGACTCTCCAACGCCTCCCATCCTGTCGCCGGCCGTGCGCCATCACCGGACGACATTCACCCCTAATGGCGACAACTCCCCCAACCAATAATAGGTTTCCATCATGATCAACCGCATCGAAAAAGTTGTTTACACCGGCAAGACCCACACCACTGGCGGCCGCACCGGCAAGTCCCGCAGCTCGGACGACCGCCTGGTCATCGACCTCTCCCCCCCCGGCAGCAACGGCCCAGGCACCAACCCCGAGCAGCTTTTCGCCGCGGGCTGGTCTGCCTGCTTCCTCAGCGCCATCGGCAAGGCGGCGCAAGCGGCCAAGGTCAAGCTTCCTGCGGATGCCGCCGTCGATGCCGAAGTGGACCTGGGCCTGACGGAAGAAGCAGCCTTCCTCGCCGCGCGTCTCATCGTCAGCCTGCCCGGCCTGGATCGCGACGTCGCCCAGTCCCTGGTCAGCACGGCGCACCAGATCTGCCCGTACTCCAAGGCCTCGCGCGGCAACATCGACGTCGAGATCACTATCGCCTGATCGCACGTTGGCCGGCTCGATCCCGTGGTCCAGGACAACCCACGCCCTGGATCACGGCCCCTCGCCCGCCTGCATGATCGAAACATTGACCCGGCACTCCGCCTTGCGACACCGCAAGACGGTGCGTCAAAAGGAACTCTTATGAACATTTCGGAAAACAAGGGCATCGCCGTCATCACTGGCGCTTCGAGTGGTATCGGCGCGCTCTACGCAGATCGACTGGCCCGGCGTGGCTATGACCTGATCCTGGTTGCCCGCAACCGTGAGCGTCTCGACCAGGTCGCAACGCGGATCGCGGCTGGGACGAAGCGATCCGTGGAAACGATTGTCGCCGACCTGGGCGACGCAGTGGATCTGTCGCGCGTGGAAGAAAGATTGCGTGCGGACACCGGCATCGTGATGCTGGTCAACAACGCCGGCGTAGGCGCCACGTCCCCGCTGCTCGATTCAGACGTCGACAGCATGGAGCGGATGGTTACGCTCAACGTGAACGCGCTCATGCGCCTGACCTATGCGGCAGCGCCTGGCTTCGTTGCGCGCGGTGCC
>JAKFDW010000135.1:0-13328 GCA_036675955.1 Orrella sp. | reverse complement strand
AGGAGCGAGGGATATGAAGTGGCGCGCATTAATGTGGGTTCTATGGCCATCGTTTCTTATCGCAGGGGCAACCAGCGCAACCGTGTTCGCCCTGGTCGATCCGCTGGACATCAATTTTCTGGGGCATGTACAAGTAGGCAGGCAATTTGCCTATGCCGCAGGGTTTTTCCTGTTCTGGATCATGGCGGCCTTGTCCAGCGCATTGACTCTGCACATGGCGCCGCGGGGCCTGGTGGTCGATGAATTCGGCGACCCCGTCTAGGCGACCCCGTCTAGGCGACCCCGTCTAGGCAAAAATTAACCGCAGTCGGTGCCGGCCAGGGTCCGCAAGGCCTGGATGTCCACGATATGGACCTGGCGCTGCTGGATATGCAGCACGCCCTCGCGTGCAAAGCGCGAAAACAGTCTGCTGACTGTTTCAAGCGTCAACCCAAGGTAATTGCCAATTTCTTCGCGGCTCATGCGCAGCAAAAACTCAGTGGATGAGTAGCCCAATGCCGCCAGACGTTGCGAAAGATTGATCAGGAATGCCGCCAGTCGTTGTTCTGAGCGTAGAGACCCCAGGGCCATTACCAACTGATGCGCGCGGTTTATTTCTTTGCTCATCAGACGGCGAAGTTGCTGGTTCAGCACAGGTAGATGCTGCGATAATTGATCCAGTTCGTCGATCCGTATCACGCACACTTCACTGTCTTCCAGCGCAACGGCATGGGAGACCTGTCTATTCTCCAGCAAGCCGTCCATGCCCAGGATTTCACCAGGAAGCAGGAAGCCGGTAATCTGGACCTGTCCGTTTACGTCTTCCAGTTGTGTCTTCAGCGAGCCTGACCGTATGCCGTAGACCGCTTCGGCTTTGTCGCCCAGATGAAAGAGCGCCGACCCTTTGGGAATGCGGATCCGTTCCTTGATCAGTTCATCCAGTTTGACGACGTCGTGGCGAGCCATGCCTAGCGGCAGGCATATCTCGCTGAGCATGCATGTCGAACAACGGGTTGAATCGGGTGTAACGGTAATTTTCTTTTGCATACAGGGCACAGCGGCAACAGGTGGGCTGCTCACGCAGCAATTTCAACCAGATGACAGAAATTGCAACGATTTTACTGCAGAAGGCCGCAACACCCATATCTGATCTACATCAAGTATACGGGATCGCTTAAGTCTTGCTGAAAGAGGGGAATATATGTGGTTTTTATGCTAATGCGTTTCCCAATATGAAGGCGCCGCATAGTGCGAACGCAACATATCCACGAACAGGCGCACGCGCAGGGGCAAATGTTTGCGCTCCGGCAACATGGCAAAAATTCCATTGGCGGGCGCGGCGTAATCGTCCAGCACACTGACGAGCCGCCCGCTGGCAAGGTCTTCACGGACTTCCCAAAGCGAGCGCCATGCCAGTCCATAGCCCGCCACAGCCCATTGATGCAGCGTCGATCCGTCGCTGCATGCAAGATTGCCCTTTACGCGTATGGCCTTTACCTGGCCGTCTTCCTTCAGCAGCCACCCCCGGGATTGATTTCCCTGTTGGCCGAATGACAGACAATTGTGCTGTGCGAGGTCCGCGGGCGTGTTGGGCCGGCCATGCTCGCCCAGATACGACGGGGCGGCAACGATTACACGCTTGTTGTCGGCGATCCTGAGTCCAACTATCTGCGAGTCGTCGAGCTCTCCAATGCGAATGGCGCAGTCGTAGCCTTCTTCGATAAGGTCAACCAGTCGGTCACTGAGGTCCAGGGCAAGCGTTACGTCGGGATACGTCGCCACGAAGCCAGGCAGCAGGGGCGCGACATGGCGACGGCCAAAGCCGGCCGGAGCGCTGATGCGCAGGTGACCGCTGGGTTTGACGCTGCCCTGCGCAATCCGCGTTTCGGCATCGTTAAGGTCGCGCAGTATGCGTTGGGCTTCCTCGAAAAAGGCGCTGCCTTCCGAAGTGAGGGTTAGACGGCGTGTGGTGCGCAGCAAAAGCTTGATGCCCAGGCGCGCTTCCAGTGCATTGATGCGCCGTCCCATCATGGCAGGCGCCACGCCTTCGGCGCGCGCAGCCGCGGAAAGGCTGCCCAGTGTGGCGGCGGCCACAAAGCTCTTGAGTTGCTTGAATTTGTCCATGCTGGTGAAAGAGGTCGGACAGATCAGGACCGGAATTCGGCGAAAGAAAGCAATGGTAGCAGAGCCTGTGAACAAGGCACGTTCAGGCCTTGAAAATCAATGCGTGCAATTTTGCACGTACCTCGCCAAGTTCGTCCGAATCGATGCGGCCGTGTTGGCTGATCTTGGTGTTGACCCAGTCCAGACTTTTGACCTGATCCGCAAGCACTGCCATGGTACTGTCGGATGCAATCGGCACTTCAAAGGGATAGCCCTTGATGTCTGACGTGATTGCACAGCATACGATAAGGCCGGTTTTCTTGTTGTAGGATAAGGGACTGAGGACCAAGGCCGGCTTATAGTCTTGTGCCGTGCTACCTTTGGGCAGGTCAAAATGCAGCCGGATGATATCGCCGGTGTTAGGCGTGTAACGTTTGTTCATGGCGGGCTCCTGCAATCAGCTGTCGGCAATGCCGAAATCGATTTCGGCATGCAAATTTTTGGTCTTTATACCGCTGAGCAATTGGGAAAGCAGGTATTCCGGGGATCGCATGGGTTCGATCACTATGCACCCGCGCTCGATCCTGATTTCCACGACATCTTCCAGATCGAGCTTGAGTGTTTTCATCATTGAAGAGGGCAGGCGAACTGCCGCACTGTTGCCCCATTTTTTTATCACTCCACGCATGACGGACTCCTTTGCACGTTGGATAAATTGGGTCTTATGAGCTTAACAGTTTAGACGGTGTGTCAACAAGAGCAGGGCCTTGAATTCTCTTGTTATGGCCGCACCTATTCTTCATTCGAGCGACGTAGCTCTCTTTTCATGTGAAATGATTATGCGATTCGACAAATTAACCACAAAATTTCAGCAAGCCATCGGCGACGCGCAGAGTTTGGCTGCCAAGCACGACAACCCTTATATCGAACCAGCGCACGTGCTGGCGGCGCTATTGGCCGATGCCGATAGCGGCGCGGGAAGCCTGCTGGCCCGCTCGGGCGTGGCGGTAAACCGTTTGGGTCCGTCCTTGACCACCCTTATCGAAAGCTTTCCGCAAGTGCAGGGTGCGGAAGGCAACATCCAGGTCAGCCGGGAACTGCAAGCTGTGTTCACCCGTACCGACAAAGAGGCGTCGACGCGTGGCGACAGCTATATCGCCAGCGAGTTGTTCCTGCTGGCGCTGGCCGACGACAAGGGCGAGACAGGGCGTATCCTGCGCGAGGCCGGCTTGCAGCGCAAGGCCCTGGAAGCGGCGATCGACGCTGTGCGCGGAGGCTCTGCCGTGTCCGACTCCGAAGGCGAGTCCAACCGCGAGGCGCTCTCCAAGTACACGACCGACCTTACCGATCGCGCCCGCCAAGGCAAGCTAGACCCCGTCATTGGACGCGACGACGAAATCCGTCGCTCCATCCAGATACTCCAGCGTCGTACCAAGAACAATCCCGTGCTCATCGGTGAGCCCGGCGTGGGAAAGACGGCTATTGTCGAAGGCCTGGCTCAGCGCATCGTCAACAACGAGGTGCCCGAAACGCTCAAAGGCAAGCGGGTGCTGTCGCTGGACCTGGCTGCGCTGCTTGCCGGCGCCAAGTATCGCGGAGAGTTCGAAGAGCGGCTGAAAGCGGTGCTCAAGGAACTGTCGCAAGACGATGGGAAAACCATCGTTTTCATCGACGAACTGCACACTATGGTGGGCGCCGGCAAGGCCGAAGGCGCCATGGACGCGGGCAATATGCTCAAGCCGGCGCTGTCCCGCGGCGAACTGCATTGCATAGGCGCCACGACGCTGGACGAATACCGCAAGTACATCGAGAAAGATGCGGCGCTGGAACGCCGTTTCCAGAAAGTGCTGGTCAACGAGCCCGACGTTGAGTCAACGATTGCGATCTTGCGCGGTTTGCAGGAGCGCTACGAGCTGCACCACGGGGTTGCGATTACCGACCCCGCCATTGTTGCGGCCGCGGAACTGTCCAATCGCTATATCACCGACCGCTTCCTGCCTGACAAGGCAATCGACCTCATCGACGAGGCGGCCGCCCGCATACGCATGGAGATCGACTCCAAGCCAGAAGTCATGGACAAGCTTGACCGGCGCATCATTCAATTAAAGATAGAGCGCGAGGCCGTGAACAAGGATACGGACGAGGGTTCGCAACGACGGTTGAAGGTCATCGAAGATGAGTTGCTGAAGTTGCAGCGCGAATATAACGATTACGAAGAAGTCTGGAAGGCCGAAAAGGCGGCTGTGCAAGGTTCGCAGGCCATCAAAGAGGAAATCGAGCGTGTTCGCTCCGAAATGGCCGAATTGCAGCGCAAAGGCCAGTTCGACAAGCTTGCCGAGCTCCAGTATGGCAAGCTTCCGGAACTGGAAGGGCGCCTGGAGTCGGCCGAGGCTGGGCAGCAGGTCGAGCGCGACAACGATAAGCCGCGTCTATTGCGCACCCAGGTCGGGGCAGAGGAAATCGCCGAGGTGGTCTCCCGTTCCACCGGTATTCCGGTGTCGAAGATGCTGCAGGGCGAGCGTGCCAAACTGCTGGGAATGGAAGACTTCCTGCACCAGCGGGTGGTCGGCCAGAACGAGGCGGTCAGCCTGGTTGCTGATGCGATTCGACGCTCCCGCGCAGGCCTGTCCGATCCCGCGCGCCCCTATGGGTCTTTCCTGTTTCTGGGGCCCACCGGGGTCGGCAAGACCGAACTGAGCAAGGCGCTGGCGAATTTTCTGTTCGACTCCGATGAACACATGATACGTATCGATATGAGCGAATTCATGGAAAAGCATTCCGTGTCGCGCCTGGTCGGGGCGCCGCCGGGATACGTCGGGTACGAAGAAGGCGGCTACCTGACCGAGGCGGTGCGCCGCAAGCCATATAGCGTGATATTGCTCGATGAGGTCGAGAAGGCGCATCCGGATGTGTTCAATGTGCTGTTGCAGGTGCTGGACGACGGCCGTCTCACGGACGGGCAGGGACGTACGGTGGATTTCCGAAACACTGTCATCATCATGACGTCCAACCTGGGTTCGCAGCATATCCAGAGCATGGCGGGTCAGCCCTACGATGTCATCAAGGAAGTGATCTGGGATGAATTGAAGACGTCCTTCCGTCCCGAGTTTTTGAATCGGATCGATGAGGTTGTGGTCTTTCACGGCCTGGAAGCCAGGCACATCGAAGCGATTGCGCGCATACAGATCCAACGGCTGGCGCAACGCCTGGCGCAGCAGGAGATGCGATTGGAGGTGTCCGACGGCGCGCTGGCGCAACTGGCACGTGCCGGCTTCGATCCTGTCTTTGGCGCCCGGCCCTTGAAGCGGGCGATCCAGCAGCACATAGAAAATCCCGTTGCACGCCTGATACTGGAAGGCAAGTTCGGGCCCAAGGATGTGGTGCCGGTCGACTGGCAAAACGACAAGTTCGTATTTTCGCGGACTTTGCAGTAGGCGGCGAGGCGGCCGACCGGGCTGGGGCCGCAAGGCCGCAACCCGGCTGCCGCAGGATTTGGGCCGTCTTTTTCCGGCCGCCTTCTTCCTTTGATTGTTCCTTGGAGCGAGTGTCAAACATTATTGTCTGGCGCTCGCTTTTTTGCTGTGCCGGTGCTTCTTTAGATAAGCTGGAGTCGGACGTACGCGGAATCGTGGTGCTTGTGATTCCTTCTGACGTGTGCCAGGTCCTGGGGCCCTTGTTCTGCGCCGCGTGGCCGGTCCAGCGCCTGCGCGCTGGACACCGCGCCGCCTTGCTCGTCCGCCCCCTTCGGGGCTCCCTTTGCCTACGGCTGGCTCGGCCCCGGACGTCGCGCCACAAGCCCCCCAGGACCTGACCCACTGCGTATCGTCAGTGTGATAGGGTGCCGCAACGGTTTTGGTGCTTGGCATTTGGACTGGCTGCTTGGAAAGGTGGTGATTCGGGCTGTACTGGTAGTGCATCAGAACTACATCCTGAACGCGGATGTGCTGGAAGATGTGTTTCGGAAGTAGCTTGATCGCTTCAGTACGTAAGCTTTTGGTATACCGACCGATGGATTGGTAGGTTGTTAGATTTGAGTTCGGCGAAATACGGCATCGAAGCTGACACTGTAGGCCATACCCGTTCCGATGCCCAAGCGGGCCGGCCGGCGGCCCGCGCGGGGCGAGCGCAAGACTTCTTTCCTTCTGGCCAAAGCCGCAATAAAAGAATGCCAAGCACCAGTCGTCCCAGCACCGACACAGAAATCACGATGCAGCCGTTGGCGCGGTGGGGGAAGGTAGCGGGACGGTCGGGGCCGAGCGAGCCGATCGTGAAGGGAGCGCGAAGGCGCGGACGAACAAGGCGATGCGGGGTCCGGCGCGCATGGCGGCGGACCAGGCCACGCGGACCGCTACCTTCCCCCCACCGCACCAGCGGCGTGTCAAGAGCTACGGCGTGTCTGCCGCCATGCCTGCCTTACTTCGATGGCAACGCGGGCGGCGGATTCAGTTGCAATTCGTCCTTGCCATAGAATTTGACGCCGATTTGTATCCGGTCGCGGCCCTGCGACCGGCGGTGCCGGTTGGTGTCGCGCAATGAATACACGCAGCCGCAGTATTCCTGCTGATAGAACTCTTCGCGCTTGCTGATTTCGATCATGCGGGCGGATCCACCGCCCTTGCGCCAATTGTATGTCCAGTAGACCAGATCGGGATAGCGGGCCGCGGCGCGCTCTCCGCAGCCGTTGATCTGGTTCATGTCCTTCCAGCGGGAAATTCCCAGTGAACTGCATATCGTGTCGTAGCCGTGCTCATGCGCATACAGCGCGGTACGCTCGAACCGCATGTCGAAGCACACCGTGCAGCGCTGCCCGCGCTCCGGCTCGTCCTCGAGGCCCTTGACACGCTCGAACCAGTTGTCGCGATCGTAGTCGGCGTCGATGAATTCTATATTGTGCTCGGCGGCGAATCGGATATTCTCGTTCTTTCGAATCTCGTATTCGCGGTCCGGATGGATATTCGGATTGTAGAAATAGATAGCGTAGTCGATACCCGAGGCAGTCATCGCTTCCATGACTTCGCCCGAACAGGGCGCACAGCATGAATGCAGAAGGACCTTCTTCCGGTTATCGGGCAGGACTAGCTTGGGGCGTTCAATATCGGTCATGGGCTGCATACGTGAATACACGCGTATCGATTGATGATAGTAAGGACTATTTTAGTCTCCTATCACCGCATTCCAAAGTTCCTGTACGGCGGCGCGTTCTTCAATCAGCGTGTCCGCCGGCACCCGGGCCTTTTCGGCGCCCTGCAGGCGCAACGCATGTTGCCATTTCCGGAACTCCCTGTAGGCATCGCCCGCCAGTCGCGCCAATTCGGGGGGGATGAGGCCTGCTTCAGCCGCCAGGCGCAATAGCGTGATATTCCCCAGGTTCTCGACCATCACAGGATATTGCCGTGCATGGCAAAGCACCAGGTACTGGGTGATGAATTCCACGTCCACCATACCGCCGCGATCGTGCTTTACATCGAAGTCGGGACCCGGATTGGGATGTCCGGCGATGATTTTTTCGCGCATGCCGCGCACTTCCGCCTTGAACTCCTGGGGATCGCGCGGCAGCAGCAGGACTTCCTGCCGGATCATGTCGAAACGCTTGCCGATATTTTCGTCTCCAGCCACGAACCTGGCTCGCGTAATGGCCTGGTGTTCCCATGCCCAGGCATGTTTGGTCTGATACTGGGCGAAGGCCTCGACCGATACGGCAAGCAGGCCGGCATCGCCATCGGGACGCAGGCGCAGATCGATTTCATAGAGCCGGCCCGACGAGGTCATGGTGGAAAGCCATGATGACATCCGCCTGCCCAGCTTGGCGTAGAGCTCGCCCGCCTCGTCGTCGCCGGGGTCATCGTAAAGAAATACCAGGTCGAGGTCGGAGGCATAGCCGATTTCCTTGCCGCCCAGCTTGCCATAGGCGATGATCGCGAATCGCGGGGGCGCGAGATCGGTACGCTTTTTGCGGCTTTGCACCAGAGGCCATACGCGCAGTATCGTCTCGGCCAGAAGCGTGTCGGCCAACGCCGACAGACGGTCTGCGAGATGCTCTACCGTCAAGACGCCCTCCAGGTCCTGGGCAAGCAATTGAAATGTGATCTGGTGCTGCAGATCGCGCATCAGGTTCATTTGCTGTTCGATATCGGGCTGGCCATCGGGCAATGTGCAGGCGTCGAGCTCGCTATGCAGCTGCCTGGCGATCTGCTGGAAGTCGGGTGGTTCCAGCAGCGAATGCCATTCGATCAGGCTGTCCAGCAAAAGCGGATAGCGGCTCAGATATTCGGAAGCCCATGGGCTGGCGCTGACGATGCGCGCCACCCGTGCAAGGGTGTCCGGGTATTCGGCCAGCAGGGCCAAATACGCGCTGCGCTGGGCAATGTTCTCGACCAGGGTCAAGAGCCGTATGGCAGTTTCCTGCGGCTGTTTTTTCTTGGCCGCGGTACTGATGATGGAGGGCAGCAGCGTTTCGATCCGCTTGCGGCTGGTGGCCGGCAGGCTGCGGATGCGATGGCTGTCCATCAATGCGTCGACGCGCTGGCAGATGGCCGATGCGTCGACGCCCAGGTGCAGGCGAATATGGTCGGCCAGATCGCCACAAGGCGCATCCGCTTGCGGCGCCGCTGTGTCGTCGCCGTTGTCGTCGTCGCCGCCCATGCCGGCCAGGCGAAAGGCATTGCGAAAGTTTTGCTCGACAAAGGCGCGGTGCCGGGATAGCCGGGTATCGAATTCCGCCAGTGTCATCCCCATGGAGCGCGCCAATCCGACGCGCTGGTCTTCGTCGCGGGGGAGCAGGTGAGTCTGTTCATCTTCCCGATATTGCAGGCGGTGTTCTACACGCCGCAGGAACTGATAGGCGGCCTCCAGTTTGTCGGCGACCTCGCCGGAAATGACGCCGGCTTCTTTCTGTGCGTGCAAGGCGGCCAGCAGCGGACGCTGCTGCAGCGACGGCACGCGGCCGCCGCGTATCAACTGGTTCAGCTGCACGATGAATTCGATCTCGCGTATGCCGCCGTCGCCCAGCTTGATGTTATGTATCGTATCGACTCCGGTGCGCGCCATTGCGCGACGCTGCCAATCCTGGCGTATCCGTTCGCGCAAGCCGCGCAGCGCTGCCAGCGCATCGAAGTCGAAATATTTGCGATAGACGAAGGGGGTGCGCAGGGACTCCAGTTGTTTCAGTTGGTCGCCTGAGTCACTGTCGGGAAACGCCTTGCAGGGAATGGGCCGGCTTTTCAGCCAGGCATACCGCTCCCACTCGCGGCCCTGCGTGACCAGATAGTTCTCCAGCGCATCCAGGCTCCAGGCCAGTGGACCTGAGTCGCCGTCTGGACGCAGGCGCAGGTCCGTACGAAACACTTGTCCGTCGGCGTCGAGTTCCGACAGCACCGGCATCATGCGTTGCGTAACGCGGCCATAGAACTCGTGATGGCTCAGTTTCCGCCTGCCGGTGGTTTCCCCTTCTTCTCCGTACACCATGATGAGATCGATGTCGGAGGACACATTCAGCTCTTCACCGCCCAGTTTGCCCATACCCAGAATCAAGAGTTCCTGCGGGCGCCCCGTATTCGGATCCAGCGGTACGCCATGGACCTCGGCCAGGCTGCTTGCAACGCTCTTGTACGCTTCGGCTATGGCCAGGTCGGCCAGGGAGGACATGGCGGTTACCACTTCCTGCAGATCGGCGGAGCCGTTGATGTCGCGCACTGTGGTGGTGAAGAAGACCCGTTCGCGCAAGCGTCGCAAGACCCTTCGTATGTGCGGGAGGGAAAGCACGGCGTCGCCATGGTCCCGCCGCAATTCGTCGAACCAGGCATGGATGGTTTCTGGTGTGACGGGCTGTTCGATCGCGTTGACCAGCCATTGTTCAAACGCGCTGTTGGCTACGAGCTTGCGGCGCAGTGCCCCGGACCAGTGCAGGGCGGGCTCTAATATAATGGCTGGTGACATAAAGTTCGGAAAAAAGGGGTGGAGCTCGAAAACTGAGAGACGAAAACCGTAAAAACGGGTACAAGATACTGCAAATAATACTGTTCTGGCTAATTCAATCGGTGCTTCGAATCCCTTCCCTATTTCTGAAACTGCTCGCCAAGGTACTGCTCCTCGTATATTTCGGGGCGGGCGGCCTGTTTCTTGGCGTCAAATACTGGGTTTTGCCGAATATCGATCAGTGGCGGCCATACATAGCGCAGCAACTGTCGTCGACCCTGAATGTCGCAGTGAGCCTGGGCGAGATCTCCGCCGACTGGAGCGGGCTTAACCCGCGCCTTGCCATGTCGGACGTGACGCTGACCGACAAGCGCCAGCGCAAAGTGCTTAGCCTTCCGCATATTCAGGCCGAGTGGAGCTGGCGCAGCCTGGTCACTTTGACGCCACAGTTTTCCAGCATCGAAGCTCGTGGCGTTGATGTCAGCTTGCGACGCGACCGCTCTGAGCGGTTCTGGCTGCTGGGGCAGTCGTTTGATGCGGATTCCCCGGAACAGTTGGATACTGGCGCGCACGACCAGGCATTGGGCTGGCTTGCTACACAGCGCGAGGTTGTGTTGCGCGACTCTACGTTACGCTGGCTGGACGAAACACGCACACAGACTACCCTGGTTTTCGAGGACGTGACATTGGTATTGCAGAATCGCGGCACGGATCACCGGTTCTCCTTGAGTGCTGTTCCGCCAGTGGAGCTGGGGCATTCGCTGGACCTGCGTGGAGAATTCAAGCAATTCGCATCCGCTGAGGATCAGGCCTTTTCGCTGCAGAATAGCGCGGGGCGGCTATATGCCCATGTGGACCGGATGAGCCCTGCGGGCTGGAGCGCCTGGATCGACACACCTCCGCAACTCGTATCGGGCGAGGTGTCGGCAAAGGGATGGATCGCCCTGAATGGCGGCAAGATAGACCATTACACATCCGATATGACTTCCCGCAACGGTCGATGGGCGCTGGAAGACCTCGGAGACGATGCGTACATCCAGTCCGAGTTTCTCCGCCTGTACCTGGCAGGCCCATGGGCGGGCTTTCAACGCGTATTCCCATCGGTTGCGAAGCGGGGGATAAGCGGGGAAGCATCGGCCGGGCAGGCATCCGCCTCGCCGGCCGAGGCAATAGAATTCGGCCTGGAGCTGCGCGGCCTTGCGCTGCAAGCTACCGATATGTTTGAACATGCCTTGAGCTTTGACGAGATCCAAGCCAAAGGCAATGTCCAGAATCCCACGGGCTCTGCCTTGCGGCTGGAGGTTGAGCGCGTAAATCTGTCCAATCCGGATGTGCAGGCCAGCCTTGCCGGCAACTGGCAAGAGGGCGGCTCGGGCCCTGCCGGGGTGATTGATGTATACGGCCGCTTTCCTCGCGCCCTCATTGCTTCGATCGACAACTATCTGCCGAATGTGGTCAGCCCGGACGCGCGCGAGTGGATGGCGACAGGCTTGCTGGATGGCCGGATCAATGATGCGCATCTGACGCTCAAAGGTGATCTGGCGCACTTTCCGTTCGCGCAAGAGCCATCCCGGGGTACTTTCCGGGTGGCCGGGCCGTTTTCCGGAGGCGTGATCGACTATTTGCCGGCGGAAGGTGAATCGCTGGGCTGGCCCCGGATTACCGATATGCATGGCAGGGTGGCACTGAACGGGGCCGATCTGCGCCTGGTGGCCGACCGAGCACTGATGCATCCCGATTCCCGCCTTCCCATACAGCTGAGCAACGTGACTGCTCATATTCCCAATATTGAAGACGATTCCGTCTTGGCCATACAGGGCGCGACCAGTGGCAAGGCGGAAACCTATCTGGCGCTGATGACGCACTCACCGCTGGGAGGATTGCTGGATGGGGCGTTCGACTCGGCAACGGCCGATGGCGCGTGGGAAGTGCCGCTAAGCTTGCGTATCCCTTTGCTGCATAGTCGCGATACGACCGTGCAGGGCGCAATCCGGTTTTTAGACAACAGCCTGCGCCTCTCGCCCGACCTACCGCCGTTTACACAGGCGTCCGGTATTCTGAACTTCACCGATACCGGTGTCAGTTCGGAGGGAATGAAGGCCAGATTTCTGGGCGGCCCTGTATCGCTAAGCGGTGGAGTCGGGGGCGCATTGAAGGGCTTGCACATGCAGGGGCAGATGAACGCCAGCGCGTTGACGAGCTTTGTGGGTGTGCAAGGAATGAAACGCATGCGCGGAGCAGTGCCGTATAAGGCATCCATCCGCCGTCCCGACCGCCAGCCTCTGTCGTTCACGATAAATTCGGATTTGGCCGGTCTGTCGCTTGATTTGCCGCCGCCCCTGGGAAAACTCGCCGCCCAGACCCTGCCCTTGCGCGTCGACTGGCGCCGGCACAGCGATGGCAAGAGCATGGCGCTGGAGATTGCGCTGGGGAAAGACGTCAACGCCACGCTGTTGCACGACCAGAGTAAAGGTACGGGTCCGTACTTCTATTCCGCTGCGCTGGGCGTGGATCAAAATCCGGAGCTTCCGCAAGCCGGTGCGAGTGTCGATGTCCGCTATCCGTCTGTTGATGTCGATCTATGGGACCGGGTGATCACCGAGTTCTCCACGCCCTTGCCGGAGACCAAGCAGCAGAAGCAACTCCTGTTGCCTGAGCTGCGTCAATTGCGCTTGCAGACTGAGCAGGCCCGGGCGCTGGGACTGGTGTTCGATGAGTTGACCTTTACCGCCCGCCGCCCCGCCATAGCCCAGTGGCGCGTAGACATCAGCTCTTCGCAAACGGCTGGCACGCTGTTCTGGCGTGAAGCCCATCGTCGAGTTGCGGGTCGTGTCGACGCCCGTTTTGACCGGCTGGCCCTTGGTAGTGAAAAGCAGCTCGCTGCGAAGGGCAATGAGCGTGATGAGCCCAGCTACCATATCAGCGACGATCTGGATATTCCTGGCGTAAATCTGTATGTAAAGAATCTGCGCCTGTACGGCCGGGATGCCGGTGAACTGTCTGTCGTCGGGGTCAATCAGGCTCGTGGACGATTATGGCAACTTGAGCAATTGAAGTTGACCGGTCCGGGCGCCATCCTGACCGGTTCGGGAACGTGGCGGCTCAGCGGCAAAGATCGCGGATTGGCGCTGGATGCTGAAGCAAAATTCAGCGATTTGGGGAAGTACCTGGAGTACGCCGACTTCGGCGAAATCATGAAAGGCGGAAGTGGGAAAGCCGTTGGCCGGT
The DNA here is from genome assembly GCA_036675955.1 of Orrella sp. Lineage (GTDB taxonomy): Bacteria > Pseudomonadota > Gammaproteobacteria > Burkholderiales > Burkholderiaceae_B > Pollutimonas. The sequence goes on along the minus strand of JAKFDW010000135.1, from coordinate 104 downwards.
TCGAATGGCGCAATATGCCATGGGACGTAAGCAAGGCAGACCTCAACGGCAAGGTCGAGATCGACCTGGAAAAAGGGCGGTTCAGCAGTGTGGATTCGCGCTCT
>JAKFDW010000134.1:0-2811 GCA_036675955.1 Orrella sp. | reverse complement strand
TTGCGCGCGGCGGCGCATGCCTTCCAGGCCCTTGCCAGACGGGCGCCCTTCTTTGCCGCGGGCAATGCCCTCGCCGTTGTCGCGCACTTCCAGCACCATCTGCTGAGTTTCCGGCACAAAGCGGCACACCACCTCAACCGCCGAGGCATGGGCGTGGCGCATGACATTGGACAAACTCTCCTGGGCAATGCGGAGTGCCTGCTGGGCCGGCTCCCCCCGCACGGCTTCCAGCTCATCGCAGATCTCCACCTTCCAGACCATGCGAATGCCCAGCGTGTCCAGTGAGTGCTGCACCCGGTAGCGCAAACGGCCCAGCGCTTCAAGCACGTTGTCGTCAGCGCTGTCGATGGCGTCTACCGTCATCTTCAGATCGACCAGGCATTGCTCCAGCGCCAGTGCCACAGCCTGCTGTTGCGGTGCATGACTGTCCAGCGACGACAGGATATTCACGATTTGCGAGCCCACACCATCGTGCAGCTCCTGCGCAATGCGGCGGCGCTCCAGGGCCACCACGGCTGCATCGTGCGCCGGTCCAAACCCTGTGAGCGGCTCAAAACCAGTGCTGCGCTGAAAATCATGCATTGAGGCCAATCGCAATTCAGGTGATCCCACGCGCTGCGTCACCAGGTGCCATATCACCATCAAAAAAGCCGCATATAAGTCATCCGACATCGTTGCAAAGCGCCGAGCATTGTCAACCAGTGTTATCTGGTCAATGCACAAGCCCAGGCCGATCACGCAGCCTGCCAGCGCCAGCCAAGCGGGGTAACTGCGGCTCAGGTACACACGCCAGGCCACCGCCGCGCTCAGCAGCATGGCAGACAGGAGGTTGATGGCAAGCCAGGCCTCGTAAGCGGGCGTTGGCGCGCCCCCGGTCCAATAAGGCCAGTGCAGCGCCACCACGCCTGCCGCGCCCTGCACGACCAGCAGCAGGTACACCCGTGCACTGGTCACGCCAGCACTGGTTAGTAGAAAAAAACCAACGCTCACCATGAGCGCCTGATAGCCCAGCCGCGCCACATAAATCGAGGGAACCTCGACAGAAGGAAAGTTGCTGGCCACGAAATCGAGCGACGTGGTCACCAGCAAATGCACCAGCCATACACACGCCGCCACACTCATGGCCAGGTCAACAGGGTTGTGATGGTGGCGCCAGGTTCTACGCGAGCCGCTGAGTGCCAAAGACGCCAGCGGTATGCCGACCGCGGCAGCGGCCAGCGCCAGACCCTGTTGCGCCGCGTTGAACATGATGGGCTTTACAAAAGGCCGCGATGGGCCGCAAAGTTGACGGCCTGTGCCCGGCTGCGGACCTGCAGCTTGCGGTAGATGTTTTTGATGTGGGTGTTGACCGTCTGGCAACTGATCATCAGCCGCGAACCGATCTCACCGCTGGTGTAACCCGCCGCAACCGCCTTGAGCACTTCTTTTTCGCGGTCGGAGAGTTTGTCCCTTTTTTCCGCGGTATGGGGGTGAGGCGCTTCCTGCGTGTGCTCCAGCCGATGCAGCAGCCGGCGCGCAAGGTTGGGGGTAATAGACGCGCCGCCATTGACCACCTGCAACACGGCCTGGGGAAAACTGCCAAACCAGGAGTTCTTGACCAGGTAGCCGGTGGCACCCAACTCAAATGCGCGCAGCGCGTGCTGCTCGTCTTCCATGGCCGAAATCACCACGGCTTCTGCCAGGGGGCGAACGGTTTTCATGTAGTCAATCAGGTCCAGGCCATTGCCGTCGCCCAGATTCAGGTCAACCAGCATGACGTCGAACTCGTGCTGCGAAATCAGCCGGCGGCCTTCACGCATGCTGGTAGCCTGGGCCACCAGATCGGTGCGCAAATCGCCCAACAGTTCATGAGAGATGACCTTGCGCATGTGCGCATCATCGTCAATCAGCACAACACGTACCGGCTTGCCGGGCTGGCCTGCCAGGAAGGCGGGCCACAACGAGGGCACAGCCTCCTGCGAGGAACGTGCAGACTGGGAATGACCATAGGCGCCACCAGCCGTGGGCAATAGCGTGGAGCCGCCCCTGCTTGAGTTGTCCATATGTCTCTCGCTTTCACCGTGTTGGCCCGACTGCTGACTCAAACAGCAGGGCCGATACCCTGCCACAAATACTTCTCGTTACCAAAGTGACTATTTCACACAGCTATTTAACCTCAAAAGCACTTTTTATGAGTGTGATTTTTTCACGTTTATTCGAAGAATGGAAAAAGATATCGTGATCTCCCGGATGAATTGTTGCTTTTTAGTTTATTTGATACATCTTGTTACTACCGTTTTCATCCCCTTAACTACCCCCCTAATTTGATAGCAACTCAAGCCCAGATAACCGCAGCTTTTGGCTTCACACCATTAAAAATTGATCTGGAGAAGCCCGATAACAGGGTACCCAATTAAAGCTATTGGCGCAACTGCTTGTAACGCGCAGACTGATCCCAGACAACGCGGAAAGTGTGAAGTAAGCCCAACAGGCGCGCTTCTTGCGCAAGCGGTGTCGCTCAGGAGGTTGTTTACGCCTCATTCCTCGCTTCGGCGATGGGACAGGGTGTAAGACACAGCGAGAAGTCTGCGAGGGTGTTGCCAGTAATGTCGCTCCTCCAGGCCCTCCCACTGAGGCGTGTTTGCGGCAAACCTTGGGAAACGTTAACTCTTTGATCTGAAAAGGAAACCATCATGAACTTCATCAACAAATTCATCCGCGAAGAAGACGGCGTAACGGCTATTGAGTATGGCCTGATTGCCGCGCTGATTGCTGTGGTCATTATTGGCGCCGTAACGCTTGTCGGAACGCAGCTTTCGTCTGTTTTCAACT
>JAKFDW010000133.1:0-7734 GCA_036675955.1 Orrella sp. | reverse complement strand
CGGTTGCGTGCTGCAATCGGTGCAGCAGGCGGCTCGCGATGTCCAGCGCCTGTTTCCCCTGAGCCTGGCTGCCGAAGGCAGTTGTACAGTGGGCGGAAACCTGGCCACCAATGCGGGCGGCACCCAGGTATTGCGCTACGGAAATACGCGCGATCTCGTACTGGGCGTCGAAGTGGTCACGGCGCAGGGCGATATCTGGCATGGCTTGCGCGGCCTGCGCAAGGACAACACCGGCTATGACTTGCGCAATTTGTATATAGGCAGCGAAGGCACGCTGGGCATTATTACCGCCGCCACCGTGAAGCTGTATCCGCTGCCCGTAGCCCAATGCACGGCGCTGCTTGCGCTGGACTCCATCGAGGACGCCGTGTCGGTGCTGTCGGCCGCACGCAATGGTTTCGGCGCCGCGCTGACGGGATTCGAGCTCATCGCCGGCAACTGCCTTCAAGGTGTGGTCGAATGTTATCCCCAGCAGCGCATTCCATTCGAGGGCGACTCTGCCAGCAAGCCCTGGTATGCATTGCTCGAACTGTCCGACAGCGAAAGCGCCGAGCATGCGCGCGAGCGTTTTGAAGCAGTGGTGGGCGACGCTATCGAAGCCGGGTTGGTACAAGATGCCGTGATTGCGGAAAACATCACGCAAAGCAAGGCGCTTTGGCATCTGCGTGAAAGCATACCCTTGGCCGAAAAGGCATTCGGCAAGAGCATCAAGCACGATGTTTCGGTTCCCGTATCGCGTATGGCGGACTTCGTCCAAACCACCAATGCGGCCCTGCAAGCCAGTTTTCCGGGTATTCAGCATGTCATCTTCGGACACCTGGGCGATGGCAATCTGCACTACAACGTGGCCAGGGGCCAGGCCTTCACCGAGGAAGAGCTCCTGGCCCGGCAGGATGCTGTCTATCAATTGGTGCATGACAGCGTTCATCAATTTGGCGGTTCGATCAGTGCCGAGCACGGCGTGGGGCAGTTGAAGCGCGACGCCTTGCCCCGCTATAAAGATCCCGTCGAGCTCGCGCTGATGCGGCGCATCAAGCAGGTGCTCGATCCAGACGGCCTGATGAATCCCGGCAAGATGCTGGCATCGTAATGCTAGGGCCGGTGTCCGGTCGGCGAACCCCAGCCGCTAGGCTTCTAGACCTCTAGACCTCTAGCCTTCTAGATCTTGGCGGGCAGCACGGTGCCCGCGCACTCGCCCAGGCTGATGGTCGGGTAGCCGGGCTTGCTGCATTTGGCCCGCAAGATGACTTCGTCGTTATCCTGCAGGAAAGTGCGTTCCTCGCCCCAGGGCAGTTTGACCGGTTTCTTTCCACCCTGATTCAGCTCCAGCAGCGAACCTTCCTGGCCCCGATCGGGACCCGAGAGGGTTCCGGTGCCCAGCAGGTCGCCCGGCTGTAGATTGCATCCATTGACGGTATGGTGCGTGAGCAATTGCGCCACGCTCCAGTACGCTTCCTTGAAATTGCTGCGGCAAAGAAGTGCGGGTTCGGCATTGCCGGCGCGCGATTGTTGTGTGCTGAGCAATACGTCCAGGGCAATATCGAAAGCTCCCGCCGCCGTGTTGTCGTCCGATGCAAGATAGGGCAAGGGTTGTGGGTCGTCGGCATTGCGCTGGAAAGCCGTGCGAAAGGGTGCGAGCGCTTCCAGGGTGACTACCCACGGCGAGATGGTGCTGGCGAAATTCTTCGCCAGGAAGGGGCCTAAAGGCTGGTATTCCCACGCCTGCAGATCGCGCGCCGACCAGTCGTTCAGTATGCAGAGCCCGAATACATGGGATTCGGCTTTGCCGATGGCGATGCGTTCGCCCTGGTCATTGCCCTGGCCCACGAATATGCCGAGTTCAAGTTCGAAGTCAAGGCGCTCGCAAGGTCCGAAGCCGGGCGTGTCGCCTTCGGCGCTCGGGCGCGTCTGGCCTATGGGGCGAGCGAACTTCTGTCCCGACACCCCTATGCTGGAGGCCCGTCCGTGGTAGCCGATAGGCACCCATTTATAGTTGGGCAGCAGTGGATTGTCGGGCCGGAATTGCTTGCCCACCGCCGTGGCGTGGTGCAATGAAATATAGAAATCGGTGTAGTCGCCGATACGGGCGGGCAGCGTGAATTCCAGGTCCGACTGATTGTGCAGCAGGGGCTTGAGCGTGCTCTGCAAGGCAGAGCCTGTGCGCAGCGCGCGCGAGAGTTCCAGGCGCAGTGCGGACCAGTGGGCTTGTCCCAGACTCATCAGGCCGTTCAGTTGGTCCGTCTGGCAAGCGTCCAGCGCCTCACTGGCGATTCCCGTAAAGGGTCGGGCCTTGGCAAGCGCCGCCAAGTCAAGCGCCTGGTCGCCGATGGCGACGCCGGGACGAAACGCCTCTGAACCGCCGGCTATACGGAAGACGGAAAATGGCAGGTTCTGGATGGGAAAGCCATTCTCGGCGACGTTGGCCGATGCGACCCAGCTTTGCAGGGAAGGGTCGTGCGTTTCATTCAAATAAACCATGTGGGTGGGTATCCTTGATCGTTACGGTTTTGCCGGGTTGAAGTGTTTCTTGAACCCCGACCATGCCGTATCGTAATCACTTTGCAGCGTGCTTGACGACAGGGCGGCATCGGTGGGGCGGATGACCCGGCGTGTCTCGAACATGAACGCCATGGTATCGCGTATGTAATGCGGCTGGCTGATGTCGGCGTTGGATGCTTTCTCGAATGTCTCGACATCGGGTCCATGGGGTGTCATGCAGTTGTGCAAGCTGGCGCCTCCCGGCGAAAAGCCCTCGGCCTTGGCGTCGTACACGCCCTGGATCAGGCCCATGAATTCGCCTGCGATATTGCGATGGAACCATGGCGGGCGGAAGGTGTTTTCCATGGCCAGGACGCGCGGCGGAAATATGGCGAAATCCATGTTGGCGGCGCCGGGCGTGTCCGATGGCGAGGTGAGCACGGTGAATATGCACGGGTCCGGGTGATCGAAGCTGATCGATCCTATGGCGTTGAAGCGGCGCAGGTCGTACTTGTACGGGGCATGGTTGCCGTGCCAGGCCACCACGTCGAGTGGCGAGTGGGGAAGCGAAGTGCGCCAGAACGCGCCGGTGAATTTCGCGACGAGTTCGAAATCGCCTTCCACGTCTTCGTACCAGGCGACCGGAACCTGGAAGTCCCGGACGTTGGCCAGGCCATTGGAGCCTAGGGGGCCCAACTCCGGCGGACGCAGCACCGCACCGAAGTTTTCCAGCATATAGCCGCGGGCCGTCGTGTCCGGCAGTTCCACACGGAAACGCACGCCGCGCGGTATGACCGCGATTTCGCAGGGCTCGATATCGATGAGCCCAAGCTCCGTGGCCAGGCGCAGGCGGCCTTCCTGCGGCACGATCAGCATTTCAGCGTCGGCGTTATAGAAGAACCGCTTCTCCATGGAGCGGTTGGCTGCATACAAATTGATGCTGACACCGCTCAGGTCGTCGCTGCTTCCGTTGCCGGCCCAGGTCGTCATGCCGTCCAGAAAGTCGGTTGCTTCGGTCGGAATATCGGCAGGGCTCCAGCGCAGCCGGTTCGGGGTGACCGGTCCGTTGCCAAACTGCTGCGTCCAGGACCGGGCGCCATCGTAAGGTTCGAATGGTTTCTGCAGTGCTGCCGGGCGTATGCGATACAGCCAGGATCGGCGGCCTTCGGCACGGGGTACCGTAAAGGCGGTTCCCGATAGTTGTTCTGCGTAAAGGCCGTAGGGACAAACCTGCGGCGAGTTGCGCCCCACGGGCAAGGCGCCCGGCAAGGCTTCTGTGGCGCAGTTGTTGCCGAAACCGGTTTGGTAATCGAGTGTAGTCATTTGCATGGCTCCTGAAAAAGGGCTTCAGTCCGTGTGTTCAACAGTGGCGCGCGCCTTGGCGAGTGCTTCGGCGATCACATCCATATCGCCGATGTGATTCGATAGAAGCAATACCAGGGCGGCGTTCATGGCATGGCTTTGTTCCGTATCAAGATCACGGTGCGCATCGATAAGGCGCTCGTAGAACTCGTCCGGGACGGCGAAATTCGACTGTGTGCGAAGCTGTGTCATGGCGTCACCGTATCAAGAGTGCATGTGGCGCGCTGAAGCGCGTCAATGATTTGCTGCTGGGTAGCCTGACGCCAGCGCGCTGCAATATGCTGATCGGGGCGTATGAGATAGCAGGCGCCATCCCGGACGTCGTAGCGCCGGCCCAGAATGGCGTCGTGGTCGACGACGGCCCTGAATGAAGCAGGCGCTTCATTGGCAAGGCTGGGGTCCAGCACCAGTACGACGTTTACTTCGACCGGAAGGGTTTGCAGGCTTGCGAGCTCTTGCAGGGCGGACGCGCTGGGCAAGGCTTTCGTGCAGAACACGGCCAGGGTAAAACCATTGTGCAACTGGCCCAGCCACCAGCCCGGTACGCCGTTTGCCGTTACAGGGCCGTCCGGCGCCACGGACCCCGGGCCAACGGCTCCCGGCGCCGTGGCGTTCGGCGGTGGGGCATCAGTAAACTCGTCGACATCGGCCGTATTCAGACTGGAATCGCTATACGAAGCGGGCATCGACAACCGGCCGCTATTGACCAGTTTGCGCGCGAACTCGTAGTGCTTGGCCAGCTTCAGCGTGGTGTTTCTGAACAGCAGGCTGATTTCGCTTTTCGGAGTAATGAAATCGGTGGACCGCGAAGAACAAAGAATGTTTTCGTCCGCTGCCTGCTCGCGTTCGTGAGCGTAAGTGTCCAGCAATGATGCGGGCGCCAACCCGCGCATGACCAGGTCCAGCTTCCAGGCAAGGTTGTCGGTGTCTTGCACGCCGCTATTGGCGCCGCGTGCGCCGAAGGGCGATACGCGGTGCGCGGCGTCGCCGGCGAAAAGCAGGCGGCCATGCCGGAATTTGTCCATGCGTTCGCAGGCAAAGGTATAGACGCTTACCCATTCCAGTTCAAACTGGGCGTCGGGACCCAGCAGCGCCTGGATACGCGGAATGACTTTTTCGGGCTTGACCTCTTCGGCGGGATCGGCGTCCCAGCCGAGCTGGAAATCGACGCGCCATACATTGTCGGGTTGGCTGTGCAGCAGGACGGACTGGTTCGGATGAAAGGGCGGGTCGAACCAGAACCAGCGTTCATGCGGATAATCGGCTTGTGTCTTGATGTCTGCGATAAGAAAGCGATCGCGGAAGATGCGGCCGTGGCTTTCCTGGCCTATCATTTTGCGTATCGGCGAACGCGCGCCGTCGCAGGCGACCAGCCAGTCGGCAAGCAGGGTGTAGGGGCCATCGGGGGTATCCACGGTGAGTTCGACATGACTATCGTGGATTTGCACCGCTGCCGCCTTGTGCTTCCAGCGCAGCTCGATATTGGGATTGCTGGCGGCCAGCTCGTAAAGATAGCCTTCGCAATAATATTGCTGCAAGTTGATGAAGGCGGGACGGCGGTGCCCCGGTTCGGGCAGCAGGTCAAAGCTCCAGACTTCTTTGTCCTTGAAATAGACCCGTCCCACATTCCATGAGATGCCTTTTTGTACCATGCGTTCCGCCGCACCCAGGCGGTCCCAGATGTCCAGGGTGCGTTTGGCAAAACAGATGGCGCGCGAGCCGGTGGACAGGCGGTGGTCGTCGTCGATCACCACTACCTTCTGGCCGTGCGCGGCCATGTCCAGCGCCATGCTCAGCCCGACCGGCCCGGCACCGACCACCACGATGCCGGGCCGGTCCGGCAGTTGCGCCGGCCTGGCCTTGTATTCAAGCTCCAGGGCCTGATAGTCGATGTCTCCCACCCGCTACTCCTTGTGTTGGCGGCTGCTCTTTATTATTGGATGTGTTTCGACGGGCGGTCAGCTTTCCAGCTGCTTCCACATTTCGATGTCGCGTTCCGCCGTCCAGATGCGTGGATCGTCGTAACCGGTGGCTTCGTCGTATGCGCGCGAGACATCAAAGGGCATGCAATGGTCGAAAATCACCCAGTCGGCGTAGCGCGGCTTCATGAAGTCATAGGTTTCGCGGTAGATGGACTTCAGGTCCTTGCCTGCCGCGACGCCGCTGTTCACGCACGAGTACAGGTCGGTCAGGAAGGCACGGGTACCCGCCAGGCCTTTGCGTACTTCGTCGGCCGATTTCAATGCAGGGCCGCGGCCGGGCACCATTTTTTCGGCATTGAATTCAGCCAGCGTATCCAGCGTATGCGGCCATTCGCGGAAATAGCAGTCGCCGGCATAAGGCGTGGATTGGTACTCGACCAGGTCGCCGGCAAACAGGATGCGTTGTTCGGGCAGCCATGCGATGGTGTCGCCTTTGGTATGGCCGCGGCCGACCTGCAGGATCTGCACTTCAAGGTTGCCGAGGTTGACGGTCATTTCGCCGTCGAAAGTGATGGTGGGCCATGTAAGGCCAGGCGGCACCGATTCGACATTGCGGAACAGGCGCGGGAAGCGGCCGATTTCGCTGGCTTTGTCTTGTTCGCCGCGTTCCACGATGAGATCGTAGGTGTCGCGGCTGGCGATGATTTCTTGTGCGTTGTAGGCCGAGGCGCCCAGCACGCGCACCGCATGGTAGTGCGACAGCAGAATGTACTTGATGGGCTTGTCGGTGACTTCCTTGACGCGACGGATTACGTCTTGCGCCATGACGGGCGTGGCCTGGGTGTCGATCACCATGACGGCGTCGTCGCCCACGATGATGCCGGAATTCGGGTCGCCTTCGGCGGTGTAGGCGTAGGCGTTGTCGGACAGTTTTTCGAACGATACGACCTTGTCGTCGAGGTCGGCGTGCGAGGCAAATTGTTTGCTCATAAGAATGGAGTCTCCGTTTAGTTGGTAAAAATATATCCCACTATTCGTTTATGTGCAATCCGTTCGTTATAAGCGAATTCACATTGTTTAACGCCGTTGGCATTTCGGGCAATAGTAGGTGGCGCGCTGTCCTTGCACAATCCGGCGTATCGGCGTCGCGCACGCATTGCAGGGGCGGCCGGCTTTTTCGTAGACCGCTGCATAAATGTCGAAATAGGCGCCGGGCTCGCCGGTGGCGTTGACATAGTCGCGCAAGGTGCTGCCGCCCGATTCCAGCGCTTCGGCCAGCGTTTGTTTTATGGCGGCCGCCAGCCGGTCGCACCGTTCCAGTGAAATTGTCCCGGCGGCGGCGGCGGGATTGATGCGGGCGCGGAATAGCGATTCGGACGCATAGATATTGCCTACGCCGACCACGATGGTTCCGGCCAGCAGGGCCTGCTTGATGGACAGCGTCTTGCCCCGCAGCCGCTGGTGCAGATAAGCGCCGGTGAACAAGGGGTCGAATGGTTCGATGCCCAGCCTGTCCAGCAAGGGGTGCAAGGCGATGGGCCCGCTTGCATTGTCATGCCACAGTATCGCGCCGAAGCGGCGCGGATCATGCAGCAGGAATCGAGCATGTGCGAAAAGCCATTCGGCATGATCGTGCTTGCGGCGCGGCTCGTCGGGTGTCGCCCGGCGCAACGATCCCGACATGCCCAGATGTATGATTTGTGTGCCGTGGTCGAAATTGATCAGCAGATATTTGCCGCGACGTTCGCAGCTGACGACTTCATGTCCGCTGACGGTCTGCTCGATGTCGCACGGCACGGGCCAGCGCATGCGCGGTTCATATACCAAAAACTGCTTTAATACATGGCCAGGCATAATCGTCGCTATTCCGCGACGGGTGGTTTCGACTTCTGGTAGTTCCGGCATAAGGGGGTGATAACATCCTTAAATCTGAGTGTGTAATTTTGCCATCTGACGCTTTATTCCAGGCGCA
>JAKFDW010000132.1:0-2261 GCA_036675955.1 Orrella sp. | reverse complement strand
TCATCTGCACATAGGCGTGAAGCGCGACGCCTTGTTCCACCAACGCATCACTCAGGCATTGGCGATAGCGGATGAAATCCTCGTCATCCAGAAACGTTGCCGCGCGGTTGATGCCGCGATGCGGGACATGAAGCGGCACTCCCGGGAGTTCAAGGCGTGGTCGACGCGGCATGGCCGAATGCATCCATCACGAGGTGCGGAGAGCGTGCCGCTTGCCTTGCACCCTGGATGTAGGGATTCGACTCATGGAGGCGTGGGGAGTCCCATGATTCAAACAAATATTTACTCTGGCCCCTTTGTTTCCGGTAGGTTAGGCGCTCACCTACAACTTCGCGAAGCAGGGAATTGGCCTTGGCAAACTCGCTGGAATGATGAGCAATTTGCTTCCAGGCAAAGGCCCAGGACATGTTGGACATGCAAGTAAAATCCTTCTTGAGAATGTCAATATATCTGATTCTCTCAGCGCTTATCGCCGTGTTTATTGGCGGCTTCTTTGCGGTGCCGGATTATCCAAGTCAAGCGCGTGATCGAGAGAATGAACTTGAAGCATGGCGCGAGGCCGGTACTGGCAAGTCTGTAGCGGAGGCTGCTGAGTACTTAAACAACCCAGACGCTAAGACTAGGTCGCCAAGCAATAGCCTCTGGGAGAGGACGGTTGAGTGGCGGCCGTGGCTTCTGCTTGTTTCTACATTTGCTGCGCTTTTTTTAGCTCGCCCGAATTGGAAGGTTGCAATTGCTGGATTCGTGCCGTTGATGATTGTTCTTGTGGCGCTTCATCTGCTTACCGCAGTTGTTATTGCATCAGTTGGACTCATTTTGTATGTGCTCGTCTCATCGTTAATCTCAAAAGCCAAAGCGTGAAAACAAAGGGGCCAGAGTAAATACTCGTTTGAATCTCACCGGCGCATCAGGCCAAAGCCGGATCGATAACAAGAAACGGGGTCAGGTTCACTTTCGAAACGTCTAGAGCCCCAGCGTGGGAAAATGAAACTATCTTTTTACGCAAGTCCAGAACACCTTGCCAAAACCGTCCCGTTGTTCACGGCAGAACATCCAGTGTCCTTGAGAGCGCTGGAAGGGCATGGCTAGTAACACGATCTGCACCGATGAGGATTTTCCATGGAAGCGAAAATCAAGTTCCAGCTGGTGCTGGCCGCCATCTGCATGTCGGCCATGGGCGCTGCCTGCGCTGGCGTGATCGAGAGGGCTGGCACTTCGGGCGCCTGGGATGGCAAGTTCATCAGCTGCCATGCGCCCGAGGCGACGCTGGGCGTGGTGCGGGGCACGACCGCGACGACCGTCTTTCAGGCCACTCCCACGGGCATTGCCTGGAAGTACGTGCTCCCGGAAACCACCGCAATCTACGACCAGATCTGGGCTGCACCCGATGGCACCGGCGCGGTGGTCGCGCTGACGATCGACCAGGGCGGAGCAAGCCGTAACTTCTACGTTGCGAAATCGGGGCCGGTCGAGGTCAACGGCGGGCTGGTGGCGGTCGATGTCCAGGGCGACCGCGTCCTGATCGTCACGGCGGGGCCCAAGGGCGATCACGCCTACCGGGCCAGGGTTTTCCAGCGCACGCCGTGGCGGCTGGTCGGCGACTCCACCTTCGCCGCCGATTTCGGGGACGACTTCCGCCGCTTCAGCGTGCGCCTGGCGGGCGACGGCCAGTCGTACTACTACCTCGACGGCGCGATGGCGCCGAACCTGCGTGATGCAGTCACCGGCCAGCAGATGCCTCTGGGCGCCGCGTTCCCGCGCGGCGGCATCGATGACCTGCTGCTGGACTCCAGCGCAGATGGCTTCGTGGTCGCGGGCAACCAGCTGTATGTGCTGGGCCCGGATCATGCGATGACCTTGATCCCCACGCCGGACAGGCAGCCGGTCGAAAGCCTGGTGGAGACCGAGGCCCCCGGTCTTCAGGCGGTCCGGTTCGCGTATGGCTGGGGGATGCTCGACCGGGCCGCGAAGCGCTGGCTGAAGGTTTCCGGCGATCCTGTCAGTTCCATCCAGAGCAATGGGGTCATGCTCACGGTGGTCAACAGCCCCGCCGGGAAAGATTCTATCGAGGTGTTCGATTTTTCCGGCCGGTCTCCGACCCTGGTTGGCAACGCCAGCAGCCCCGCTGCGGCGCAGGCCGTGGCCTGCGTCAATCCATTCGGCTACATGCGCTACGTCGACGGCGCTTTCGAGTGGCACCGCCTCGGCCGATAGCTGCGTGGGACACGTGGTTTCGGCGGTATGGCCCCATGGGCCGGGGG
>JAKFDW010000131.1:0-14910 GCA_036675955.1 Orrella sp. | reverse complement strand
CCGAAGGCTGTTGCCAGCACGGTGGTGATTGCCGCCGTAAGCGTCGTCTTGCCGTGGTCAACGTGACCGATCGTGCCGACGTTTACGTGTGGTTTGGTACGTTCGAACTTACCTTTTGCCATGGCGGACTCCTGACTATGGAATAAAGCTACAAATAGATTAAATTTTTGGTGCCCATGACGCGGATCGAACGCGTGACCTCTCCCTTACCAAGGGAGTGCTCTACCACTGAGCCACATGGGCAACTACTTCATTGCAATCTGCCTTTTCAGGCAGAAATCAAAAAACTGCTGGAGCGGGTGAAGGGAATCGAACCCTCGTCATAAGCTTGGAAGGCTTCTGCTCTACCATTGAGCTACACCCGCGAGGGGATTCATCCACCTGATCTTTTGCAAACGCCGCCAATACGGCAAGCGGCTGCAGGAAAAAGGGGCTTTTGGTGGTGGGAGTTGGATTCGAACCAACGTAGACGCAAGGTCAACAGATTTACAGTCTGCCCCCTTTAACCACTCGGGCATCCCACCAAAAGCGAACTGCGAATTATGAAGGCTTTTTAAAGCCGTGTCAAATACGAAGAACGATAAATAGCAATAAACCTGCATCGGTGTAGCAAAGATACAAACGCCCCCGGCCGGGGGGGTATCAGGTCTCGATCACGCTGGACAGGCCCTGGCGTTCGAGCAGGGAGTTCAAGTGCTCCCATCCGTGAAAGTCGATCATCAATTGGCCGCGGCTCTTGGCGCCTATTTTCAGCGTGACGCGCGTGCCGAGGTGATCGGACAAAGCTTCTTCCATGCGCTTTACGTCGCCCGAATGCGCGACGGATTTCCGGGCGGCCTTCGCGCCCTGCTCTTCCGCCTCGCGTATGCTGCGGCCCACCAGCTTTTCGGTTTCACGAACGGAAAGACCCTTGGCAATGACTTCATTGGCCAGAAGAATCTGGGTTGCCGCGTCGGTGGCCAGCAGGGCGCGGGCGTGGCCCATATCGATGTCGCCTGCCAGCAGCATGGTCTGGACCGGTCCGGTCAGGTTCAGGAGGCGCATCAGATTGCTGGTGGCCGAGCGCGAACGCCCTATCGCCTGCGCGGCTTGTTCGTGGGTCAGGCCGAACTCGTCCAGCAAACGACGCACGCCTTGCGCTTCTTCCAAGGGGTTGAGGTCTTCGCGCTGAATATTCTCGATCAGGGCCATGACCGCGGCGCTTTCATCGGGCACTTCACGCACCAGGACGGGAACCTCTGCGAGGCCGGCCAACTGGGCCGCACGGAAGCGGCGCTCGCCGGCGATAATTTCGTACTTGCCGGCGTCTTTGCCGGTCAGGGGTCGCACCAATATGGGCTGCATGATGCCCTGGCTGCGTATCGATTCGGCGAGCTCGTTCAGCGCGCCTTCATCCATGCGCGTACGCGGCTGGTACTTGCCGGCACGCAAGATTTTCACTTTGAGTACGGACGGAAGCCGGTCTTCCTGGGGGTCGGCCTTGCCGAAGTTTTCCATGACGGGCGCATCTTCGCCGAGCAAGGCTTCCAGACCGCGGCCCAATCCCTTGGGTTTCCTTGTTGCCATTATGTATTCCTTTTTCAGATTTGCTTAGCTGCGCGGACGTGCTTGCTGGCGCAAGGCTTCTTTCTTCATGCGCTTGATGAGTTCATTGCCGAACTCTATGTAGGCTTTGGCCCCGCGAGAGTTCTTGTCGTACACAACACCAGGCAAGCCATGGCTGGGGGCTTCGGCGAGGCGTACATTGCGCGGCACCACGGCCTTGAATACCTTGTCGCCGAAATGCGTTTCGATCTGCGCCGATACCTGCTGCTGCAGCGTTACCCGTGTATCGAACATCACACGCAACAAGCCCACCAGCTGCAGTTGCGGATTGATGTTGCGGTGGACGCGCTTGATGGTGTTTACCAGATCGGACAGGCCCTCCAGCGCGAAGTACTCGCACTGCATGGGAATAATCACCCCATTGGCGGAGGCCAGGCCGTTCAGGGTAAGCAGGGACAGGGTCGGCGGGCAATCGATAAGTATGAAGTCGTAGTCGTCCAGCACGTGCTCGATAGCTTGTTTGAGCTGCTGCTCACGTTGGTCCATCTGGATCAGATCGATTTCGGCGCCTGATAGCTCTCTGTTGGCGGGCAAGACGTGATAACCGCCCGCTTCGGACTTGACTCGTGCCTGAGCAATGGTCGAGTCACCTATCAATACCTGGTAAAGATTATGCTCAACCTTGTTCTTGTCGATTCCGCTGCCCATGGTGGCGTTGCCCTGGGGATCCAGATCGATCAACAGGACGCGCTTGCGCAGCATGGCCAAGGCAGCAGCAAGATTGATTGCCGTGGTGGTTTTTCCCACCCCTCCCTTCTGGTTCGCAATACAAAATACATTCGCGGCAGCTGTGGAGATGTTGTTATTCATGGATTTCCTTGGCGACTCAACCAGACCAGGCAGCGCTGGGCATTCAATTCGGGGACATGCAGCGCCTGGATATGGCTGGAACGCCAATCCGTGCGCTGCTCTAGTGTAGCGATCTCATCCAATGGTTCGCGACCTTTCATGGCGGCCAATTGTCCACCCTCGGAGACGTGCGGCCCCGCCAGCGTCGCAAAATCCAGCAACGAGGCAAACGCCCGGGAAACGACAATATCGGCCTGGAACGATGGCAGTGTCTCTACGCGCGCATGGACCGCGTGCAGGTTGGGAAGCTTCAGCACGCCAGCCATTTGCCGCACGAAAGCCATTTTCTTTTCCACGGCGTCGACACAATGAATGTTCCAATGGGGACGCAGGATCGCCAGAACCACTCCCGGCAATCCCGCACCCGAACCCACGTCGACGATACAGGGCTTAGATACTGTTTTTTTATACAGTATTTGGTTTAGCGGCTCTACGATGGCCAGGCTGTCGAAGAGATGCTGAACCAACATTTGCTCGGGTTCACGCAAAGCCGTAAGGTTGTACGTGCGATTCCAGCGCTGCAGTTGAGCAATATACTCGAGCAGGGCCGACGACTGATCGCGCTCAAGATCAATTCCCAGCACTTTAGCGGCAGCATCAAGGCGCTGCATGTAGATGTTATCCGCCATTACGCTGCTTTTTTCCTGTGCTGCAACCGTTTCAAGTGGATCAAGAGCAAGGAGACAGCGGCGGGCGTAACGCCGGATATCCTTCCAGCCTGACCCACCGTTTCTGGCCGGCTGGCTTTGAGCCGATGGCGCACTTCGATGGATAAGCTGCTGATTGCGTCGTAATCGATATCGGCCGGAATCGTCGTGGATTCCTGAGACGCCTGTTTTTCTACCTCTTCCTGCTGTTTTGCCACATAGCCTGAATACTTGACCTGGATTTCCACCTGTTCGGCGGCCACTTTATCGGCCAATCCCGGTCCGGCCAGCGAAGCGCCGTCTTGCTTTTTCAGGCTCATGAGAGCTTGGTAGGAAACCTGTGGACGTTTCAGCAGGTCGTACAGGGAATGCTCCCTCTCGACTTGTTTTCCCAACAAGTCCTCGGCCGTGTGCAAGGCAAGCGTCGTGGGATTGACCCAATTGCCCCTCAGTCTTTCAATTTCCGCGTTCACTGAATCACGTTTGCGGCAGAACGCGTCCCACCGCAAGTCATCAACCAGGCCCAGTTTTCGTCCTTGCTCGGTAAGGCGCAAATCTGCGTTATCTTCACGCAAACTTAAACGATACTCCGCCCTCGATGTAAACATCCGGTAGGGTTCTGTGACCCCGCTGGTGACCAGGTCGTCGACTAAAACGCCCAGGTATGCCTCACTGCGTTTCGGCCACCAACCTTCTTCGCCTTTTGCCTGCAGCGCCGCATTCAACCCTGCGAGCAGGCCCTGTGCAGCGGCCTCCTCGTAGCCCGTGGTCCCGTTTATCTGACCCGCGAAAAACAGTCCACTGATAGCTCGGGTTTCCAATGTGGCTTTGAGTTCACGTGGATCAAAGTAGTCGTACTCGATCGCATAACCGGGCCGCATGATGACCGCATTTTGCAAACCTGGCAGCGACCGAACCAATGCCAGCTGGATATCGAACGGCAAACTCGTGGATACGCCGTTTGGATAGATTTCCCGAGTAGTCAGCCCTTCTGGTTCAAGGAATATCTGATGGCTTGCCTTGTCGGCAAATCGATGAATTTTGTCTTCGATGGAAGGACAATAGCGAGGTCCTATACCCTCGATCGTGGCGTTCTCGCTGTACATGGGCGATCGGCTCAATCCCGAGCGAACTATATCGTGGGTTCGTTCGTTGGTATGCGTGATCCAGCAAGGCAATTGCCGCGGGTGCATGTCGGCGGTGCCCATATAGGAAAACACCGGCACCGGATCGCTGTCCCCGGCCTGAACTTCCAGTTTCGAGAAATCGATACTACGTGCATCGATGCGCGGTGGCGTTCCGGTTTTCAGGCGCCCTTGCGGAAGCTTCATTTCCTTGAGCCGCCGCCCCAGGGAAATGGACGGGGGGTCGCCGGCCCGTCCGGCGGAGTAATGATCCAATCCCACGTGAATCAACCCATTCAAGAAAGTGCCGGCTGTCAATACCACAGTACGGGCCCGGAATTTCAAGCCGATTTGAGTAACCGCACCGACGACCCTATCGCCTTCCAGCATCAGATCGTCGACTGCTTGCTGAAAGATCATCAAGTTCGGTTGGTCTTGCAAGGTCGTGCGTATAGCGCGACGATACAAGGAACGATCCGCCTGGGCACGCGTCGCTCTAACCGCCGGTCCTTTTGATTGATTGAGTATTCGAAACTGGATACCTGCCTGGTCAGTGGCGTAGGCCATGATTCCGCCAAGCGCGTCGATTTCTTTGACCAAGTGGCCTTTGCCAATCCCGCCTATGGATGGATTGCACGACATCTGGCCCAAGGTTTCCATATTATGGGTCAACAAAAGGGTAGAGGCGCCCGTGCGCGCTGCCGCCAACGCGGCTTCGGTACCGGCATGCCCGCCGCCGACCACGATTACATCGAATTCGTCTGGATAAATCATTTTTCACTCAAGCGAGGAAACACGCTAACTCGTTATTATAGCTCCGCGGGTGCCGTGTTTCACGTGAAACAACAAACTTAACGGTTTCGACACGTAAAAGACTTGATATAGCTACCTCCAGTTTCGCAGAACTCGTTTGTTCGATCGGCGCTCCGAAGATCCTTTCCGCTGCCTATCCCCAGGAGCGAGAGATTGCACAGTACGACGACTCTCTCCGGAAAGGCCTCCAATGCTTCATAGATATCTGCTTTGAACCAGAATCTCAGCAAGGTAAGACCCGTATGTTTCACGTGAAACGTTGGCTCGACTCTTATTGTCTAAGCATAGAGAAACACATGTCCCGCATGCCTAGTTAGTTCGAGACAAACTAGCGTGTATGAAAATGCCGAAAAACCGCCTTGGCAAAATTAACGAGCCTGAACGCTTGATCATTTACCCGGGGTTGGGAAAGGTGAAGCTACACATCGAATTAAACCATGGCCGCAGTTTCACATAGCTTTAAACGCCGGGAGAAAACTAAGATCATGGCGCAGCCAGCTGCACAATACGAGCGGCAGCCAGGTGCATTATGGCGTGTTCCGAGGGCTGATCGATTTCGATGCGTTCCAGTGCCAATTCAACCGGAAACCGCAACATAAGGGGAATATCCACTAAATCCGTCAATTTATCATCCACATTGATATCTCGGCGCCGTATCGCCTACAAATATGTTTCACGTGAAACAGGCGACTCGACCCCAAGCCAGCTAACGTCGAACGTCTCGCTTCAGTTCGTGAAATGCTGCAAGCGTGGCAAAACAACATCTAGCTGCGAGCGTTACGTCAGTGCGTTAACCAATATAGAAGAAGTCGGATAAGACGTTTATTCGCAACCCCTTAGGCAAGCGTGAAAGGAACTATCAACATGTCGGGAATTCCTAGATCTAACCCGGCAAATAGGATAGGTTTCACGTGAAACAAAGCAATATAGTAATGCTGGGGATAAGCCTGTGCATAACCTGCGGGACAATATGTTGACAACCTTGCCGTGTAGCACTGACTCGACTCAGTTTCCCCCTACAATGTTCAACGCCCACCAAAAGGTGGGCGTTGAACCATATAAAGCGAAGGTTGAATCTGCTGTGCGTCTATAACGGTCGAATTGCTGTCGCTTGGGGGCCTTTTGGGCCGTCCTGGATATCAAATTCTACATCTTGCCCTTCGTTGAGGCTGCGGTATCCGCGACCTTCGATCGCTGAAAAATGCGCGAAGATGTCTGCGCCACCTATGTCCGGTGTAATGAAGCCAAAGCCCTTATCGGCGTTGAACCACTTAACTTTTCCCTTTTGAACCATAATGCGTAAAGTCCTGAAAATAAACAAAAACAACGTATCAAGGGCACTGGAGCGCCGCCGGAATACATGGCTTTCAGAGCATACCCATGACAAACAGCTTATTCAACTCCATGATTACCCCAGTGTGGTATTTTTCCCGCATCGTGATTGCCAGCAACGCTAAACTGGCATCGGACTTACACGGCCGTATAGATTGCAGCCAATCAACTTTAATAAAATCGTACACACATGAGATTTGAATCCAAGCTTCCCAGAGTAGGCACCACCATTTTCACCGTAATGAGCCAGCTTGCCACAGAGCATAAGGCTATCAATCTGGGACAAGGGTTCCCGGATTTCAATCCGGCTGCAGAGTTATTAGACCAAGTCGCCAGGGCGATGAATGAGGGGCACAACCAATATCCGCCCATGGCTGGCATTCCGCTTCTACGCCATGAAATTTCGCTGAAGATGAAGGCTATGTATGGTCATTACTATGATGCAGATACCGACATAACCGTGACCAGCGGTGCAAGCGAGGCGTTGATGGCCAGCATTCTGGCTTTCGTCAAATCCGGCGACGAAGTGGTGGTTATCGAACCTTTTTATGACTTGTACATTCCGGCCATAGAGTTGGCCGGCGGTCTACCCGTTATCGTGTCCATGCAAGCACCCACCCAGGACAGGCCCCAATATAAGGTGGATTGGCAAAAGGTGCGCGACGCTATTTCGCCACGGACGCGCATGCTTATTATCAATTTTCCCCACAACCCGACTGGAATAAACCTCCAGGAGTCTGATCTCGATGCGCTTGAACTGATCGTGAACGAAACCGGCATCATACTGTTGTCGGACGAAGTTTATGAACACATAGTATTCGACGGAAAGCAACATCAGAGCCTAGCCCGGCGTGAGACGCTGGCCGCCAGTTCCATTGTTGTTTCTTCGTTTGGCAAGACTTACCATACCACCGGTTGGAAAGTGGGGTACTGCTGCGCGCCCAAAGAACTCTCGACCGAAATACGCAAAGTTCACCAATTCATGGTCTTCACGGTCAGTTCGCCTATGCAGGTTGCCTTGGCCCATTACATGAAGGATCCAGCTCCCTATCTGGACCTTTCAAGCTTCTATGAGCAAAAACGCGACCGATTAAGCCGTGGTCTTGCAAATACCCGATTCAAACCCATGCCTAGCCAGGGTACATTCTTCCTGCTTGCCGACTATAGCGAAATATCGCAATTGCCCGAAGCCGAATTTGCGCGGCAACTGACCGCACAACACGGCGTGGGTGTGATCCCGGTTGCCGCGTTCTACCACAGCCCCGATTCAAGCGAATCCAACCACAGACTGGTTCGTTTCTGCTTTGCCAAGCAAGACAAGACCCTGGACGCGGCGTTGCAAAAGCTCGCCCTGGTTTAAAGGCTCGCAAGCTGCTTATATCAACTCCGCCATTGGCGGAGTTTTTTTTGCCCATTCATCGTTGCCAAGGCGCCGACTCCTTCCAACGTATGAGCTTTGATCAAGTGACCGAAGTATACATGCCTATCCCGACGATTTTGTAGAGGCTGCGGCTTGCCGACTTGGAGCGGAGCTCCAGCTGTTCATTATCTTTGTTATTTATAAAGACTAATACTAATGAGTGTCTGTGGATAAGTGGAACAAGGTCATTACCAGCCGCAATATCAGCAACTTACGATTAAATTCAGCAGGGCATAAGATCTGTTTTCCTGGTGGATGAAAAGCGGATAACTTTTGCGGGATTTGAATTCACACGGCTTATGCGCATGGCATCCACAGGCTGTGCACAAGAGCCCGCTACAGACGTTATCCACAGCGCAAGCCTGTTTTTTTATCGCTGGATTATTGGTTACCGAATGTAATAAAGGTCAGAACGGCCCCTTTTTCATCATGCGTCGAGCCACTTCACTGTTCAATGCAGTCTGCAACGCGGAATCCTGCGTATCGCGTAGCGAGTCGATCACCCCTTGCTGGTCGGCCGCCGGACGGTTCTGGCTCAGCTTCTCTTTTCCCTCAATTCGCTGGACGGTTATTTCAAGCCCGACTATGCTTTTCAACATCGTTTCGATGTAATCCGGCGGAGCATCGGTAATTGACCATGGATCGGGCCGATTGTGTTCGTAACGTTCCGTTTGACGCGTCAGGTGTTCAAGCAACCATGCCGGATCGCTGTGGGTTGTCATCGTTCCATGTACATGCACGGCGACATAATTCCAGGTGGGTACTGCCTTTCCATGAGTGCTGGCCTTGGTGGGATACCAGGACGGCGATATGTACGCGTGCGGGCCATGAAAAACGGCGAGGACCGCGGAGCCGTCCTGCAACAGGGCGAACTCGGAATTGTTTCTCGCCACATGGGCCTGCAGAACCCGGTCTCCAGCCGCGTTCTCCGCGATGAGCAAGGGCAGATGCGTGGCAGCCAGCGCGCCATCGCATAGCGACACGAGGGTGCCAAAAGGATACTCATGGATCAGTTGGTATTGCGAAATTGCATCGTTCAGCTCAAATGACTTCGGCGTATACATGATGTCCGGCTCTATCGGATAGTGGGAAAAACCTCGCCGGTATCGAAGACGACCTGATTCTCCGGCCATTGCAAGGCAGCGAGTTTGAAACGTGATTGTGTCAGGGGACGGTTTACCTTGCGGTCGCGCCATCGGGCACCGACGGAAAAGTCCACGCAAAAGACATTACGGCGCTTGCCATGCCATGCCATTGACTCGACATCTCTGAACAATTGGCTATAGCGCGGCGAGGACTGGCCAGTTTTCATTCTATGCATGCGCCAATAATGGCCTATTACGACCGGTATATCGTCATCATAGTCATCCCACCAGCTCACCCGGTCCGAAAATCGCCACCGGTTGCCCGCAAAAAAGGGCGTGGCGGCCTTTTGTTCGACTCCCGAGGTCAAGACCTTCAGTGGGTTAACCATTTGCTGTGTGGCCTCGTATTCGGCGATTGAATGCAAAAACGGAGGAGGGGACGTTTCATCCTCGAGCTGCATCGCCCAATGTCGTTTCTCGTCCAGGTAACGTTGGTACAGGCCCGATGCCTCGGCGGTGGATTGCGCAATGTTGTCCCATACACGGAATTGCTCAATGACGTTGCCGACGGACACAGCCTCTATTGCTTCTATAACTGGCTTGGTCCACGCTGCATGCACGATCCGTATGTCGTTGCGCTGCAAGGCGACCGGCATGGTTTGCAGAAACTCCACGATGGCACTGCGTTGTGCAGGGGGGGTACGCCGAAACGGGGCGTAATTTTTTAAATCGCGATCATGGCGTTCATCAAAAAACCATCCAGAGCCGTCCTTGACGTCGCCCATCAATAAATTGAGTTCATGATTCCCCAAGACTGTCTGGGCATTTCCCTGTTGCACCATGTGCTGGACTAACTGGATCACGCCATGGCTGTCAGGGCCGCGATCGCACAAGTCACCGACGAAAGCCAGCTTTCGATCTTTGCGGTGCTGTCCGTGCTTGTCATAACCCAGTCGAGCTAAAAGGGCAACGAGTGCGGAATATTCGCCATGAATGTCGCCAATGATATCCAGGGGATTATCGGGAAGTTGTTGAACCAATTGCATAGGTAAAGGGTTTGCTTGTAGTTGTTTACTATTCTTTTATATATAGAGACTAATACTAATGGGTGTTTGTGGATAAGTGGAACAAGTCCAGATTCTTTTTTGATGACAACAGTTTGCAGCGCATTTGAAGCGCGCATAAGTTCTGTTTTCGCAGTGGAGGAATTCGGAACAACTTTATCGCCAGCCCCCGATTGAGGGATTGTTCCACGTCAGTCCACAAGCTGTGCACATCCAGCCGGCATAGACCTTATCCACAGGCTATATTTGTTATAGTTGATAATCGTTTTCATTCTCATCTATTGTAAGATCGAGCTTATTTTGCTGGGGTAGGGCTTTGCATAGTCAAAAATTTGGATTTATCCACTGGAATGCGTTCCAGATTGGGCGACTCATTCCTTCGCTGGTCTTGTTCTTGTGTGTGGCGATCAGTTCCACCGCATTCGCCGACCAGGCACCGCGCAATATCGACACCGCGTTCGGGGTCGTTTCAGTAAAAGGGACGCCCAAACGAGTCATAACGCTTAGTGAAGGCGCACTGGATACTGCGCTTGCGGTCGGTGTCCAGCCGGTGGGCGTGGTCGCGACCCGGGGCAGCAATACCGTTTCCGATTACCTGCAAGACAAGGTCGGCCAGTTCAGCGTCGTGGGCACAAGCAGGGAATTCAATCTTGAGGCCATATTGCGGCTGCAGCCTGATCTGATTCTGGCGGCCAACGGCCTGAGTAAAGATACATACGCCACGCTCAGCAAACTGGCTCCCACGATTGTTCCGGCCGCCAAAAGCACCGACGACTGGCGTATTACCGCGGCGCTTTATGCAAGCGCCCTCGGTAAAGACGCCGAACTGAAGTCTGCATTTTCCGAATTGGATGAACGTATTGAGGGCTTGCGGGCACGCTTGCCCGCCGGCCGGACAGTTTCGCTGGTGCGCTGGATGCCGCAAGGCCCAATGGTCATGTCGGCTCATGTCTTTACAGGTCAATTGCTGGCGCAACTTGGATTCACCAGCACTGACATTGCCTCCGGTCTTACGGAACGTCCTCATAGTGATGTGCTGAGCCTGGAGAACCTTGCCAAGATAGATGCTGACTGGTTGTTTTTGGCAACCTTGAATGCCGAGGGCGGAAAAACCCTGGCCGAGGCGCGCAAACAGGCTGCCTTCACACGTCTGAACGCAGTGAGTTCGAATCACGTAAGTGTCGTCAATGGACAGGTATGGACCAGTGGAACGGGTGTGCTCGCTGCCAATAGCGTGCTGGACGATGTGGAAAAATCGTTGCTGCAGAAATGACGGCAAGCTTGCATGGACGCCGTTCCGTCACCCGTGTATGGGTGAAGTGCGGAGCGGTGTTGCTGTTTCTCGTTCTGGCCAGCCTGATGTACGGAGCCGGCGATGTCGCGCCGTCAAGCATATGGCTCAGCCTTGTGGGGCAGAGCGATGCCGAAGCAAGGTTTATGCTGATGGAATTGCGCGTGCCTCGTACACTGCTGGCTATCCTTGTCGGGGCAGCACTGGGTATAGCGGGCGTTGTTCTGCAGGCGGTAACCCGAAATCCTCTTGCAGAGCCGGGATTGCTTGGCGTGAGTGCCGGAGCCTCCTTCGCCGTAGTACTGGCGATCAGCTTGGGCGGAGCCGCGGCGACATTGCACCTGGGCATTGCTGTGGCCGGCGCGCTGGCTGGCTGTCTATTGGTGCTGCTGGTTACACAGATGCGCGATGTAGGCGATGATCCGGTACGGTTGGTGCTGGCGGGTGCCGCATTTTCCGGAATACTGACGGCTCTAAGCACGCTGATTTTGCTGTATGACCAACGAAGCGCGGACGAAATCCGATTCTGGATTATCGGTGCTCTGGGGGGACGTCCGATTGAAACACTGGCTTGGAGCGCGCCAGGCGTGATTCTTGGACTCGCGATATTGCTTCCTGCCATACGTCCGCTGGCCGCGCTGGCGCTCGGCGAACAAATTGCAACAGGGCTGGGACATCATCCCAAGCTGACACGCTTGTGGGCGCTGGTTAGCGTCGCCATTCTGGTGGGCACGGCTACCGCAGCGGCTGGCCCGATAGTCTTCGTCGGCCTGGTTGTGCCGTTTGTGGCAAGGCGCTTCGTAGGGCCGGATATCCGCCGCACGCTTGGACTGTCCTGCCTGATAGGCCCGGCCATCCTGCTTTTTGCCGACACGGTTTCCCGCCTGGTCGTGAAGCCTTACGAATTGCCGGTGGGCGTGGTTACGGCCATGGTAGGCGCTCCAGTTTTGATTGCCATTGTGCGCAGCCATCGATTGCCAAGGCTTTAAGTGACAGATCCGAAGAAAACATCGCCGCTGCTCAATCAGGACGCCCCTGCCGGATATTGGCTGCTCAAGCTGGCTTCGTGTCGAATTCTCGTGCACAGGCGTGGCAGTTTCGCGGCGCTGAGCCTGATCACTGCTCTGATACTGGCAGCGGGCGTCAGCCTTGTATGGGGCGTTGAAGGTTTGTCGCTGAGTGGCGTAGTGTTGAGCGCGGCAGGATTTGGCGACCCCATGCATGTATTCCTGATACAGGAACTGCGCATGCCCCGGCTGATAGCCGGCCTGGCGACTGGTTTCGCCCTTGGCGTCGCGGGATGCCTGCTGCAGACCTTGGCGCGAAACCGCTTGGCCACGCCTGGAATTATCGGCATCGATGGTGGCGCGACTGCCTTTGCGGTCGCCTCCATTGTCGCTGTACCAACGAGCCTGGCGCCTTCCGTCCTGGCCTTGTCGGGCGCCGCGGTTGCCGCGGCACTGACCTTCGGCCTGAGTGGCGGCGCCGGCTCGCGCGGCTACCGATTTATCGTCATAGGCATAGGCGTCGGCGCGATTTTTGGCGCATTGACCAACTTTATGCTGGCACGCGCGCACATCGATAGCGCCAATCTGGCGTATCCGTGGACCGTGGGCAGTCTTAATGCTCGGCCGCCCGAGGCCATATGGGTCTTGATGGCAGGCCTGCTGGTGTGCGTTCCGGTGGCCAAATATCTTGCGCGAGCGCTGAACGTGTTGCGGTTTTCCGATGCGGTGGCTCAGGGCCTGGGCGTGCGCTTGCATCGGGTGCGGATCTGGACCTTGGTCGTTACGGTGATTCTGACGGCTCTTGGCGTGGCGGTGGTGGGACCGGTTGGCCTGATCGCTTTGGCTGCGCCCGAAGTCGCACGTCATCTGGCTGGCCATCAGGGAGTCGCCGTTATCGGATCAGGTCTGGCCGGCGCACTGCTCATGCTTGTTGCCGACTGGGTCGGACGCACTGCGTTTGCGCCGATAGAAATTCCCGTGGGCGTGATCATGGCGGTTGTCGGCGGACCGTATTTGCTCTGGATTCTATTGCGTCAACCCTCACGGAGAATGGAATGAGTGTTACCTCGCCTTTGCTTGTTGCCACATCGGCGGGCGACGCGCGGCTGCAAGCGCAGTCTCTGGGCCTGAATTATGGCAATACTGCCATCATCAGGGACCTGTCCCTCCGCATTCCGCAAGGCCAGGTTACCGCCATTGTCGGGCCCAACGGCTGCGGAAAATCCACATTGCTGGCGGGACTGTCGCGCCTGCACAAGCCCGCATCGGGTTCGGTACTGCTGAATGGCAAAGATATTGCCAGTTTGCCGTCCAAAGAAGTGGCGCGCAAGCTGGCCTTGCTGCCCCAGGGCGCAAGCGCTCCAGAGGGCTTGACGGTTTCCGAGTTGATTCAATTTGGCCGCCAGCCGCACCAAAGTGTTTTGAGCCAGTGGTCCCGACACGACAGTGACATTGTGCAGGCTGCGCTGGATGCGACACAGCTCAACGACCTGGCGCATCGGCCGCTGGAATCCATGTCAGGCGGACAACGCCAGCGCGCATGGATTGCGATGGCCATCGCGCAGGCCACGCCATTGCTGTTTCTGGACGAGCCCACATCGGCGCTGGACATGGGCCATCAGATTGAAGTGTTCGAGCTTATCCGGGCATTGGCGGAAGCCGGAAAAACAATCGTGATGGTGGTTCACGATCTGTCCAGCGCATGCCGCTACGCCGACCACCTGGTGGCCATGAAGCAGGGCAGGATTGTTGCCGAAGGCAAACCGCTGGACGTGGTCACGCCTCAATTGGTAGAGGAGCTGTACGGGGTTAGCTGCGTGCTTTTGCAGGATCCCCATTCGGGGACGCCTCTTATTGCGGGAATAAGGAGGATGGGATGACGCGCTTCACTTCCCAATACAAAAGCTGGAAAAGATCTCGCCCAGCAGATCATCGCTGGTGAACTGGCCGGTGATGGCGCAGAGATCGTCGTGAGCCAGCCGGAGCTCTTCCGCGAATAAATCCAATACGCGATCGTTCTGGCTGGCGTGTTCGACCGCGCGCGCCATGTGGTCGCCGGCACTGTCCAGAGCCCTCAGGTGGCGTTCCCGGGCCAGCCAGGGTGATTCGGCACTGGGACTCCAGCCGGCGATGTCCAGCAGCTTCTGGCGCAGCGTATCGAGGCCCGCGCCGGTCTTGGCGGATATTCCCAATGTCAGGCCCGTGGCGGCAGGGGTAGCCTGCGGTTCCGGCGCTGTGCGATCATCGCTGGACGAGCTATCAGGATCAGGCAAGGGAAGGAGGTCCGCCAGTTCCGCAACTCCCAGCAGGTCGATCTTGTTGAACACCTTCAGGACCGGGGTGTGAGCCGGGAGGCGCCGCGTAATGGCGGTATCGAGCTCGTCGTTCTGGGCGCGCGCATCCTGCAGGTGAATAATGACATCCGCTTTCTCGAGTTCAGCCCATGTGCGTGCGATGCCTATGCTTTCGACCGTGTCTTCGGTTTCGCGCAGGCCTGCCGTGTCCACAATATGCAGCGGAACGCCATGTATATGAATTTGCTGTATGACCTTATCGCGCGTGGTGCCGGCCACAGGTGTGACGATGGCGATATCGTCGCCCGCCAATGCGTTGAGCAAGCTCGATTTTCCGACGTTGGGCTGGCCCGCCAGCACGACATGCAATCCTTCGCGC
>JAKFDW010000130.1:0-13887 GCA_036675955.1 Orrella sp. | reverse complement strand
CCCATCATCAAAGGAAGGTTTATGCCAAGACTGAAGAAACTCGCCTCGATAACAGGCATCGCCACGCTGGCGCTATTGGCATTGCCGCAAGCGAACGCGCAAGCGCTCAAGGTCGTTTCGACGTTTTCCATCATCAGCGATTTCGCCAGGAATGTCGGCGGCGATCGGATCGAGCTGACCACACTGGTCGGCCCCGACGGCGACGCCCATTCTTATGAACCCCGGCCCGCCGATGCAACAGCGATCGGAAATGCCGACGTCGTGCTCGTCAATGGCGCAGGTTTCGAAGGCTTTCTTCAGCGCCTCGTGCAGGCCAGCGCCGGCAAAGCAACCGTTGTGGAACTGAGCAAGGGAGCCACGCTGCTGCGCAATGCGGGCGATGGCCATGGAAGCCACGAAGGCCATGACCACGATCATGAGCATGAGCACAGCGACCAGAAAGAACATGCCAAGGCTCACCACCATCATCACGGCGATCATGATCCCCATGCGTGGCAATCAGTTCGTAACGCCCAGGTTTACGTGAGCAATATCGCCAATGCATTCTGCGCCGCCGATCAACAAGCTTGCCCGGCCTACCAGGCCAATGCCCGATCGTATAGCGAGAAGCTGAAGGCCCTGGACAAAGACCTCAAGGCCGCCGTGGCGCAGATTCCCCCGCAACGGCGCACGATCATTACCTCCCATGACGCCTTCGCCTATTTGGGACACGAGTATGGGCTGCGGTTTCTGGCACCGCAAGGCGCCAGCACCGGGTCGGAGGCCTCGGCTGCCGACATCGGCGCGCTGATACGGCAGATCAGGGAGCAGAAGGCTTCCGCCATCTTTTTGGAGAACGTCAGCAATCCGCGCCTGGTCCAGCAGATAGCGAACGAAACAGGCATGAAGACAGGCGGCAAGCTTTATTCCGACGCGCTGTCCGCCGAAAATGGGCCCGCCGCAACGTATATCGACATGATGCGGCACAATATCGAAACAATCCGGGACGGCACCCTCGGAAAGTGATGTTCCCGTCGGGAATTTCCAGGATTGCCGGTGTCCCACACAAGATGTTCAGGTAAGGTTGAATGACCGGAGTGATGGAAACCAGAGTTTTTTTACAGGCGCGAAACCGCCTTGGCGCTCTTTTGGCAGCGCCCGCCCTCGCGCTCGCATCCTTTGGCGTCCATGCCCATCCGCACGCCTGGATCGATGTGCGCAGCACTATCGTTATTTCCTCCGATGGGTTGATTTCAGCCATTGAGCAAGAATGGCTGTTCGACGATCTTTACTCCCTGGCTGTGATCGACGAAATGGCGATGGACAGTCCGCAAAAGAAAATGGATGTCGGCGATTTTGCCGCCAGAGTCATTGAAAACCTTGGCCCGTATGGCTACTTCATGCGGATCACCGCGGACGATCGCCCCGTCTCTATCGGCACCGCCACTGAGTTCAAAAGTGAAATGAAAGGGCAGCAACTGCTGTTGTCCTTTACTGTCCCTTTTGCCGAAGCTTTGGATCCGCTGCGGTATGCCGTCAAGTTCGCGGTTTACGATCCCACCTATTTCATCCAGATGACGCACCGCCCGCAAGACCCGCCCGGCTTCAAAGGCGATGAACGGCATCGCTGTGAAGCCCAAGTGAAGCAGCCTAATCCGTCCCCCAAAACCATTGCGCGGGCATTTGCCATGGATCGCGGCGCGACGCCAGATGATGATCTCGGCGATCTGTTTGCGGAAACGGTGCACATTCAATGCAAATGAGTGGTGGATCGTCTTTTCCCATTCTGGCCGCATGCGGCATCGCGGTCGCACTGATTCTCTCGACGTGGGTCTTTATGGGCCATTACGCCGTATGGAGCGAGCTCCTGGTTTGGCTGGCGACGACGCAAGCCCAGCTGCACCGGCAGCTTGCCGCCGCCATACGCCTGGTTGCGCAAGAAGGGGCGGCGGCAACGTGGCCGCTGATCGGCATAAGCCTGCTTTACGGCGTGTTCCATGCGGCCGGCCCCGGACACGGCAAAGCCGTGATCGCGACCTTCCTGGGCACCAGCCGAACGCGCCTGCGTCGCGGCCTGATCCTGTCCGTATTGTCGGCCGTCGTACAAGGCATCGTGGCAGTCATTCTGGTAGAGATCGTTGTTGGCCTGCTGGACTACTCGCTGCGCCGTACCCACGGGGCTGCCGCCCAGCTGGAAAACGTGAGCTTCGCTTTGGTGGCGCTGCTGGGCATCGTAATGGCCTTACGCAGCGCAAGAATGCTCGATCGCCGGTGGCGCAAGCCAAGCCGCGCCACGGGTTCGCTGTTTTCCGGCGACGGAAAAATGCTGGCGTACTGTGCCGATTGCGGGGGGCCACACCGCTTGAGCGGAGAACATATCGATCAACCGCTTACCTGGCGTACCGGCCTGCCGATAGTCCTGGCGATCGGAATACGACCGTGCACCGGTGCGATCCTGGTATTGCTTGTGGCTCATACGCTCGAGCTACGCTGGATCGGCATCGCCGCGGTACTGGCCATGTCTGTCGGTACGGCAGCCACCGTCAGCCTGCTTGCCACCGCTGCCGTCTCGCTTCGGCACGGCGTGCTGCGCGTTTTCCAGGCAGGATCAACATCCGGGCATCGGGCCCGCCTTATATTCGACGTACTGGGCCTTATTGGCGGAATTGCCATAGGCATGATGGGAGTCGGGCTACTCCAGCAAGGGCTGAAGACAGCCAGCCATCCGCTTTTTTGAAGCAGCGCCACAACATGCCACACTGGTGATCATGCCACCGCTCATCAACCGGACGCCCGTATGAAAATGGCGCCGCCAGAACGGCGGCGCCACACTTGGGCTTTTAAACGAAGCGCTTACTCGATCTTGATGCCGGCATCGTCCACCACCTTCTGGATGGTGATCGTGTCCTCTTTGATCTGCTTGGCGAAATCTGCTGGTGAACCGCCGCCGGCGACGGCGCCTTTGTCGTCCAACACTTTTTTCACTGCCGGCATCTGCAGGATTTCGTTGATGTTCTTGTTCAAAAGCTGTGTGGTTTCATCGGGCATGCCTTTAGGCCCCAGTATGCCGAACCATTGCCCCATGGTGACTCCAGCGTAGCCCACTTCTTTCATTGTGGGTACATCCGGAAGCAGTGGCAGGCGCTCGGGACTGACCGCCGCGATACCCACCAGTTTTCCCGCCTTGATGTTGGGCACCATCAGCGGTGGAGAGTCCACGTTGAAATCCACTTCGCCAGATAGCAGGTCGGTAAGTGCCTGGGCGCTGCCCTTATAGGGAATATGCGTCATCTCGACGCCGGTCGCCTTGGAAAACTGCGCAGCCGCCAGGTGCTGGGAACTGCCCACGCCCGAAGACGCATAGTTCAGCCGTCTTTTCTTGGCAAGCTCCATGAACTCTTCCATATTCTTCACATTGAGCTTGGTGCTGGCCGTGAGTATCAGCGGTGTGCTGGCTACCATGGCAATCGGTGTGAAGCTGGTGTTTACATCGTAAGGCAGGCTTTTGTACAACGCCGGGGCGGTGGCATTGGAATTGGAGTGCCCCATAAGCAAGGTATAGCCGTCGGGCTGTGCGCGGGCGACCAGGTCGGCGGCAATAGTGCCCGCGGCGCCGGGCTTGTTTTCGACGACGAAGCTTTGCCCAAGGCGCTGCTCCAGCTCTTTGCTGACCAGGCGCGCCACCACATCGGTGAAGCCTCCGGGGCTGAAGCCCACAATCATGGTTACCGGTTTATCCGGGTAGGCGGCATGGGCCGTCGTATAGGCGATGGTAGTGAGAGTGAAGGCCAGTATCTTGGTAACGCGTTTGCTAAGCATGTCTTCTCCTTTGGTTTATTGTTTGCAAGGCAAGCAGTGTGCTTGGCCTTGCAGTTTGTGATTGTCGTTGCTTGATTTTTCTACAACTCAATTTACCGCTATTTTCGTTTTGCTGCGCTCCGTGAATGTGATGCCAGGCTTTTGCTTAGTGGGCGTCGCGCGCCAGCGCGCGCTCGCGGGTCTGCTCCAGGTCTGGCGGAACGGGAAAGCGTTTGTCCCAGCGGCCGGCCTTCATGACCTGGCCGGGCACTTCGTGCCCAACCATTTCGGCCATCTGCCTTGCGCAAAATACCAGGCGGTCCAGATCGACGCCGGTCTGCAGCCCCATGCTATCCAGCATGTGCACCAGGTCTTCGCTGCAGATATTGCCTGTTGCGCCGGGGGCATACGGACAGCCGCCCAGTCCGGCCAATGAGCTGTCATAGCGGTCGATGCCGGCAGCCATGCCCGCGATCACATTGGCCAGCCCCATGCCCCGCGTGTTATGGAAATGAAGTGTGAGTTCCAGGTCGGTCCAGCGTTGCGCCAGGCCGGTGCACAGTGCTTCGACCTGGGCTGGATTCGCCATTCCGGTCGTGTCGCACAGTGTGATGCCTTGTACGCCGGCAGCGGCGAACCGGTCACCCAGGCGCAGCACCTCTTCGGAAGGCACAATGCCTTCCATCGGACATCCGAAGGCGGTGGAGATCGAGATGTTGATATCGACTTTCCCCTGCGCCTCGGCGGTGATTTCCGACAGCACACGCACCGACTGTTCGCGCGTCATGCGCAGGTTTGCCAGGTTGTGGGTTTCGCTGGCCGACATCACCAGGTTGATCTCATCCACGCCGCATTGCATGGCTCGCTGCGCGCCCCGCATATTGGGCACCAGGCACACGTACTTGACGCCGGGAGCGCGCTCTATGCCCATCATGACTTCTTCCGCGTCTCGTAAAGCGGGAATAGCCTTGGGAGAAGTGAATGATGTGGCCTCGATTTTGGAGACCCCTGTGCGCGACAGCGCATTGATCAGCGCGATCTTCTGCTCGGTGGGCACGAAGTTGGGCTCGATCTGCAGACCGTCGCGCATGGCGACATCGTGTATGTGGATACGGCGGGGCCGCTGCTGAGCCATCAGATCACCTCCAGGGCTTTGAGTTGTTCGATATCGGCCGATTCCAGGCCGTGCTTGCGCAAGACTTCTTCTGTGTGCTGGCCGAGCTGTGGTCCGCCGCCTTCGAACGCCCCTGGCGTTGCGCTAAGCTTGGGCACCACGCCAGGCACTTTCAGCCTGGAGCCATCGTCCAGCGTGATCTCGCGTATCATCTCGCGGGCGCGGTATTGTTCGTCTTCGACAATATCTTTCACGGTAAATATCTTGCCGGCCGGCACGCCCGCCTTGGCCAGCTCTTCAAGCGCTTCGTCCATGCCGCGCTGGCTGCTCCATGCGGCGATCGCCTCGTCGATGCGCGCCATGTTGGCCACGCGTCCGGGGTTGCGGGCCAGCACAGGGTCGCGGCCCAACGCTTCGTTTCCGATCAACGACATCAGGCGCGGGAAGATGCTATCGCCGTTTCCGGCTATCAGGAAATACCTGCCGTCCTTGTCCGGGTAGGCATTGGTGGGTGCAACGCCCTGCAGCGCGCTGCCGGCGGGTTCGCGTATGGTACCCAGGCGGTCGTATTCCGGCACCGCACCTTCCATCATGTTGAAGACGGACTCGTACAGGGCTACGTCGATGACCTGGCCTTTGCCTGCGTGCGCCAGCCTGTGATAGAGCGCCATCATGATGCCTATTACGCCATGCAAGGCGGAGAGTGAATCGCCTATGCTGATGCCCGGGCGCACCGGAGCGTCGCCCGGCACCCCGGTGATATGGCGGAAACCACCCATGGCTTCGGCAACCACGCCGTAGCCGGTCAGGTCGCGCAAGGGGCCGCTTTGGCCGTAGCCGGAGATGCGCAGCATGATTAGACCCGGGTTCTCTTTGCTGAGCGATTCATAGTCCATTCCCCATTTCTCGAGCGTGCCCGGGCGGAAGTTCTCGATCACCACGTCCGCTTCCAGTATCAGCTTGCGCGCCAGCGCCTGGCCTTCCTTCTTGCGCAAGTCTATGGCCACGGATTTCTTGTTTCTGGCCTGTACGTGCCACCACATGGAGGTTTCGCCCTCTTGCGTCCGCCAGGACCGCAGCGGGTCGCCCTGGCTGGGAGGTTCTATCTTGATGACGTCGGCGCCGAAATCGCCCAGGGTCTTGCCGGCAAATGGGCCTGCAATCAGGCTGCCCATTTCGATGACGCGTATGCCGTCCAGGGGTCGTTGATTCATGTGATGATCCAGTAAAAATCAGGGAAAACATTGCGTACCGGGTCGCGCAGAACCGACACAGCTGGATAGCATCATAAGAACCCGCCACTGCTCTGTGAAGTAATACTTTGGAACATGAACCATCGCGCTTGGAGATGGCAGAATGCATGTGGCCGGCTATGCCTTGTTATTGATCGCCGGCAAGACGCAAGTGTTCGTGCAACAGGCGTGGCAACATGGGCCAGGCGTCCTGCGCCTTGCGCACCAGCATCAGTTCACGGCGGGCCCAGGGTTCATCAAGGGGCGCGGCAACCAGGCCTTCGGTTTGCAGGAATGGCTCGACGCTGCCGCGCGGCAGTATGCCTATGCCCAGGCCCAGAGCCACCATCCGCCGCAAACCGTCAAAGCTTGTCGCCTGTATGCGCAGACGCAGGGGAAGCTCAAGCTCTTGCGCCGCGTTGACCATGGTGTTGCACAATGAAGTGCCGCGCGGCAGCCCCACATAGTCGTAGCCCAGCGTCTCCGCGAAACGCAGCGAACGCTGCTTGCTCAAGGGATGATCGGGCGGCATCAGCACCATCAACTGATCGGCACGGTAAAGACAGGCCTGCAGGCCGTCTAGGGGACGTTGCGGGACCATGATGCCAAGATCGGCCGAACCGCCTGCGACCATTTTGTGCACGGCATCGCTGGTGTGCTCTTCAAGGTCGATCTTGACGGTAGGATGCAGTTTCAGGAAGCTGGACAAGTCGTAGGGAAGGAACTGGACGATGGCCGACGTATTTGCCACCAGCCTCACCTGGCCCCTGACGCCATTGGCGTAGTTGCCCATTGCGCTGTCCAGGCTCGTCATTTCGGCCATGATGCGTGTTGCGTACTGGTGCAGTTCGGTACCGGCAAGCGTAAGCTTCACGCCGCGCCGATGGCGGTACAGCAGTGTTGCCCCAATGCTTTTTTCAAGGTCTGATATGCGCTTGCTGACGGCCGAGGCAACGGTATGTTCCTTGGCCGCGGCGCGGGCGATTGAGCCTTCGCGGGCGACGGCAAGGAAAATCTTCAGGGTTTGAATGTCGTATTTCATGACCTATGGATCACGCCGAGCCGGAAGGCTCTATAACGCTCAGGCCGCTCCAGTCTCGTGCATGGGCGCACATCTTACGCAAAGTATCATTGAACTGTCGGCGTTCAGTTTCAGTCAGGCAAGCAAGCATGTCGGCTTCTCGCTGCACGAGGCCGGGCATGAAGCGGTCATGCAAGGCGCGGCCCGCCGCCGTCACGAACAATAGCTGCCGTCGCTGGTCGCCGTCATGAGGACGCCGGTCGATCAGGGCTTTCTTTTCAAGGGCAATGGCGGCGCGGCTGATGTTTGCCTTAAGGTGGCCGGAAAATTCGCAGATGTCAGTAACGGTGATGCCGTCCCGGAAGCACAGGAAAATGAGCGAAAGAATCTCCGGCCGCGTGAGCCCCAATGCACGCTCGATCTCTCGAAACGACGGTTCCCGGTAGTAATTGCTCATGTAGCCGACCTTGTATGAAGTCGGTATGGCGACAGCGTCGAGAATGTCGTTCAGATCGGAGCTCACGGGGTGTTTCTATCCTTTCTTGACCAGCGGGCAGGTGCTTTGCGACAGTGGAATGGTTGCCGATTCGGCGGGAATCTTCCTCACGATCTCGAAGTAGTCCCACTCGTATTTGGATTCAGCCGGCGTCTTCACCCTGGCCAGATACAAGTCGCGCACCACTTTACCATCTTCGCGGATGGTTGCGTTCTCGGTGAAGACATCATTCACCGGCAGCTCGCGCATGGCCTTCGCCACGGCGTCGGCATCGTCGGTGCCGGCGGCCTTCACCGCCTTCAGGTAATGCACGACAGAGCCATAGACGCCGGCCTGCAACATCGACGGCATGGCGCCCACGCGCTCCTTGAAGCGCTGCGACCACTCCCGGCTTTTCTCGTTCGTGTCCCAGTACGACGCCGTGGTCAGGTAGGTTCCCTGAGCAGCTTCAAGCCCCAGGCTGTGTACATCATTGACCATCAGGATCATTGCTGCCAAGCTCTGGCCGGCCTGCGTAATGCCGAACTCACCAGCCTGTTTGATGGCGTTTATGGTGTCGTTGCCGGCGTTGGCGATACCGATGACTTGAGCACCCGATGCCTGCGCCTGCAATAGATAGGAGGCGAAATCCATGAGGTTGATGGGGTGGCGCACGGCACCCACCACCTGGCCGCCCCCGGCCTGCACGACGGCGGTCGTGTCCTTCTGCAGGGAATGCCCGAAAGCGTAGTCCGAGGCAATAATGAACCACTTTTTCTTGCCCTCTTTGACGACAGCCGATGCCGTGCCATGCGCCATTCCGTAGGTGTCATAGGTCCAATGAAAACCGTAGGGCGAACATTGCTCATTCGTCAGCTGGGTAGTGCCGGCTCCGGATACCAGGACCAGACGATGGGCCTTATCGGCCAGGCGCTGAACCGCAAGCGCAATCGATGAATTCGGCACGTCCACGATCACGTCGACATCTCCGGTGTCGTACCATTGGCGCGCCATCGAGGCGCCCAGGTCGGTACGGTGCTGGTGATCGCCCACAATCACTTCGATCGGCTTACCCAGAATGGCGCCGCCGACCTCTTCAACAGCCATCTGGGCAGCAACGAGCGATCCCTTGCCCGTGATGTCCGCCGTGACGCCCGCCATGTCCGTTAGAACGCCTATCTTGACGACGTCGGCGGAAACCTGAGCGGTAGCGGGACCAGTGCCAAGAGCGGCTATGCAGCCAACTGAGGCAAGAATCTTGGTGATTTTCGACATGGTTGTCTCCGGAATATGTTTTTTTCGGTTTGTAGAAATGAAGATAGAACCGCACGTAACGCTGCGAGGCTATCGGCGGCGGTGAACAAGGCTAGATTCCTTTTTCCTCCAGCCAATCATCGATGCGCCGCGCGATGTCGTCACTGTTGTCATCGAGCATGAGCATATGGCCGTTGCCCGTGATGCCAAAGTCGGGCAGGAAACAAAAATCGGCATCGAAGTAAAGGGCCAGCCTTTCGTCCGTTGCCCGGGGATGTCGCGGATCCTGTTCACCGGTCACAATCAGGATGGGGCGTCGACCGATTGCCGCAGGGTCTTGTACTAGTAGCCCCGCACCGCCGATGCGGAATCGCTCATTCAGTATCTGGGGGCTTTCCCCGACAATGCTGCGTGCGTATCGCTCCAGCGCCGCAGCGGGAAAGCGTGGCGTATTCGCCCAATAATCGCGGACGAAATCAATGTCGACATAAAAGGTTCTGGTTGGATCCGAATAAATGGGACAGCCCGCTTCCTGATCGAAGCGCAATGCGGCGATCGCGTCGGGGTCGTCGCTCAGCGCCTTCTGAATATTGGCTGGACCGCCGGGGGCCACGCCAACGATTGCCTTGACCTGTCCGGAATGGCTTTCTGCAAGCTGCCAGGCGATCGGCCCGCCCGCAGAGTGCGCAAGAAGCACGCAAGGTCCTACCTCTTCAATCAATCGGCCCATGGATCGGGCAACATCGAGCCCCGATAATTCATGAAAATTGACGCCGGCCGGAGATCGACCATGTCCGGGCCAGTCAATGACATAGCTGCGGCGCCCCCGATTCGCAAAATAAGGTGCCCAGCCCGGCCGACCATCGGGCGTTGTCAGGAAGGCTGTTCCTGTGTGGAAGGCACCGTGAATCAAAATCAGGGGCAGCTTGTTTTCCAGAGGCTGCGTCGGCGTCAGTACGTCCGCATAAATGGGATGCGTCATATCGCCGGAATAGAAGCTGCTTTGCGCGTAACGGACACACGGCAAGGTTACTGGGCGCGTGTGTTGCGCGACTTCGTTATCTTCCTTCATTGCCTTAGCCCTGTGTGCGTTTAACGGCAATTCAGTGTAGAGAAAACTAGTCTCAAATGCAACTAATTTTCGAATCGCGTAAAGCGCGGACTGGTTGCGGCCAGGCATACTGATTCATGCGCGAAGTCGAGGCTGGAAAGTAGCCCTGCCCCCTTACCCCATCCCGCAAACCCGAAACCCGCCATTGCTCGCTGCGCTGTCCGGCGTATTGCCGTTGCGCGCGCCTACGCGATAACGGTTGCAGTAAGAGGCATGGCACAGGAATGACCCGCCACGCATGGAGCGGCGGCCGGTGTCTTTCAAGAACGCAGGGTTGTCCACGCCGGTGACCCGGTGATAATCCGGCGTGAAGGCATCGGCGCACCATTCCCACACATTGCCCGCCATGTTGTACAAGCCATAGCCATTCGGTTCGAATGACCGGGCCTGCATGGGGCCTGGAACCCAGCCGGCGGCAGGTTCATCGGGGAAAGCGCCTTGCCAGATGTTGCACCGGAGTCGGCCTTCGTGCAGCAGCTCGTCGCCCCAGGGATAGCGTTTGCCGTGCAGGCCGCCGCGCGCGGCGCATTCCCACTCCGCCTCGGTAGGCAGCCGCTGCCCGGACCAGGCGCAGTAGGCATGGGCGTCGAACCAGGAAATGTGCACGGCGGGATGGTCGGGGCGCTCATGTATGTGCGATCCGGAGCCCTCCGGGCGCTGCCAGGACGCGCCTTCTACAACCCACCACCATGGCAGGCCGCGCGGCCTTGGGAGCGCCACGGCGTCAGCCTGGGATAAAAGCTGGCCCTGAAAAACAAAGGAAGCGCCCAACCGTTCGGCGACGGTCATGTAGCGCGTGTCGCGTACAAAATCGGAAAACTGGCGGTTGGTGACGACGGTAGGGGCAATATGAAAGGAGTCCAGGGTGATAAGCCGCGGAGGGCCCTCGCCGTCATCCGGGAATCCGTCCGGGTCGCAGGATCCCATCAGGAATTGTTGGCGGTGAACCCGCAGCAGACCGTCGTCTGTCTTGGGCATGGCGCCGCCTGCCCGGCCCGCCTGCGCATACGCCGGAGTATCGACGCGCATGCCGGCCGGGGCGGGCGCGCCATCGGTTCCCGGTGCATGGGCCGCTGCCCGCAGCGGCATGCAGCATGGCTTGCCCGCATCGCCGCCCATGATCGTCAGTCTTCCTCTTTTTCCCAGAAGGCAGGTTCGGAGGTTTGCTCTTTCATCATGGCCAGCACTTTCTCCCTTGGGAGAACGCCGCAACGGGCAGCCCAGGCGTCGTACTGTGCAGCCATTTCCCGGACGCGTTCGGGGTACTGGCCGGCCAAATCATGCAATTCAGTACGGTCTGCCTCCATGTCGTAGAGCTCCCAAGACTTGGGGTAGTTGCGCACCAGCTTCCACTTGCCGCTGCGAACGGCGGCGTTGCCTTCGTGCTCCCAGAACAAGGGCGCACGCTCCAGGCCATCCTGGTCGAACAGCGGGCGCAAGCTGCTTCCTTCCAGCGGCGCCACGTTCTTGCCTTCCCACGATTGCGGATAGGGTGTGTCGGTGATGTCCAGCAAGGTCGCCATGATATCGGGCAGGTAGCCCGGGGCATGGCGTATTCCGCCTTTCTCCCTGATGCCCTTGGGCCAGTGGCAGATCAATGGGGTCGATATGCCGCCCTCGTGGATCCAGTGCTTGTACAGGCGAAACGGTGTATTTGAAAGATTGGCCCATGCCACACCGTAGCTTTGGTAGGTGTTTTCGGGCCCTGGCATGAGGCCGGGATTATTGCCAAAATGAACCTCGTCGCCAGCGCGCGTGCGGGCTTTGGCTATCATCAGCTTGTTGACGAGTTCGTCGACGGTGACGCCCTCGGGGATGTCTTCGGCGCAAGCGCCGTTGTCCGATAAAAAGATCACAAGCGTATTGTCGAGCTGGCCGGTTTCTTCGAGCGCGGCAATGATGCGCCCTATTCCCTGGTCCATGCGATCGACCTGCGCGGCGTAGACTTCCATGCATCGCAGCAGCCAGGCTTTCTCTTGCGCTTCCGTCCAGGCCGGCTGGCTTGGGTCGCGATCGGACAGCGCCCAATCGGGCTTGAGTATGCCTTCACTGACCAGGCGCTTGAGTCTTTCGGCGCGCAGCGCGTCCCAACCCTTGTCAAAACGCCCTTTGTACTTGGCGATGTCTTCGTCGTGCGCGTGCAGGGGCCAATGGGGCGCCGTGTAGGCGACGTACTCGAAGAAGGGCTGGCCCGGATGCTGGTCGGCATGCCCGCGTATGTAGTCCGCGGCCTGATCGCTGATCGCGTCGGTATAAAAGAAGTCTTTGTTTTCGCGGGCCTCGTGCTCGATGTTGTCATTGCCGCGCGTCAAGGTGTTGGGGTCGTAAAAGCTTCCGGCGCCGATAATGGTGCCGAAAAACTCATCGAATCCGCGCTGCAGCGGCCAGGTATCGGTAGGCTCGGTAAGGCTGCTGGCCACATGCCACTTGCCGCTCATATAGGTCTTGTACTGACTGGCCTTCAGCGCTTGCGGGATCGTGACGCAGTTCTTGCCCAGGTTTCCGGCATAGCCTTCCGGCCCCATGTCGTAGGTCAGCACCCCCACACCGGTCTGGTGAGGGTGCAGGCCGGTCAGCAGCGAAGCGCGCGAGGGGCTGCAGCGCGCGGTGTTGTAGAACTGCGTGAACCGCAATCCGTTTGCGGCCAGCCGGTCCAGGTTGGGGGTCTGGATTTCCCCGCCATAGCAGCCTATGTCGGAATAACCCATGTCATCGTTCAGGATGAGCACGATATTGGGCTTGCGGATGTCGTTTTGATTCATGGCGTATTTTTCGATGTGGTTCAAAGCTGGGCGCAAGTTCAATCGGACGGCAGCCGCTCGCCGGTTTGCCGGTCGAACAGGTGTGCCGCGGTGGGCGCAAACGTGAGGAACACCTGCTGTCCTTCCTGCAGGCCTGCAAGCTGGTCAAGACGCATCTTGATGTGCTGGCTTCCCACGGTAAGGATGGCAATGACGCTGTCGCCCAGGTCTTCCACGAACTCCACCCGGGCTGGAATGCCCCCGGCAGGAGCGCCCTTATCTGCAATACGCAGATCGCCGGGCCGGACGCCCAGGGTGACGTCGCGCGGGCCCTGGACCTGGACGCCGCTTACGGGCAGGCTGGCGCCTTCCAGGCTGACTTGGCCATCGGCCAAGGTGGCCGGCATCAGGTTCATTGGCGGCGTGCCGATGAAAGCCGCCACGACGGCGTTGGCCGGACGCAGGAACACTTCCTTGGGTGTGCCCACCTGCACGATGCGCCCTTCCATGAACACGGCCAGGCGGTCGGCCACGGTCATGGCCTCTTCCTGGTCGTGGGTAACGTATACGGTGGTGACGCCCAGAGATCGTTGCAGGCGGCGCAGTTCGGCGCGCGTTTCCACCCTTAGCTTGGCATCCAGGTTGGACAAAGGTTCATCGAGCAGAAACAGCCTAGGCTTGCGCACGATGGCGCGCGCCAGGGCGCAACGCTGCTGCTGGCCGCCCGACAGCTGGCCGGGCCGGCGAGCCAGAAGATGTTCGATGCCCACTTTGGCGGCGGCCTCTTTCACACTGCTTTCGATGATGGACGCAGGCGTCCTTATCATCTTGAGCGGAA
The DNA here is from genome assembly GCA_036675955.1 of Orrella sp. Lineage (GTDB taxonomy): Bacteria > Pseudomonadota > Gammaproteobacteria > Burkholderiales > Burkholderiaceae_B > Pollutimonas. Next base: position 324 of record JAKFDW010000130.1, on the reverse strand, counting down.
AGGCAATGTTCTCGGCCACCGTCATGTGCGGATACAGGGCATAGCTCTGGAAAACCATGGCGACATCGCGCTCGCCCGGCTGGGCATGGGTGACATCGGCATCGTCCAGCAACACCCTTCCGTCATTCACCGGCTCAAGGCCGGCCAGAATGCGCAGGGTCGTGGTCTTTCCCGAGCCCGAGGGCCCCAGGAACGCGAAGAATTCGCCTGGATTGATTTCCAGATCGATGCCATGCAACGCGGTAAAGCTGCCATGGCGCTTGACGATGTTTTCCAGTTTTACTGATCCGGGCTGGCTCATCGACGGCCCCCTCCTTTGACTGC
>JAKFDW010000129.1:0-38722 GCA_036675955.1 Orrella sp. | reverse complement strand
TGAGAGTGCGAAAAGGGGGATGATGCATGGCTATCATCACCGGGCGGTCCTGGCTTTCTTCCAGTATGGCGTCCAGCCAGTCGAGCCGCTCGGTGCAAAGGGAACCGCCGCTTTCTCCGGCGACGCAGGTATCGATGGCGATAACCCGTACCGGCCCGATGTCCACCGCATACTGAATAAACGGGCCTTGTCCAAGATATGTGTGTTCCGGGAAGCTGTCGCGCAGGTTCTGCCTGTCATCGTGATTGCCCGGGAGCAGGTACACGGGGATATCCAGCGGTGAAAGCAGCTCCTTCAGATGGGCATATTCGCTGGGCCTGCCAAAGTCGGTGAGATCGCCGGTGATCACTACGGCATCGGGCGCCTGGCGCAGTTTTTTTATCGAGGCGACGCCGGCGCTCAGATAGGCTGCGGTGTCTATCCTGCCGTAGGCGAGCTGGTTCGGCTCCCGTATGTGCGGGTCAGTCAGTTGGACAATAATGCTCATGATCAGGCCTCTTTGGCGGCAAGGAATCGGGATGGGTCGATGCGTATACCTACGACGTCGCCCACACGGTAGGGAATGCTTCCGGACAGCTCCGCCATTATCGGATGCTGGCCTTCGGTTTCCAGTTGAAGTTGCACGCGATCACCCAGAAAGCTGCGCCGCAGGATGCGCCCGTGCGCCCCATCGGCCGCCGGTTCTGTCAACTGGATGTCTTCGGGGCGGATGAGAAGCTCATGCTGAGACTTGAGATGATCCGGACATTCTATATCGCGGCCCCCCAGGCGCACGATACCCCTGCCGCGCGCCGCTGCGTCTCGGCATACCCGGTTCACTCTTCCCAGGAATTGAGCCACGAATGGATGGGCGGGATCCCGATAGAGCGACTCACCGTCACCCACCTGCATAATCGCGCCGGCATGCATGACCGCCAGGCGGTCCGCAATGGCGAGCGCCTCCTGTTGGTCGTGCGTGACATGAACAGCCGTTATGCCCAGGCGGCGCAGCAGTTCGGCGAGCTCATCGCGCAATGATTCTTTGAGCTTGGCATCCAGCGCGGCAAGCGGCTCGTCCAGAAGCAGGACGCGAGGGCGGACGGCAACGGCTCGCGCCAGGGCGACACGCTGGCGCTGTCCACCCGAGAGTTCGGGAGCGCGTTTCTTCTCCAGGCCGTTCAGGCGTACGAGGTCGATCAGTTCACCGACAATTTTGCGCCTTTCCTCTATTGGTACGCCGCGGATCTTGAGTCCATAACCGATATTCGCCTCCACGGTCATCTGTGGAAAGAGCGCATAGCTCTGGAAAACCATGCCCACTCCGCGCTTCTCGGCAGCTTGGGCGGTGACGTCCTGGCTTGCAAAAAGAATGCGGCTTCCCGCATCTGCGGTTTCAAGGCCCGCGATAAGCCGCAACAATGTGGTCTTACCGCAGCCGGAAGGCCCAAGCAATGCGAGAACTTCACCTGCTTCGATCTCCAGATTGGCGGGCAGCAGGGCGCGGGTGCCGTCGGGAAAGGTCTTTGCGCAGTCAATAACCTGGATGGGGATACGTTCGGGTGTCATGGATAGGTGCTTGTCAGTTGGCGTAGCGCTTCTGGATAAGGGTGGATACTGCTTGAAGCAGCCACAGTATCGGGACGATAACGAGTAGGAAAATGAGTGTGTAGGCCGATCCGACCTCGATGCGCATGGATGCGTAACTGTCCGCCAGTCCTACCGGTAAGGTGCGCGTCAGCGGCGTATGCAACATCCAGGTCAGATTGAACTCACCGATAGACAGGGTGAATACCATCAAGGCGCCCGCGACGATGGCAGGGAACACGGCTGGCACGAGTATGCCGAGAAATCGTTGCGTGAATGACGCCCCCAGCGTGCGGGCGGCCTCTTCGAGGGCGAGCAGATCGTGACGCTGGAAAGCCGAGGACACCGTGCGCACCATGAAAGGCAGCGTAAATACGATATGCCCGACAAGGATGAAACCAAAGCTCTGGCGCAAGAGGCTGACATGACCGTAAGTCAGGATCAGCGCCAGCGCTGTGGCAAGCCCTGGAACGGCAACAGGCAGCGTCAGGACCTCTTCGAAAGCTCTGGCCCAGCGGGAGCGGCTGCGGGCCAGCGCATAAGCGCAGGGCACGCCCAGAACCAGGGTGCATGCGACACAAGCCAGCGCCACGCCGATTGACGCGGCGACGGTGCCGCCGTAGACGGTCCAGACATCGTCAAGCCATCGCAATGTCAGGCCGCTAGCCAGGCCCACATTGTAATTTTCGACGAGACCGGTTATGACGGACATCAGGATGGGAACCGTCATGAATAACGTCACGGCCAGCGTTATCGTAAACATCAGCGGCGCACGGCCGCCAGGATCAAGCCTCGTCATGGTGTGCTCTTACGTAGTTGGCGCAGTGGTTCCAGCGACTCGTGCGATAAACAATATGAGCCAGGTAACGAGCCCCAGTGCAATGGAAAGCGATGCGGCGACTGCGAAATTGGCGTAGTTGGTGAACTCGTTGTAGATGGTGATGGGAATAACCTCGAACTTGCTGGCCAGCGTAAACGCAGTTCCAAATGCGCCCATGGCGGTGGCAAATACAATGGCGCCGCAAGCGATCGTCGTGGGCGCCAGCTGCGGCATCCACACATCGCGGGTTATCGCCCAGCGGGATGCGCCCAGAACTCGGGCGGCCTCTTCCAGTTGCGCATCCATGGCGCCGGCCGCGGCGGTATACGACGCAACGGCCCTGGGCAAGGAAAAATACAGATACCCAAGGAACAGGCCCAGCAGACCGTAGGCGAATGTGATGCGGCCCATGCCAGCCGCGCCGGAAAGCTGTGCAATCCATCCCTGGCGTCCACCAAGAAGAATGATGAAGAAACCGATAATGACCCCGGGGAAAGCGAGGGGAGCGGTCAGTATCGACAGCAAGACCTGGCGGCCCGGGAAGCGGCGGCGCGCCAGGTAGACTCCCACTGTTGCGCCAACCGCCAGCGTGACCACGGTGACGGCCAGCGACAGCAAGAGCGTATTGAGCATGCTTTGCAGGTAGCGGGCATCAGTCAGGATCAGGAAGTAGGCGGCCCGTCCTTGTCCTGCCGGCAGCGCGATCAGGCGCGCGACCGGCAGCAACCAGAACGCCACGAAAAAGGCGGCGGCAGGCGCCGCGCATCCGGCAAGGACAGCGCGGCGGCGATCAAGATGTGGCGATAGGCGCGACATGGCTCAGTATCCCGTTTGCTGATGGTTTAGCGGACTTCTTTCAGATAACGATCGGCGAAATCGCGCTGGACCGCAGCCATCTTGCTGTAATCCACCGCTACGACGCGCTCGTAGTCCGATGCGGGCAGGAAAAGCGCTTCTACATCTTTTGGCATGGCTGCCGCGCGGACGGGACGCAGGAATGCGCGCGCCCAGATGGCCTGTCCTTCGTCGGACATGACAAAATCCAGGGCTTTTCGACCGTTATCGGCATGCGGCGCATTGGCCACCAGGCTCATTACATAGGGTACGGTCACTGTACCTTCGCCAGGTATCACGAACTCCACGTTGGCCTTATCCTTGTGCTTGGCGCGGTAGGCATTGAAATCGTAATCCAGCAAGATCCCGATTTCGCCCGAAAGCAGGCGCGCGTAGGAGGTTTGCTTGGGTACGATGGGCGCGTTTGCCTGGAGTTTCTTGAAGTACTCGATACCGGGAGTGAAGTCGTCCAGTGTGCCGCCCATTGCCTGGTTGGCGGCGACTGCACCTACGTAACCGACAAAGGCGGAAGAGGGATCCAGATACCCGACCAGGCCTTTGTACTCGGGCTTGAGCAAGTCCGCCCAAGTGCGCGGTACGGGTTTGCCTTCCAGCGCGTCGATGTTCACCATGAATCCCATCGCGCCGGAATGCGTGGTGAACCAGTGGCCGTCAGGGTCTTTCAAGTCAGATGGAATATCTTCCCAATGTGCCGGCTTGTAGGGCGCCACGATGCCTTTTTCCTGGGCCTGGATGGCGAAGGAAATGCCCATGTAAGTGATATCTGCGATCGGATTGTCTTTTTCCGCTACCAGTTGGGCCAGGGACTGTCCTGAATTTTTGTTATCGGGAGGAATGGCGACACCGGTGTGCTGCTGTATGGCCTTCAGCTGGGTGCCCCAGTCGGCCCACTCGGTGGGGCAGTTGTAGCAAATGGCAGTCTGAGCCGACACGGTGCCGGCAGTTGCGAGCCCGAGGGCCAGCAGGCCTGCGCGTGCGAATCGATTGAAAAGAATGGACATCTTGATCTCCATGGAATATGAGGGAAATGAGGTGTGGCGTACTTATGACGTGGCGCAGCGATCAGAAGGGGCCTGCGCGCATGATTCGCCCCTGAGGAAACGGTAGGGAAGGGTTATGCTTTCCGAGGCCGCGGGCTGACGTCCGTCACGTAGGGCCCGCAACAGCAACTCCACACTCTGGCGTCCCATGTCGTGGTTAGGCTGTATGACTGTGCTCAGAGTAGGGGTCAAGTCCTGGCCCAGCCTTATGCCGTCAAAGCCCGTGATGCTTAAATCACCGGGAACGCGGAGTCCACACTCATGGGCCGCCCTTAGGGCGCGAATGGCAATCAAATCGTTGGAACAGACCAGGGCCGTCGGACGGGAGGAGGCCCGCAGCACTTTCGCTATGTCGTCGATAGCCGTTTCAACGAAGGGCACTTGAATAAGGGGTTGCGGAGTCAATCCCGTCATGTGCATGCCTTGCATGAAGCCCGCATGCCGTTGCTGGGCGCGGTCGGACGCATCGAGCTGGCCGCATACCATCGCAATCCGCCGATGTCCCAACTGCACCAATTCATGCACCAGCTCGCACAGTGCGGTGTCCCCGGCTACTGAGACGCAGGGGTGGCAGGGGTGCCGGTTGTAGATCAGCACATAGGGGCTATGGCGTTGTGCCAGCGTTTGCAGCGCGACCGACGTTTCGGCGTCGGATACCACAAGAATCGTGCCGTCGACACCGAAGGACTGCAGGGTCGAAACGGCCTCTTGTTCGGCTTCGACGCGATAGTCCGTAGTGGCTGGCATAATCGAAAAACCGAGAGCCGCCGTGGCCTGGGCAATGCCTTGCAGGCACTCGGCGAATACAGGGTTGGTGAGGGTAGGCAGGATGACGCCCAACACCCGGCTGCGATGCGTTCGCAGGGTTCTGGCCGAGGCGTTGGGACGGTATCCCAGTTCATTGCAAATGGCACGCACCTGTTCGCACGTCGCTGCGCTTACCTTTTCGGGGCGATTGAAAACGCGTGACACGGTAGCCGGAGAAACATGCGCACGACGGGCGATCTCGAGGATCGAAACGGGGTCGACGCGCGCATTGCTCTTTTCCATCTCCGATCCTGTATGAAAACGATTTCCTGAAAACGTTTTCATACTAGCCACGGGACGTTACGTAAAGATGACAATACGGTCGTTCTCGTTGCTATATCTATTGCCTTGCGGCGGTCGGGTGAGGTGTTATTGCCTGGACGCCGCTATTATCTGTATGCTCGGCGTAACTTTACGCGTCGGCAATAACAGGTTTGTGACCAGCGGAACCGCGTTTATTCGAAGGAAAAAGAAACAGCATGACGGAAGACGACAAAAGATTCATGACCCGGGCAATCGAGCTTTCGGAGCAGACCTCGCTGATCGATAGTGCGGGCGGCGCTTTCGGCACGGTTATCGTGCAAGATGGCAAGATCATCGGCGAAGGTGCAAACCGGGTGGTTGCGGAAAACGATCCCACTTGGCATGGTGAGATGGAGGCCATTCGCAATGCTTGCAAAGCTACGAACAGCTTCAAGTTGCGCGACGCAACGCTTTATACCAGCGCCGAGCCTTGCCCTATGTGCATGGCGGCAGCGTATTGGGCGGGCATCAAGAACATTTTTTACGCATCCACCAACGAAGATGCATTCGAATACGGCGATTTCGACGACACCTTGATCTACGATGAAATAAAGAAGCCGACGGCGTGTCGCGCCATCCCGAGCGTGCAGATTATGCGCGATGAAGCGATTGAAGTGTGGAAGAAGTACAGGAGCAAGCCCGACCGCGTACCGTATTGAGTGCTCAGCGTTGCAGCAGTCGACAGGACGACCGTTACTGCCGCAGCAAGCTGGCCAGCACCAGCGGGTCTATCTATGAAACAGTCTACGAACGAGGATAATGGAAATGGTCTCGAAATGGCGGTGGCTGATCCTTCAGTTGACGCGCACTCTCTGGCTTCGTGCCGCCTTGTTCTGCCTGCTGGCCGTTCTCACTGCGCTGCTGGCAATAGTGCTGGATCCCCTTATTCCGGTCGAGCTTCCGGGCACCATAGGTGCAGATGCTGTCGACCATATTCTAGACATACTGGCGTCCAGTATGCTAGCCGTCACAACGTTTTCCCTGACAGTCATGGTGTCCGCTTACGGCGCGGCTACCAACAATGTGACGCCCCGGGCCACTGGCCTGCTGTTGCAGGACACCACGTCGCAAAACGTGCTTTCTACGTTTCTGGGCACGTTCCTATTCAGCCTGGTTGGGATTATCGCGCTGAGCACAGGCGCATACGGACGTCAGGGCCGGGTAGTATTGTTCGTGGTGTCGCTCTTCGTCATAGTCACGGTCGTGCTCGCGATGCTGCGCTGGATCGATCATCTGTCTCGCTTCGGCCAGGTCGCCGACACCACCCAGCGCGTGGAACAAGCCACGTTGCAAGCATTGGCTATACGGATGCAAAGTCCTTATCTTGGCGGTATGGCCCTTATCAATCCTACTACACAGATACCGCGATCTGCCGCCGCTGTTCTTTCCCGCGAGATCGGATATATCCAGCATCTTGACGTTGAGCTTCTTTCGAGATGTGCCGAAGAATTCAAAGGCCACGTCTACGCAGCCGAGGCGGTGGGCTCGTTCGTTCATACCGCGACACCGCTGGCATGGGTAGACGGTATAGCGTTGGAGAACACTGAATTTATTCACAAAGCATTTACCATCGGCCCGGCACGCTCATTCGATCAGGACCCGCGATTCGGCCTTCGTGTGCTGTCCGAAATCGCGTCGAAAGCGCTATCGCCGGCAATGAATGATCCGGGTACCGCTATCGACGTGATCAGTCGGGCCGTTCGGATTTTGTCGCGGCTGGGCGATAGGCAAGGCAGTGATGTCGCCGTTGAATGTCCGCGCGTATGGGTGCCTCCCATTACGGCTCACGACTGCTTCGATGATATCTTTACCCCAATCGCACGTGACGGCGCGGGCTTGATCGAGATTCAATTGATGCTTCAGAAGGCCTTCTATGCGTTGGCCGCGCATGCGCCACTGGTTTTGGCCGAAGCGTCTCGGCAACACTCGAAAACGGCATTGACCCACGCGCAAGGAGCTCTGGTGCTTGAAGAGGAAAAATTGCTGGTGGGCGAGGCCGTAGCGCGGCTGAGACAGTTGGCCGCGCCTCAGGATCACGCCAGATAACGAGCAATATCAAGAGTGCGGATAATATCGACGGTGGCGCTAACCAGAGTCGAGTGTGGCCTGTTCGTCGGCAATGCCAACGTTAAATTGTTTTTGATGGGCGGATCGGTAATGGCCGAATAGGCCAATTCGGCCTGGCCCGGGATGTCGCTGATGGCTGATCGCGGAATAATCGTGAACATATTCCCGTACGAAGTCGTTTCCACGATGGTTTGCACAACATCGACTTCTGCCACGATATTCAGCCGGACGTTCAGGTCGTTGCACGTGCTGTCTACGAGTGCGCGTATGGTGTTCGGCGTGCTTGGCAACACAAGAGGATATCGGTCCAGCTCCGTCACTTTCACCGTTGGCGGAGGAACTGGGCGACATGCCTGCGTGTAGGCCAGTACGAGATCTTCGCGAAAAATCGACTCACAGGTCATCAATGCCGATGGCGGCGGCTCATATAGCAATGCCAGGTCGACCCGATCTTTTATCAGCCATTCCCTCATCTCGGTACTGAGGCCTTCGGCAATTGTAATGGAGCCGTGGGGGAACAAGGTTCGGAATTCGTGGACCAGATGGGGCGTCAGTCGCCGCGCGATGCGTGGCGGCATGCCCAGTCGAACTTTTCCTTGCTCCATCAGGCGAAAACTCTGCATATCGTGTCGCGCACTCACGGCAAGCTTGTGAATCGCTTTTGCATGCTCGAGGAAACGCAGGCCCGCTTCCGTAGGGATGACCCCGCGTCCCGTTCGCTGCAGGAGATGGTGCTTGAGTTCAGCCTCCAGCAACTGGACCTGGCGACTCAAGGACGGTTGCGATACGCCGAGTATATCGACGGCGCTCGAAAAGCTCCGTTGCTCACAAACAATGATGAAGTAGTGGATTTGTTTCAGGTCCATCCAGGCATGATATACGTTTTTTCTATAGCTGAAGTCAATATACCGGTATTGCATCCGAGCCCCGCGGTACGCATGATGGAGCCACCTAGAAAGAAGCGAGGTTTTCATGTCCGATTGCGCGTCCCCCTTGGACGACATCACGGCACCGGTTAGTACGCTGCCTCCCGATGCATGCGATAGCCATTGCCATATTTTTGGTCCTGCGGCCCAATTTCCCTTTGCCGATGGGGCGCCTTATACGCCTCCCGATGCGCCCTTCGAAAAGCTGCGTGCCCTGCACCGCAAATTGGGAATCTCGCGTGCGGTCATCGTGCAGGCGGGTTGTCATGGATTCGATATGTCGGCCGTATTGGACGCCCTGGAGAAGGGAGCGGGTCAATACCGTGGTGTGGCCTTGCTGGCGCCCGACGTCACCACTGGGCAGATTGCCTACCTCGATCGTTGCGGCGTGCGAGCGGCGCGATTCAATTTTGTCGCTCACCTGGGCAATGCCGGCTGGCAGGATGTGGAACGAATTGCCGCTCTGGTGGCCCCTTTCGGCTGGCATCTATGCATACATACCGACAAGGGCTCGCTGCCGGGTGTGCTGCCTCTGCTTAAAAAACTGGACCTACCCTTTGTGCTGGATCACATGGGCCGGGTTGCCGTGCAAGACGGAATTGATAGCGACGCATTCAGGGCAGTGCTTGAACTGAAAAATCAGTCCAACGCATGGGTAAAAATCTCTGGAATTGATCGTATATCGAGCTCCGGGAAAAGGCCGTTCATCGACGCGCAACCTTTCCTTGCCGCCCTGATCGATACGATGGCTGATCGCCTGCTGTGGGGTACGGATTGGCCGCATCCCAACGTGCGCGGCGAGATGCCGGACGACGGCGAAGTCCTGAATATTTTCACCGAACTGTGCCCTGATCCCGCCACACAAGCTCAGATATTGGTGACCAACCCCCAGGCCCTTTATCGATTCGACGCCGGCAATCATCTGGACCTGGGCTAACGAAACGAACGAGTAGATATCATGAAAATCATCTTGATGAAATTTCCGGGTGAGGAATTGGGCGCGCCGCAAATTCTGAACGAGCTTGGCGAGACGGCCAGTTTCTTTGAAGTCCACGAGGACGCGATGGTCGTCTACCACGGCGTCGACAGCGCTGAGTCCTATGTGTACTTGCAGATTCCCCTGGCAGGAGACGAAGGCTCTGAGATGAAGGGGCTTCAAGGGCTATGCCACGCCTTGCACGAAGCACTTCTGCCCGGTCATCCGATGGTCGAGGTCCGCTGGATGGAAAAGACGCTGGACGTGGCTGGCCATTCCGTGGGCAAATCCGTCACTTGGCACTACGTGGTCGAAACCGACGTTCTGCCTGCTGCCGAGGACGATTTCAACGATTGGTATTCAAGCGAGCATCTTCCGGGCTTGGCCGCGGTACCTGGGACCATACGCGCTACACGCTATGTCAGCGACGAAGCCGCGCCAAAGTATTACGCCGCCTACGACCTTGAAACCAGGGAGACCTTTGGTTCGGGGCCGTGGCTGAAGGTCCGTGGCACCGAGTGGAGTTCCCGGGTGCGCCCCAATTTCGTCAACACCAAAAGAACCATGTTCAAGAAAGCATCGGGTTCGTTCTAATCGGAAGGCAGATATGGCAAAGTTACTTGCACCAGAACCAGATCAAATGTCGGACCACCAACGGCGTGTCTACGACGCGATTATGGCCGGTCCGCGAGGCCGTGTCCGCGGGCCGCTTGCGGTCTGGTTGCATCGACCGGGCTTGGCCGAGCATGCGCAGGCACTGGGGCAATACTGCCGGTACGACTCCAGCCTGCCGCCACGCTTGTCGGAGCTTGCCATCCTGACCATGGCGGCCCTGTGGCGCTCGGACTTCGAGTGGTGGGCGCACCAGCCCATTGCGGTAAAGGCCGGCATCACACCGGAAATAACCGAATGCATTCGGCAGGGAAAGACTCCGAACTTCGTCGAGCAGGATGAAGCCCTGGTGTACGAGTTCATTGTAAGCCTGGTCGAGAACCGGCGAGTGCCTGATGAGCTTTACCAGAGGGCGCTGCGGTTACTGGGCGAGCCATCCGTGGTGGACCTGGTCGGATTAGCCGGCTATTACACCTTGATCTCCATGACACTCAATGTTTTTGACATCCAGCCGCCCGAGGGTGAAAGCAAAGTTTTTGCAGCAACTCATGAGTGAAGCTGTGCAGTCGAACTGCACCATGGTTTCAGGAGAATTCAATGTCCGATCGTTTGAAGAACAAAGTTGTAATCGTGAGTGGGGCTGGCAGTGTAGGGCCGGGATGGGGCAATGGCCGAGCCATTGCCTACCGTTTTGCCCAGGAGGGAGCAAAGGTATTTGGGGTAGACCTTAACCCGGATGCCCTGTTGGAGACTGTGGCCAAGGTCCATGAGGTTGGTGGAGAAATAGCGACTTGGCAAGCCGACGTCACCTCCGATGAGGCTGTTAAGTCCATGGTCCAGGCCTGCATCGAAACATATGGCCGTGTCGATGTGCTGGTCAACAACGTGGGCGGTTCCAAAAAGGGCGGACCGGTCCAGCTTGATGAAGCCACGTGGGATCAGCAAATTGATTTCAATCTGAAGAGCGTGTTTCTGGGTTGCAAGCATGTGCTGCCTATCATGGAAGAACAAAAGTCTGGATCCATCGTCAATATTTCGTCAACGTCGGGTATACGCTGGACCGGTTCCGCCCAGGTCGCTTATGCCAGTGCGAAGGCGGGTGTAATCCAGTTTTCCCGTGTCGTGGCAGTGGAATACGCCAAGAAGAATATACGGTGCAATACCGTCATTCCGGGCCAGATGCATACGCCGATGGTCGAAACCCGGCTGGCCGGGCAACGATCCGGTGGCGATATAGAAGGCTTGTTGGCCCAGCGCCAGTCGCGTATTCCTCTGCCTTTCATGGGCGACGGTATCGATACCGCCAACGCAGCCTTGTTCCTTGCTTCCGACGAGTCCCGGTTTATTACCGGGACTGAAATTCTTGTGGATGGAGGCATGAGTGCCCGATGTGACTAGACTATCGTCTCGCTATCCTGATCCGGCCGTCATGGCGCTGGACCCTCGTTTCGAGAAACTGGTGTTGCCTTTGGCAGCGATTGAAAAGCTTGCCGACGGATGCCGCTGGGCGGAAGGGCCGGTATGGTTTGGCGACGGTCGCTACCTGTTGTGGAGCGATGTACCCAACGACCGGATCATGCGCTGGGATGAAATCAGCGGACTGGTGCATAGTTATCGAGAAGGCTCGAATTATGCCAATGGCAATACGCGTGATCGCCAGGGGCGGTTAATCAGTTGTGAACACCTGGGGCGACGCGTAACGCGCACGGAGCATGACGGAAAAATCACGATCCTGGCTGACAGCTTTAACGGCAAGCGACTGAATTCACCCAACGATGTCGTGGTGAAGTCCGACGGCTCGATCTGGTTCACCGACCCTCCCTTTGGGATTGTCGGGTATTACCAGGGCGAAAAAGCCCTGCAGGAATTGCCTGCGTGCGTATACCGAATCGACCCGGACTCATCCGAAGTGACCGTCGTGGCCGACTCGGTTAAAGGCCCCAATGGGCTGGCCTTTGCTCCCGACGAGAAAAAACTGTATGTCATCGAATCACGGGCGCGCCCGCGAAATATCCTGGTGTTTGACGTAGCGCCGAACGGAAAAACCTTGCGGGATCCGCGAGTTTTATTCGATGCCGGCGACGGCACCCCGGACGGATTTCGGGTGGACGTGGACGGGAATCTGTGGTGCGGATGGGGCATGGGTAATACAGAGCTCGATGGTGTCAGGGTCTTTTCGCCCGAGGGAGACCTGCTGGGAAAGATAGCTCTGCCTGAGCGTTGTGCCAATTTATGTTTCGGTGGAAAACACCGCAATCGTTTGTTTATGGCGTCATGCACGTCGATTTACTCGCTCTATGTCAACACGCAAGGTATTTCGGGTGGCTGAGCGCTACAAGGAGGAAGTATGTTCGAAACTAAAAAACAAGCTCTAAGCAAGACCATTCTGGCGTTGGCTCTTGGACTGTCGGCGGCAGGCGCAACTGCTGCCACCCCGACCACGATAGTCGTCGCATTTCCCGCGGGCGGACCGGCCGACTCGCTGGCGCGGGTTGTCGCAAAAGAGATGGAAGCGACACTTGAAACGTCCGTCATTGTCGAGAACAAGCCCGGCGGAAACGGCGCAATTGCGGCCAGCTATGTAGGGCGCGCAGCGCCGGATGGAAACACGCTGTTTTTGAGTTCCGCCGGTGCCATTGCAATCAACCCCCCGCTGTATCCAAAGCTGGTCTACAACCCCGATAAAGACCTCGCTCCCATTTCCATGCTGGTCTCGACGCCTGAAGTTCTGGTTGTTCCAGCCAAGGGCGATGTAAAGAACATACAGGATTTCTTGGAAAAAGCTAAGACCAAAGCGGATGGGGTAACTTTATCGTCTTCCGGCATTGGAAGCATGCCCCATATGGCCATTTCCCTGCTGAAGGCGCAGACCCAGGCCAACATACTGCATATTCCGTACAAAGGTGCCGCTCCCGCGATCCAGGATACGATCGGAGGGCAGGTGGGTGGTTTCTTCGGTGATATTTCCGGACTTGTATCCTTCATCAAGGACGATCGTGTGCTGCCCATCGCCATTGCTGCGCCGAAACGTTCGCGCGTTTTGCCCGATGTAGCTACGTTCGATGAACTCGGCATCAAGAACGTGTACGCCAACAATTGGTATGGCATCTTTGCCCCCAAAGGCACGCCAGCGGAAAAAATCGATGCAATCAATGCGGCGGTGCATACTGCCTTGAAGTCTGATTCTGTTCAGAAGTACGTTGAGACGTCGGGCGTGGATGTCAGCCCGACTACGCCGGCCCAGTTTGCTGAAATCATCAAAGCCGACACAAAGAAATGGGGCGATCTCATCAAGGCAGAAGGAATCACGATCAACGAGTAAGGTGGTAGCGCAATAGCGATACGCCCCGGCCCGCATGCGGGACGGGGCGTTCTTCTTTGCACGACATGCTGCGCAGCGTATTATCTTGCATATGGGCCTAATCATCCCGCAAGCAGTGAGCGACCGTGAGGGTGTTGTGCGATGGACCACTTCCTGCATGCCGTCCACATAGACGGCGTAGCGTATCAGCGTTTCCGAACCAACGCTTGGTCACCTCCGCGTCACAACTATTTCAAGATATTCGCTGGGCACCACCATCCCTGCATCGCCCGAGCGGTTGAACCGTTCGATCTGCGCCATGATGTCGCTGGCAAGGGCGGCTTGCGCCGAAGACTCCACCGCCGCAAAGGCCTTGAGCATAGGACCGTAATAGGTCTTGAAGATCTGCAGCCAGTGTTCCGGCGAGCGATAGCGAAATACGAAGTTGCGGGATTCGATATGGATCGACGATGCCTCGGGTTCGAACATCTCGTGGATGCGCGCACTCGTGCCCCAGAGAGCGGGGGACTTTACACCGGCAGGCGGCGGCAGATGTTTGCCTATGGTTTTGAAAATCTGGCCAATAAAGCCTTCGGGGGTCCAGTTGGCAAGGCCGACTTTTCCGCCGGGTCGGCATACGCGTATCAATTCAGCTGCCGCCTTGTCCTGGTCGGGCGTAAACATCACGCCGAAGGTGGAGACCACGGCATCGAAGCTGGCGTCCTGAAACGGCAGCGCTTCAGCATCGGCCTCGCGAAACTCAATTTGCAACCGATCGGCCGCGGCGCGCTCGCGGGCTCGCCCGAGCAGCGCGGGCACGTAGTCGGTGGCGGTCACATCGCACCAGCGCCGGGCGGCAGCCAGGGATGCATTCCCGTTTCCGGCGGCAACGTCGAGCACTTTTTGGCCGGCGCGGATGTCAAGGGCTTCGCACAGTTGTTCTCCGACAATTTGCAGCGTGGTGCCGACAACGGCATAGTCTCCGGAGGACCAGGTCGCTTGCTGACGCACCTTCACGGCACCAAGGTCAGGTTGCGCGGTTTCACTTGCTTGGCTGGTAGCGGGGGCGGTAATCGTGGACGTAGACATCATCTTTCTCCATTAGGGTGGTATGCGCGCGCCGGCGTTTGTCGCCGCCGTGCCGAGGAGTCGAAATTGGCGCTGCGTAGACATTCACATGCCAGACCCTCGGCATCAACGATAAGTATCCACCGTGGAGGCGAGCATGGTAGCTCCTGTGGAATCTTTCGTGGAATCTGATTCTTCGGACGACGGCAACCGCAAGGCCCCGGTCCATGTACGCATGCTTGGGCCCATGTCGATCAGCAGGGCGGGCCAGGCACTGACACTGCCGGCATCGCGCAAGTTGCGCGCCCTCGTCGCCTACCTGGCGCTCGCCCCGCACGCACTCACCCGGGAACATCTTTGCGAATTTTTGTGGGATATACCGAATGATCCACGCGGCGAGCTGCGCTGGTGCCTGAGCAAGGCAAGAACTTTGCTCGACGAACCCGAGCGCCGCAGGATCATTACGGAGCACGATACGGTGCGCCTCGACCTGAGCGATTGCTACGTGGATGTCATCGACTTAGGCCTGGCCATGCAGCAGGGTATCGACACTCTCGATACTGGGCGGCTGCGTATGCTGTCCACCTTGTTTGTCGGCGATTTTCTTGAGGGGCTGCAGATCGAGCGCAGCCCGTTCTTCGACAGTTGGTTGAATGCACAGCGCCGACGCCTGCGCGCCTGTCATGCCGCTGTTCTGGAGCATCTGGTTGCCAATTTAGCGACCGGTTCTCAGGAGAGCCTGGCCTGCCTGGACAAATGGCTGCAGCTCGCGCCGTTCGACCCGCGGGTGCATGAGCTAATGCTGCAGGCTCTCGGGCATTGCGGACGCTTGCGCGAGGGGGAAGAACACCTCGCTGCGGCGGTTCGCGCCTTCGAGGCCGAAGGATTGGACGGCTTGCCCCTGCGCAAGGCGTGGAGGGATGCAAAGGCACAACCCGCCGGCAATTCAGCGCCAGAGAACGCACTTTTCCGCTCCCCGGACCTTGCACCGCCAGGCAATCGATCCGAAGGCCAAGCAATGGTCGCTCGCCGCGCCTCGATTGCGGTCATGCCCTTTCTTGATCGATCAGCCCAGACCGGAACCCGCGGCGGGCTGTCCGACGGCCTGGCCTACGACATCATCACCCGGCTGGCAAAGTTGCGCAGCCTGTTTGTTATCGCGCAAGGTACTGTCTTTGCCCTCGACCAGCGCAATGTGGGTCCGGAGGAGGCCGGTCGTACGCTGAATGTGGATTATGTCGTCAGCGGATCGCTGCGCCGCCAGGCCAAGCGTATCAATGTGAGCGTGGAGCTTGTCGAATCCCGAACCGCGCGTATCGTGTGGGCCGACGTCTTTGCTCACAGGCTGGACGACACGTTTCTTGCGCTGAATGAAATTGGCGACCGGATTGTGGCGTCGATCGACACCGAAGTCGAAATTGCCGAGCGCAACCGGGCCATCCTCAAGCCGCCCAACTCCCTGGATGCATGGGAGTCGCATCACCGCGGGCTCTGGCATATGTACCGGTTCAACCGCGGCGATAATGAACTGGCGATGCAGTTCTTCGAGATGGCGGTAAAGCTCGACCCTACGTTCTCGCGTGCCTATGCCGGCCTGTCTTTCACTCACTGGCAAAATGCGTTCCAGGGTTGGGGCGAGCACGATGCCGAGATCGACCGCGCATTCGAGACGGCTGGCCAAAGCTTGATCGTCGACGACCGCGACCCGGCCGCACATTGGGCGATGGGGCGGGCCCTGTGGCTGCGCGGCAGACAGGACCAGTCGCTGATCGAACTGCAGAGCGCCATCGACCTGAGTCCGAATTTTGCCCTTGGGCATTACACCCTGGGATTCGTGAACTGCCAGTCCGGAAACGCCGATGCGGCGATCAGGTCGTCGGACCATTCCCGCCGTCTGAGTCCCTTTGATCCACTGCTGTTCGGGATGCTGGCCGTCCGCGCGATTGCGCTGGTTCGCCTGGGTCGTTTCGAGGAAGCCGCCGACTGGGCTCTCATGGCGGCAGGGCGCCCCAATGCCCATGCGCACATTCTGGCGATCGCCGCGCAGTGTCTTGCGCTCGCGGGCAGGCTGGACGAAGCGCGCGGCTTCGTGGCAACGATCCGCCAGTCGCTTCCCTTGTATTGCATCGATGATTTCTTGACGGCGTTCCGGCTCTCGGCGGATGCCGTAGCGCTATTCCGTAAAAGCGCCAAGCGTATCGGGATGGACTGATAGTGCCTGGAAAGAATTGTATATTACGCGGGTCTGCAACCTATCTGGAAACCGAATGCGCCTGGACAAGTACCTTTGCGAAAGCTCCGATCTCACACGCTCGCAGGCCCGCTCCGTGCTCCTGAACGGCGAAGTCACCGTCAACGGCGAAGTCATCAAGCGGGGCACTCACATCGTGCGCGACGGCGATGAGGTCCAGTGGGAGGGCGAAACACTCGCCCTTATCGGACTGCGATACCTCATGCTGAACAAGCCCGCAGGCCACGAATGCAGCAATCGCAACAGTCAGCATCCACCCGTCATAGACCTGCTGGATGTCGACAAACGCGACCGGCTGCAAACCGTTGGCCGGCTTGATGTAGACACCACGGGCCTGATGCTGGTCACGGACGACGGGCAATGGATGCATCGCATCATCTCGCCGCGCAACCGGTGTGACAAGGTCTATCTCGTTACGCTGGCCGAGCCGTTGCCGGAGAATGTCGAGGACTTGTTCAAGGCGGAAGACGAGGCGCAGCGCGGCTTGTCCGCCTCAATCGCGCGCGTCGATGAGCACACTGTGCGGCTGACGATACAGGCGGGCAAAGACTTCCACGTCAAACGCATGTTCGAGTCGGTGGGCGGCCATGTGCTCGGCCTGCATTGTGAACGGATCGGCCCGGTTGCGCTGGATGCCGACTTGCTTCCGGGCGAATCACGTTACCTGACACAGGCAGAGGTGGCCGATCTCGGCCGCGGAAGCGAGGGCGGCGCAACGGTGGACTAGAACTTGTGGCTCATGCCGACGCCAAGCAATGTTGCTTTCAAGCCATCCTGGAAGGCGATATTCTTGCCATAGGACCCGATCGCGTAAAGGCCGGTGCGCTTGGATATGGCGTAGGTATAACCCAGGCTATAGATGTGCTGCTTCTTCGCGTCGTCTTCGCTCCGGGGGTCGGCCATGGTCCAGGCGGCAAGAATTTCGCCGTTATTTCCGACAGGCGCGCTGAGTCCCGCTACATACGAATTTACCCTCAGGCCATTCTCTGCCGATAGGCCTTCCAGCCCCTCGTCGCCGATTTCCATTTCGGAAAACCAGCCGTTACGAGTTTGCCCAAAACCCGCATGGAGCTTGACGATGTCGAAATCGTAGCTTGCGGCGATGTTCCATGACCGGACCGTTATGTCGCGCTCGTCTTCGTCGTAGTCGTCGCTGACGGCACTCGGTGTCTTGAACTGATCGTAAGTCAACGCCGCTTCGATGGGACCATTTTCGTAAAGCAAACCCGTGGTGATCGCGCGTACGTTCGGCTCACCGCCACCGTTCAGACGGTATTGCTGGCTGCCATCCGCGTTGAAGGAGTACCCGGCACCAAACTGGAAGCCGCCAAATTCAGGCGTCTGGTACATGGCCATGTTGTCATAGCGAACGTCGGCGGCACTGAATGCTGTAGCAACTGAAGCCTGGTTGAAGTCTTCACCGAAGGGGCTGGCGATCTCGGCAAAATATTTGGACGCAATATTGGTTTGCCGGCCAAAATCCAGGCGCCCCCACGCTTCGGACTGCAAGCCTAATGTGGCTTGCCGGCCAAACAGGCGGTTGTCGTACTCGGAGGTATCGCCCGTGTCCAGATTAAAGCCGCTTTCGAGTTGGAACACGGCCTGCAGGCCGTCGCCCAAATCCTCGGAGCCCTTCAGGCCCCATTGGTTTTCGGACCGTATGCCCTGGATTACGCCGGTTCGTCTTGCTTCGGTGTCATTGCCCTTGATTCGCTGATACCCGATCCCGCCGTCCAGGCTGCCATATAAAGTCACCGACGTATCCGCGTGAGCTGTGCCGGAAAAGCTTGATATCAGGGCAATAGCCAACAACTTATTCTTCATGTTTGTCTCCTCTGCTTGGCTCCCCCGTGCGGAAAGAGGGTGCCACTTCGCGGGCATTTCTCCCCTCTTGTCGAAGCATTATGCACGATATATCTGTAGGATCAACGGGCCAGCCAGCGTCTTACTTCATTGAGGCCAACATGGTGTCGGTGATTGCCTTCAGGTTGGTGAACCCGCCGCCAATGGCGTACCAGCCATTCGAATCAGCGTAGAAAACGCAGCCGTGCTTGAAGGCCTGCGTCGTCCAAAGTCATACTCATAGTAGATACGGGGACGATGGCCCTGGTGCCAGGGCCATCGTCGAAAGCTCAGCTTCCGATCACTCCACCGTCATCTTTGGTGATAATGACGGTAGCCGAACGGGGCATCGCGCCGCCGCCGTCGGGCCAGTGGCTATCGCCTCCTTCGCCTGGATGCTGGATATTGATGAACATGGTTTTGCTGTCGGGCGTGAAAGTGATGCCGGTCACCTCGCATTCCCTGGGACCGACAAAGAAGCGGCGTATCTCTTTGCTGGCGGGGTCCGCACACAGCATCTGGTTGTTGCCCTGTCCTTCGTACTCGCCTGAATTGCTGTACTTGCCATCGGTCTGTATCCACAAGCGGCCGGCTTTATCGAAGGCCAGGCCGTCCGGGCTGTTGAAGGTGTTGTCGCGAGTAACGTTGGCGGAGCCCGACTTTAGATCGGCACGGTCGGTGTATTTGACAGGGTTGCCGGCGAGCACGAAGATATCCCACTCGAAGGTCATGGCGGCTGCGTCGCCGCCGGCTTCGCGCCACCGTACGATTTGCCCGTAAATATTGGCCGCGCGAGGGTTGGCTGCATCAGTCGCCGTACGCTTGTCATTATTGGTCAAGGTCACGTAGACATCGCCGCTGTCCGGATGAACGCTTACCCATTCAGGGCGATCCATCTTGGTGGCGCCCACCGCGTCCGCTGCCAGGCGCGTATTGACCAGGATTTCCGCCTGGTTCGCAAAATTGGCGTCGACAGCCAGTGTGGCGTTCGACCCCTTATCCAGCACGACCCATTCACCCACGCCCATGAAATCGCCGCCCGTCTTGCCATCCTGGAATTTGGCAACATACAGTTTTCCGGCATCAAGCAGGGCGGAATTGTCACCGCCTTCCTGATAGCTACCCTCCGATATGAATTTGTAGATGTAATCATCGCGCTGGTCGTCGCCCATATATATGACAATGCGTTTATCGGCCGATAATGCATAGGCCGCGTTTTCGTGCTTGATGCGGCCCAGCGCCGTGCGCTTCTTCGGTGTGGACAAAGGATCGAACGGGTCGATCTCGACTATCCAGCCGAACCGGTTGGATTCGTTCGGCTCCTTGGCATAGTCGAACCGGTCGACGAACTCTTCCCAGCGATAGTCGGTGCCTTTGGCTGCCAGGCCGTAGCGCTTTTGTGCTGCATTACGGGTGTCATTGCCCGACGTGGTGCCGAAATAGTTGTTGAAGTTTTCTTCACAGGCCAGGTAGGTATTCCATGGCGTCCAGCCATTTCCGCAATTGTTGAACGTACCGAGCACGCGGGTGCCGCCCGGGTCCGCTTTGGTCTTCAGCAGGTCGCTACCCGCCGCGGGGCCTGTAAGATCCATTTCGGTGGAAGCTGTGATGCGGCGGTTGTAACGGGAGTCCAGCCTGATCTCCCATTTGCCGCCGCCATTGCGCGCGATGTGTATTATCGAAACGCCATGGGCATTCATCGCCTTGGCGGCTTTGTCCGCCGTCCAGGGCTGGGTGCCCTTGGCGCCGAACAACCATATATAGTCGCCGTCCTCGGCTGTCGTGTATTCGTGGTTGAGCACCAGCAAGCCTTCCGAGCTGCTGCCGTTGATGGGAAAGAAATGAATACCATCATGGTTGTCGCCGACCTGTCGGGCCTGCGCTGCCGCCTCATCGCTGCCATCGGGTTTCCATGCGGGGGCGTCGGGAAACAGCGGCGTACCCCATGGAGCGAATACGGCGGCGGTGTAGCCCGCAGCGATTTTTATCGTATCGTCCGTCGAGATCGGAATGGCATTAAAACCCAGCAGGGAAGAGGACTGTTTATCGCCGTCCTTGTTATCGCTTTTGGCGTAAGCAGCCAAGGGGCCGGCCAGGAATAGGGCGGCCGACAGTCCGATACCGGACTTCAGGAAACCGCGGCGGCTGTATGCGCGCTCAACGACAAGCTGAAAATGCTCGTTCTCCGAGGTGTTGGTCGGAAGGTCTTCGGAATCGAGGGTGTGATATTTTTGCATGGAGCTGCCCAGTTGAATGGCAAAGGAAAGCACCCAGGATACCGGGTGCTCGTTTCAGCGGTATTAAGCTACTTGGCCTGAAGCAACAGCTTGGCGTTCAACAGAACGAGTTCGTTATCGTCCTGTCGATTGGGTTCGCGGCTGGTGGAAAACGGAAAATTATTGTCATTTCCGACCACAATCCGTTCGCCATCGACCACATCGACATTTTCGATGGTGAAGAACGGAAATTGCAGTACGCCATCCGTTGTCGGCTTGCGCGCGACCTTGTTTGGGTCTTGTATATTCAGCAAATCGATATAGGCAATCTTGCGCATGGGTTTGCCCGCGGTTTCAGGTGAAAGTTCAACCTTATAAACACGCTTGAACTTCGGCAAGCCGGAAAAACACGTCTTTGTATCGGCACCGTCTTTACATGCCTTGTCGGGCGTGCCTTCACCATTGTCGCGCTCGATCACCAGAGCCGTGGTCGCATCGATCATATTGATGTCGCCGATGGCATGGTCTTTTTCTTCCAGGGGATAAAGCCATGAACGACCGGTCCACTTTTCATCGGCCACGCTGAATTCGAGCACACGAAGCACCGTTTTACCGCCATCTTGTTCCCAGTCCTTGGTGCTGTCATCCCATACCGCGCCTTCAAGCATGGGATACAGGAACTTGCCGTCTTTAGAAGCAGCCATGCCCTCATAGCCTTTTGAACGTTTCAAGTTCACATTTTTGTAAGTCTCACCCGGGGCGCCCGGCGATCCTGCAGCATAGTGATCAGGAGATTGAATCTTCTTGCCGTCCACTTCGGTTTCAAAAAAGGCCACGACCTTGCCGCTGCTGTCGACCTTGATCAAATACGGACCGAACTCATCGCCTATCCAGAAATGTTCGCCGATAGGCTGAAAGCTTTCCGTGTCAAGGTCGGATCCGGTCAGATACCTTTCTTTCGATTCTTCATGCACGATGCGAAACGGCACTTTTTTATCGGGATCGCTCAAAAAGACCGTGGCCATCGGCTTGAACTCGCCGGACTTCCAGTCGATTTCATACTGATTCAGATACAGCATGGAATCCATGGAGTTAGCCTTGTTGCCAAAGCCATTGTCTGTAATGATCCAGACGGTGCCATCGGCCATTACCTTGATGCCGGAGTGACCTTGCAAAGGCTGTCCCTTAATGGGCAGTGAAACCCCGGTATCGCGATCAGCCGACTTGCCCATGACAGAGCCCAGAGTCTCGACGCGTTTCTTCGTGGTGTATTTGCCGGAGTTCTTCACGTCCAGCGGTGCGTTCTTGGGCGCTTCAATAACGCTTTGCGCTGACAACACGGCGTGCCCTTCAAGGACGGCTGCAACTTCCTGCTGAGCGACCGCCGACACCGAAACTGAACTTAATACCGTCGCCAACATCGACAAACGAAAAAACCTCATGTTTACAACCTCAAGACGATGGGAAAGAGCACAGTCTAGGAAGCGAAGATGACGGGGGTATGAACAGAAAGAAAGTATTGCATGAGCGGCATCCACTCGCATGCCGACGCCGTTGGTTCCAAATTGAATAAGACGCTCTTCGGCGAATTCGAATTGCCGCAATAGAAGAAGCCAAGAACAATAAGGAGCTCGTGTGGCCGGACCAGCGCCTACGCATACGCCGGAACCATATACCCTTTAACGATAGAGAGACATAATGGCATTTCATAAATCAGTGCTTTTTACACTTACGGCATTATCCCTGGCTGTCGCAGGCACCAGCCAGGCGGAAGAATATCCTTCTCGTCCGATATCCCTGGTCGTGCCCTTTGCTGCAGGCGGGCCGACCGATGTCGTAGCCCGAACCCTGGGCATGGAAATGGGTAAGCTGTTAGGGCAGACTATTGTCGTAGAGAACAAATTAGGCGCCGGCGGCACCGTTGCCGCCAATTACGTAGCAAACGCCAAACCTGACGGGTATACCTTTTTCATCCACCACAATGGCATGGCAACCGCCACGGCGCTGTATTCCAATCTCCGATACGATCCACTGGAAAGCTTTGAATACATAGGGGAGGTCGTTGACGTTCCCATGACAGTATTGGGCAGCAAGGAATTTCCGCCCAACAACATGCAGGAATTCATTGAGTACGCCAAGAAAAACGGCGACAAAATCAATCTGGCCAATGCCGGGCCAGGCGCCGTTTCTCAGCTTTGTGGCTCGTTATTGCAACAAGCCATAGGCGTAAAATTCACGACTATTCCCTATCAGGGAACGGCGCCCGCCATGTCAGCGCTGCTGGGCAAGCAGGTTGATGTCTTGTGCGACCAGACCACTCAAACCATTCCGCATATCGCGGCAGACAGTGTCAAGTTTTATGGCGTGACCACGCTGAACCGCATTCAAAAGCTGCCGGATGCGCCGACCCTTGACGAGCAAGGCTTGAAGGGGTTTGAGGTCAAGGTGTGGCATGGCATTTATGCGCCCAAAGGTACTCCCGCTGAGGCCTTGGCCAAATTCAATGGCGCATTGAAGACCGCCCTGAAATCGCCTGCCTTTACTGAAAAGATGGCCGCCCTGGGCGCTGAAGTCGTCAGTGAAGAACGGCAGACGCCAGAGTCATTGAAGAAATGGGTCAAAGCCGAAATCGACAAATGGACACCCATTCTGAAAGCTGACGGCATGAGCGTCAATTGATTGCGTACTCTCAGTAAAACCGTTGCGGGACGCACTCCTATGAATGCATCCCGCAACGGCATGTTTACTCGTTAAAACTCTTCCCAATCGCCGGTGCCGCTGGTGGCTGGTTGGAGACGGACTGGCGTCAAGGCATTGGCCGTTGTTTGACGAGAAGGCCTGGATTTAGCCAAGGATGGTGGTTTCCCAGCCGTTGCCGAGGGCGCCGACGCAGCTTGTCGCGGCGGTGCGACCGGCAGGGCGTCCTTGCCCAGATTGAAAACGCTGACGGCTCGGGTAAGCTGGTCTGCCTGCTCCTGCAGGCTCCCCGTTGCCGCAGCAGCTTGCTCGACCAGTGCTGCATTCTGTTGGGTAACCTCATCCATTTGCAGAATAGCCTGATTCACTTGCTCGATGCCTACGCTTTGCTCGTTGCTGGCCGTCGATATTTCGCCGACGATGTCGGTAACGCGCTTTACGCTGATCACCACTTCATCAATAGTGGCTCCGGCTTGCTCGACCAGCCGGCCGCCCGTGCCAATTTTTTCCACGGCGTCGTTGATCAGTGTCTTGATTTCCTTGGCGGCGGTTGCGCTACGCTGCGCCAGGCTGCGTACTTCGGTTGCGACCACGGCAAAGCCCTTGCCTTGTTCACCGGCCCTGGCCGCTTCGACGGCGGCGTTCAGCGCCAGAATATTGGTCTGGAAAGCGATGCCGTCGATCACGGCGATGATGTCAACGATTTTATGCGCTGACTCATTAATCGATCCCATGGTGGCAACCACTTCCGACACGGCGGTGCCGCCCTTGGTCGCGATGGTC
Organism: Orrella sp.; assembly: GCA_036675955.1. GTDB lineage: Bacteria > Pseudomonadota > Gammaproteobacteria > Burkholderiales > Burkholderiaceae_B > Pollutimonas. The sequence continues at coordinate 14,595 of JAKFDW010000129.1, read as the reverse complement.
GATGTGGCTTGCGCCAATTGATTTGCCTGCTGCGCGTTATCGGCGGTCTGCTTGACGGTATTGGTGAGCTCTTCCATGGCCGAAGCCGTTTCTGTCAACGAGCTGGCTTGTTCTTCGGTGCGGGACGACAGATCAAGGTTGCCGGTGGCAATTTCGCTGGATGCTGTGGCGATACTGTGGGTTCCGTTACGTACATTTCCTACCAGCGTCAGCAGGTTGGCCGTCATGTCTTTGAGCGATTGCAGCAGTTGGCCGGTTTCATCGGTGGAGTGCACCTCGATTTTCCCGGTCAGGTCGCCGCCCGCCACATCGCGTGCGGCATCGACTGCTCGCCGTAAGGGGCGGGTGATGCCTGTAGTTAATCTCCATGCGAAGAAAACGCTGAACAGGGCGACAATAACCGCGAGGATGATCAGTGTCTGGCGGCTGCTTGCATTGGCCAGGGCGATTTCATCGCCTTTCTGATTCATGAAGACGCGTTGCATCTGAACCAGCTTTTCCACGGAGGCCTGGTATGCGGTGGCGCCTGGGATGAATTCCTGGGTAAAGATTCGTGTCGCTTCTTCTGCGTCGCCAGCTACTTTCTTTTTGGTCATGGCGTCGCGCGTAGACAGGTATACCTTACGGTTCTCCATTATGGCCTTAAAGAGCTCTTTTTCGTCCTCAGTGACCAGCAAAGGCACGATTTGTTTCTGAAGCTCGGTCGATTCCTGGGTGGCAGCCTGTGTTTCCTTCGCAAAGAAAGGCCCCAATTCGGGATCCGAGCTTTTGGCTATGGCCATGCTGCGATTTATACCGTTGGTCAGGTTGCGATACCAGTCGGTGATCATCCGCTCCTTGGCAAGCGGAACCTCCATTAAGTATCGCGTGGTTTGCGAAATCGTATACAAACGCCAGACGCCAATGCTGGTAATGACCACGGTCAGCGCAACGATCACCGCAAAGCCCAGGCTCAGCCGTTTGCCGATACGCATATTTTTAAACATATTCATTGCTGCTATCTCTGATAAATAAGTAAACGGTAACTTTGATGCAATGTTTTATGCGCAAGAGACGGCCGCCCCGCAAAGGCGCCGGACCATTGGCTAGACATTGGATGTATTGGAGGTGCGTAGCTCGAGGCGGGCGCCCAAGTTTTTTGGAGCGCCAGGCGACGATACGGATTAGGGTAATCCCCAGTCTGTTCCGTTAACGACTATAGGGTTAAAAACTTTAGGGTCGAAATACCTAGGCGCCTGGCTTTAATTTTCGAGACCTCAACGGTGTGCTGCGGTGGTGGTTTCCGGCGACGGTATCAGGAGTGCCAGTTTCGATTCAGGCCAGTTTTTGCTGCAGCAGTGGCCAGCCAAGGATGAGAACCATAAAGACTATAGGCAACCACCACCCCGGACGCCCGGCGCGATACAGGGACACCGAGCCAACTACGGTGATGATCAAAAAGATTGCTGCCGTAACCAGCAATTGAACCATTTCAGCTGACATTCCGTCGGCCCCTTTTCTTTATGAATGCAGGAAGCTTGATGTTAGCACCGGTGTAATACTGACCCACTTGGGGCAGGCCCCCGGGAGGCTTAAGAAAACGTATCGATGAATGTAGCACCTTTGTGCTACATTGGCGGGGTAGCTTTAATCTCTGGAGACAGCCATGTCCACGACGACGATACGTTTGCCCGAAGACCTGAAAGCCCGCGTTGCGGCTGCAGCCAAACGTTCGGGTACAACTGCTCATGCCTTCATTATCGAAGCCATTGTGGAAAAGACAGAGCAGGACAATTTGCGTGCTGATTTCGATGTCGTTGCCGAGGATCGCTACGCCGGTATCGTTGCATCGGGAAAGACCATCCCGTGGGAGGAAATGCGTGGCTACCTGGAAGACCGTCTTGCCGGCAAAGCGGTAAAACGTCCGGCCGCTCGAAAACTGGCGCGTTGAAAATGTCACGTGTCGAATTGGCTTCAGAGGTGGGAAAGGATTTCGATCGCATCCTTGATCACCTAGCCGAGTATCGCGTCGAAAATTCAGCGCTGCGCATTCAAGAGATCATTGAGGCGCTCAATGTGCTCGAGCATAATCCCCTGATCGGTCGTCCAATAAATAACGATAAGCGGGAATTGGTGATAGGGCGCCGTTCGCACGGCTATGTGGCGTTGTATCGGTACATTGCCGAAATCGATACCGTTTTTGTTCTTGCAGTACGTAGCCAACGCGAGGCGGGCTACTCGTCACTCTGAGTCGCGTTGCGACGCCAAGCGCGCAGGCGCATAACCGATGTATTCTGTCATCCGCAACGGTTCGCTTGGCGAGTCGGCTAAGTGAGTACTTAACTAAGGCGACTGCCTGGAAGTCTTGCATAAGGATGGTTCGTGAGTTTAGCTCAAAGTATTCTGGTGTTAGTGATACTGGTGCTGGCCGCCGGTTTTCTGTCGTTGACCGAAATCGCTTTTGCAGCCGCGCGGAAAATAAAGCTCAAGCTTATGGCAGAAGCCGGAGACGAGCGGGCCTTGAAGGTGATGGCGATACAGGCGCAATCAGCCAGTTTTTTTGCCGCATCGCAAATAGGGCTGAACGCGGTGGCCATCCTGGGCGGCATTCTTGGCGAGGCGGCGTTTCGTCCCTATTTTTTGGGCGTGCTCAGCTATGTATACGTAGGGGCGTGGGCCGAGCAAATCAGCTTTGTCCTCTCGTTTGTTTTTGTCACCCTGTTGTTCGTGCTGTTCTCGGACCTGATGCCGAAACGCCTGGCCATGATGGCCCCCGAGCGTTTCGCCGTCGCCGTGATCAATCCCGTCAATGTCTTTATTCGTATTTGCAGACCGTTTTCGTTTGCACTGAACCTGGTGGCGAACCTGCTTTTTCGACTGTTCAACGTGAACACCGCGCGCGAAGACAACATCACCTTCGATGATATCTCGGCGGTTGTCGAGGCAGGAGCGCAAGCTGGCGTGCTGCAGCAGCAGGAACAGCATTTCATCCAGAACGTTTTTGAACTGGAGTCTCGTCTGGTGTCGTCCTGCATGACCAGCCGTGACAGTGTGGTGTTCATCAACCTGAACGAGACAGAAGAAAGTATTCGCCAAAAGATAGCCCTGTATCCTTATTCGAAATTTCCGGTATGCGATGGCGTCATCGATCATGTGATCGGCTATGTCGACACACGAGACATACTTGTACTTTGGCTGGGCAAGCAGTCGTCGTTTCAGATCAACGAGGCGAGTCTTCGCACCGTATTGATCATTCCGGACACATTGAAGTTGTCGGAGCTGCTGGATAAGTTCCGGGCTTCAAAGGAAACCTTCGCCGTAGTGATCAATGAGTACGCGCTAGTAATAGGAGTGATTACGCTCAGCGACATAATGGTGACTGTGATGGGGAACTGGGGCAGTTCGCTGGATGAAAGCAATCAGATTCTGGAGCGTGACGATGGTTCATGGCTGATAGAAGGCGGCACTGCCATTGAAGACCTTAAACGCGCCATGGGTATAGATCAGCTTCCAGAAGAAGAAAACTACGAAACCGCGGCGGGATTCATGATGTTCATGCTGCGCAAAGTTCCCAAGCCGACCGACAGCGTGGAATATGCGGGAGTGAAATTCGAAGTGGTCGATGTGGATCACTACCGCATCGACCAGTTGCTCGTAAAGCGCATCGCACCGAAATAAACAGATGATGCCATGGGTATATAAGTATCCGCGTCGCGCGATGCTTCACTAATGGCGCATATGCCGACATCAAGCCACTGGCAACAAGCACTGAAATAGGCGTATCGTATTGCTATGGACAATGCCGCTACTTCCTTCAGCAAGCCCGCTGCCCTGATTCTGGGAGGGACGGGTTTTGTCGGCACAGTTCTGATTCGCACGCTTACCGACGCGGGCTACGCTGTTACGGTTCTCAGTCGGCACGCCAGTCTCCATGGGAATTTGGCATCTCAGCCATTTGTGCGTGTGCTGGGCCTGCCCATTGACGCCGGTGTTCATGACGCCGGCTCATCTTCCTTGGCCGAGCTGATGCAAGGGCATGTTGCCCTGATCAATCTGGTCGGCATATTGAATGAACCGCGCCATACCGGGAAAGTGTTTGAGCAGGTGCATGTCGGATTCACAAAAAATGCATTGACCGCGGCGCATCGGGCCGGCGTTCCACGCTATCTTCATATGAGTGCCCTGGGGGCCGATGCGGTAAGCGGCTCGAGCTACTATCTGCGTAGCAAGGGGGCAGCAGAATCCTGGGCGCACGAATTCGGGGCATCGCACAACATTGCTGTGACCAGCTTTCGACCCTCGGTTATTTTCGGGCCGGGCGATTCGTTTTTAAGTCGTTTTGCGGCATTGGCACGATTGATGCCGGGTGTTTTCCCATTGGCCTGCGCCGAGGCGCGTTTCGCACCGGTATATGTCGGCGATGTTTGCGACCAGTTCCTTGGAGCGCTTCGCGACCCGGGCAAGGCTGGGCAGCGTCTGGATTTATGTGGTCCACGCGATTATGCGCTCCGCGACCTGGTGGCCTATGCGGCCCGTGTTTCGGGGCACCCGCGCCGTGTTCTTCCTTTGCCCGACTGGGTCGCGCGGCTGCAGGCCCGGTTGCTGGAGTGGGCGCCCGGCAAGCCCTTTACTCGCGACAATTACGCCTCTTTGCAGACAGCAAGCATCTGCGCCCCTGATTGTCCGCGACAGCCAACCCGCATCGAGCACATCGCGCCTGATTACTTAGGACGATCACCCCGTAAGGATTAAAACAGCAACATCACGCAACCTAGGCTCTGGAGATGTCCGTGAAGAATCTTGCCCTTTGTGTGTTGGCGCTGATTTCGACTTTTTCGTGGAGCGAAGAACTATGCACACGGAATCCGATGAGAGTCGATGTATGCCGGGTAGCCAGCACCATTTCCGAAACGATTGCAGAGGAGCTCCCGCTTCGTCTTAACCAGAGTCTGGTGCTTCAGCACATTGGAGCGTCAAAAAACCTAATCAGAATGAGGGCTGTTTTTGATTATACGGAAGCCCACCTGATTAAGGCGTTGAGAACCGGTGTCACGTTAGATATTGTGAAGACGTCGGTACGAGAATCCGCGACAGTGATCGCCTGTCGTCCGCAAACGCAGCTTGAGACATTTATCGAATTGGGGGGAAGGGTGCGATTTGAGTACCTCTTCTCAGATAAAGCACATTTTCTAACTGTAGATGTGGATCACTGCACGCCAGAGCGCGGATCTTGAAAAAAAATCCCGACCGATAACCGGTCGGGACATAGGTCCCCATTCAACGCCACGGGGATATAAATTTGTATGAGCCTAGCTAGGTTGGTGGGCTGCCTTCCCGAATGGATTTTTGCACTTCCTGCCTGAGTTCCGGCGTGTCTTTGTGGCCGTGCACCGCCACTGCGTGCTGTACGGCGGCTTCCAACAGTTCTTTTTCACTGTCTGCAGATATCGCTACAGAACAGTTCATTTCGCTGGGGAAGCTGCGACAGTCAATGTATTTGCGTGTCATAACGCCTCCTGAAGATTCGTGTTCCTCTGTACAGGCTTGCGCCGAATAGCTGGCCGCGACCCGGAAACAGCAAGGCGCTATTGAATTTTATTCTTCATAAGTTATTGATGTATATGTTTTTTGCAACAAACGCCATCGACAATAAGGTGGTCTACCATACCGGCTTTCGCTTTTCCACAAAGGCGGCAATACCTTCCTTGGCGGCATCGGTTGCAGCAACATTGCAGAAGCTGTCCGCAGCTGCGGAAACTGCCTGGCGATAGCCGTTGTCATTGGCATGCATGAACGCAGCCTTTCCGATACGGACGACTTCAGCCGATTTGCCGCATATGGTTTGGGCGAGAGCGCGCGCGCCCTCAAGCTCTTGTCCATCTTCCGTCAAACGACAAACCAGTCCGAGTGTAGCGGCCTCTTGTGCATCAAAAGAGCGTCCGGTGAACAGCAGTTCAAATGCCCGGTGCCGGCCGATAATGCGTGGCAGATGCGTGAAATGGATGGAAGGAAGTACGCCTGCATCAATTTCCGGATAGCCAAAGGTTGCCGTGCTTGATGCCACGATCATGTCGCAGGAAACGGCTATCGTCATGCCGCCGCCACGAGCTGTACCACCTACGGCGGCTATCGTGGGTTTACCCATATTGAACTGGATTTCGGTCATCCGCACGTATAAACGATCAAGCAAAGAACGTACTTTGCCCGGCTCGCCTGTGTGTATCGCCATGAGATTGAGTCCGGCCGAGAATCGGCCTGGCACCTTGCTTCCCACAATAACCGCTCGAACAGCCGGATCGCGCGATGCCTCTTCCAGTCTAGACAGATAATCTTCCAGTATGGCTTCAGACAACGTGTTTACGGGTGGGTTATTAAATAATATTTCGGCAACCCGGTTTTTGACTTCGTAGCTGAGTGTTGACACTTTGCGCTCCATAGGGTGCGTGCTGAATAAGGGCACGAATGGTTTTATGATCGGTCGGGCTACGCAATGATTCCTTGCTCGGCTAGCGACTGTATGTGTTCATCGCTATAGCCAGCCTCAAGAAGAATTTCCTTACTATGTTCTCCGTGCATCGGGGGAGGGCGGGAGGCAGATCGGTCTTTTTCCTCAAACCGCACAGGATGACCGATATTCTGTAGCGCCCCCAGAACTGGATGGCTCGACTCAACGATGAGGCCGCGTGCAGCCACTTGCGGATGGGATAAGGCCTGTCCCAGCGTGTTGATCGGAGCACAGGGCACGCCAACGGCGCTAAGGCATGAGAGCCACTCTGATACGGTCTTGTTTTTCATGACATCTTGCACCAAGGCTTCGGTTTTATCTAGATTGGTCATGCGCTGGGCATTGGTGGCGAAGTCGGGGTGGTCGACATAGTGGTCCAAACCGGCCACCGCGCAGAATCGGCGCCATTGGGCGTCATTGCCCGCCCCCAGCATGATCTGGCCATCTGCGGCCCAGAAGGCTTGATAGGGTGACATCGAGGGGTGTGCTGTTCCCATCGGTTTAGGATTCTTGCCCGTACGCCAATAGCTTTGCGCCATGTAGGTCATGAAGCCCAGTGCCGTGTCCAGCAAGGAAATCTCCAGATAGACACCTTTACCGGTTCGATTGCGCTCGATCACAGCAGCGAGTACGCCGCTTAAACCATGCATGGCCGTGCCAATATCCACTGGCGAAAAGCTTGCACGCGCATAATTGCCTTCTTTATCGCCTATGGTGCTGATCATTCCACTAAAGGCCTGGAGCATTACGTCGTAGCCGGGTTCGTTGCCCATCGGCCCGTTTCGACCATAACCGGAAATCTCGCAGTAGATAAGGTCGGGATTCAGCAGCTTCAGTGTTTCATAGTCAACGCCCAGTTTTTTAGCAGTCCCTCCAGCGTAGCCCTGAAGCACTATGTCGGCGTCTTCTACCAGCCGATGGACAGCCTTCCGGCCTTCGTCTGATTTGAGATCAATGGCCAGGCTGCGTTTATTATGGTTGACGGCCAGAAACACCGCGGACTGGCCCTGGTCCTGAGGCAACCACCCGCGCGTATCGTCGCCCATGCCCGTCGTTTCAATCTTGATGACATCGGCGCCGAACTCTCCCAGATACTGACTGCACAGTGGCCCTGCCAACACCTTGGTCAGGTCGATAACTTTGATACCTTCAAGCGGCTGCATTCTTATCTCGCGTGTCAAATTTATTTATTCAGGCTTGATGCCGATCGACAGTGCAGTCTCACGCCATTTTTTCGTCTCGCGGCTGAAAAATGCATCAAGCTCTGAAGGAGCCACGTAAAGGTTTTCGACGCCACGAGCCGCGACACTTTGGCGATATTCTGGATCTTGTACTGCTTTATCGATCGCCTCGCGCAATTTGGCGACAACCTCGGGAGGCGTGTTTGCAGGGGCCTGCAGTGTGAACCAGAAGTCGACATCAACATCGCCGTAGCCGGTCTCTTTCAGGGTCGGGACATCTCGTAAAAGAGGTGAACGTTTGGATGACGTGATAGCCAATGGGGTCAATTTCCCCGCCTTAATTTGGGGCAGGCTGGTCGTCATGCTGTCGAACATGAAATCGATGCGGCCGGCCAGCATGTCTGTGCTCGCGCTGCCGCTTCCTTTGTAGGCAATCGGCATGCTGGCGATATTGGCTGTCTTTCTTAGCAAAGAACCATAAAAATGAGGCGAACTTCCGGGGCCGAACGTTGCGAAGCTTAGCTCGGCACTTTTTTGCCTGCCTTTTTTGACCAAGTCTTCAACGGTCTTGATGCCGGAATCAGGGTGAACGACCAGTATGTTGGGCAACGCTGCTGTGATGCCAACCGGGATCAGGTCGCGGGATGGCTCGAATCCAGCGTCCGGATACATTAAGGGGTTGACCGCCTGCATCGCAGCCGTGCTATGCACCAGCGTCAGCCCGTTCGGAGCGGAGTCCACTACACGCTTAGTGCCTATGTTTCCGCTTGCCCCAGGCCGATTGTCGATAATTACCGGCATACCCAATTCCTTTGAAAGCGGCTGTGCAAGCAGACGGGCTATGAAGTCGGTAGGGCCACTGGCTGAAAACGGCACGACAATAGTGGTCGTTTTTCCGACACCCAGTTGTGCCATGACTGGCAACGAAAATACAGTTGTGGCGATGCCGAGTAGCAGCGTCCGACGGGTTATTTTTTTCATCTCTCCATCCTTTTATGGGCAATAAGTTCTGGTCAACGTATTCGGACCCAAAGTTTGCCTATGGCCCAGCTATAGGTCAAAGATCATATTTCGATGGCAGCTATAATATTTTTATATGGATTTTCACCGATTCTCTGGACGAAAGCAGAATGGCCTTTGATTTGCGTAGTCTGCGTAGTTTTGTTGCCGTCGCGTCGGCCGGCTCTATATCCGCTGCGGCTGAGAGCCAGCACATCGCTCAGCCGGCACTGAGTGTGCAGCTCAAACAGCTTGAGGAGCATCTGGGAGCTCCACTTTTCGAGCGGCATGCACGGGGTGTAACGCTAACGGCCGCGGGAGCTCGATTCCTGGTGCATGCCATAGGGATATTGAGACGTGTCGATGTAGCCTGCGAAGATGTACGTAGCGCTATTGATGAACCTAGCGGCCGCGTTTCAATTGCCTTGCCCCAATCCGTTGCGAAATTTGTGACGGTGCCGCTGGTCCAGGAGGTTGTGCGCAGATGGCCGAAGATCCGGCTGCAAATGGTCGAGATGAGCACAGGCTACATTCCCGATCAGTTATTGCGCGGTCAGATAGACATTGGTGTAACGTTTGGCGTAGAGGACGATGTCCGCTTGCAGTTCAAGCATCTGATCGACGAAGAACTGGTGCTGGTTACGTCAGAATCACAGCTAGCGAGCCTGCAAGTTTCACCGAGGACTATCAAGCAGGGTATTGCGCTGGACTCCATCGGGCTGCTGCCGATGATTCTGCCGACGGCTGCACACAGTTTGCGACGGCGGATCGAGGAATACTTGTCAACGGGGAACGTATCACTGAACGTGGTTGCCGAGGTCAACGCGATACCCGAGTTGATCGAGCTGGCGGTTGCGGGTGTCGGGTCCACCATATTGTCGTTTGCTGCCGCGCATGAACATGTGTCATCCGGCCGACTTCTAACGCTGCGAATCAAAAGCCCTCAAATGACCAGATCAATTTATTCCGGCAGGTCGGCAACCTTGCCTATGTCGATCGCAGCGATCAAGGTGCAGGATCTTTTGCACAAGACCATAGATGATCTCGTGGCGTGTGGTTCTTGGCCGTATTCTGTTGCGCCTGCCATGAGTTCGGAGTATGCACGCGATGCATCCAGATCGAAGGGCAGGATGCGCCTCGAGAACGCAGGTATCGCCTCGCGCTCCAGTCTATCCGGGTAGGTGATTAGTCGCTTGCCTTCCGGCATGGTCGCCAGGACAATCTGAATGCGTAACATCATCGAACGTGCAGCGGTTACGATAGACCGGAACCGGCGGTCATCCTCGAATATTATCTACGGAGTAACAAATATGGTTTCGCTGCAAGAGCAGCTTTTGAAAGCGGGTCTGGTCGACAAAAACAAAGCCAAACGGGCCAACCAGGATAAGAGCAAGCAAAAGAAGATCGAGCGCCGAACCGGCACGCAAAGCATTGATGAGACAAGGCTGGCCGCGCTCGAAACGCAACACAAGAATCTTGAGCGGACCCGCGAACTCAATGCTCAGCGCGTTGCAGCCGCTAACCAAAAGTCGATTGCGGCGCAAATTGCCCAGATGGTGCAGCAGAGTCGCCAGAGCAAGGGCGCTGGCGACATCGCCTACAATTTTACTCACGGCAAGACAATCGAACGGCTGTATGTATCGGCTGCAGTCCAGGCGCATTTAATAGCTGGGCGCCTCGTGATTATCCGCCTGGGTAGCGCGACCGAGCTGGTGCCCAGGATAGTCGCGGATAAAATCGCCGAGCGTGATCCTTCGCTCGTCGTGCGAGTGAACAAGACCAACAACGAGATCGATGAGGACGATCCGTATGCCGCCTTTCAGATCCCGGACGACTTGATGTGGTAACCGTGCGGTCGGAACGATGCGATGGCCTTGGCGCCTCGCAGACAAAGCAGAGTTGTTCGCGATCAAGATCATCGGTACCGTACCCATGAGAGCGCCCAAGACAAGGGCTGGGCTATCGCCAATGAAGAGCTAGGGTTGGGGTTAGTGGCATGGCGGTGCCGGTACGCGACGGAGCCGATGGCGTTGTTGCAGTGCTGGCCATCAGTGTGAATCTTGCCCGTCACAGTGAAAGCGAAGTGAAACAAAAACTTCTACCCCGACTGATCGATATAGCGCAGGAAATTCAGCTCAAGTCATATTGACGAGAATAGAGATGGTCCTGGTTGCGATCGCTTATGCGTTGACGTCACAACGGTAGACGTCTGCTCCTGGACAAACAAAGGCGTTAAGCGAAATCAATCACTTAGCGCAGATTTGGTGGAGAAGAGGAGGATCGAACTCCCGACCTCTGCATTGCGAACGCAGCGCTCTCCCAGCTGAGCTACTCCCCCGAAACGACATTGGGATTTTATCATTTTGACCCGATTTATGTGTACGTACTTTCCCCATTTCATACCGGGTCGCGCTGCGGGAACCAAACCTGCTAGAAGCATGCTGGAGGCGCTGGCAGAAGGCTATCAACACGGGCGGTCCCGCAACGATCATCGGGGGCGCTTTCATCGTGAAGCTGATGAAAGGCCCGGCCTATGTTGTAGACGCCTACCCCCTCAACGATGCGGATGCGCCGCGCAAGTTGCCGCCCGACGATTAGCGTTTGCTCATGCAGGCGCAACAAGCATCAGGGATATAATGCCTGGTTAGCACAGTTCATTATCCAAGGCCTTAGATCAACAATGACAACCATTCTTGAAGACGTCCCTACCGGCCAGAAGGTCGGTATTGCTTTTTCCGGCGGACTCGACACCAGCGCCGCTTTGCTGTGGATGCGCAACAAAGGCGCTATTCCCTATGCGTACACGGCCAATCTGGGCCAGCCCGATGAGCCCGATTACGACGAAATTCCGCGCAAGGCCATGCAGTATGGGGCCAAGGAAGCACGCCTGATTGATTGTCGCGCGCAGTTGGTTACAGAAGGGATTGCCGCTCTGCAGTGTGGCGCATTCCATATTTCCACGGCCGGCATTACCTATTTCAACACCACGCCCATCGGCCGTGCCGTGACCGGAACGATGCTGGTTGCGGCCATGAAGGAAGACGACGTCAACATCTGGGGCGATGGCAGCACCTTCAAGGGTAACGATATCGAGCGCTTCTACCGCTACGGGCTGCTCACCAACCCCGAGCTGAAAATCTACAAGCCATGGCTGGATCAGGCCTTTATCGACGAACTTGGCGGTCGCTCGGAAATGTCCGAATACATGCGCCAGGCTGGCTTCGACTACAAGATGTCGTCGGAAAAAGCCTATTCCACTGATTCGAACATGCTGGGTGCCACGCACGAAGCGAAAGACCTCGAACACCTGACTTCAGGCATCAAGATCGTGCAGCCTATCATGGGCGTGGCCTTCTGGCGCGACGATGTCGAGGTCAAGAGCGAAGAAGTTACGGTTCGTTTTGAAGAAGGGCAGCCGGTTGCATTGAATGGCGTGGAATTCAGCGATAGCGTTGAGCTGCTGCTCGAGGCCAATCGCATAGGCGGACGCCATGGCCTGGGCATGAGCGATCAGATCGAAAACCGCATCATCGAGGCTAAAAGCCGGGGCATCTACGAAGCGCCCGGACTTGCTCTGCTTTATATCGCTTACGAGCGTCTGGTGACTGGTATACACAACGAAGACACCATCGAGCAATACCGCATGAACGGCCTGAAGCTGGGCCGCCTGTTGTATCAAGGCCGCTGGTTCGATCCGCAATCCATCATGCTGCGCGAGACTGCCCAGCGCTGGGTGGCGCGCGCGATTACGGGCGAAGTCACGATCGAGCTGCGTCGTGGAAACGACTACTCCATTTTGAATACGCAGTCGGCTAATCTTACGTATCAGCCCGAGCGCCTGACGATGGAGAAGGGTGAATCAATGTTCTCGCCGCGCGACCGCATTGGTCAGCTCACCATGCGTAATCTCGATATCGTGGATACGCGCGACAAGCTGTTTACCTATGCGAAGGCGGGCTTGCTTACCTCTGCTGGCGCGGGTCCTCTGCCTCAGTTGAAAGGCAAGAGCGACAAGTAACAGGGTCTAGTCAAAGAAAAAGGCACGGTTCATGTTGAGCCGTGCCTTTTTTGTGGCCATCAAGCGATCTGGCCCAGCAGCAGGAATTCCATCAGCGCTTTTTGTACGTGCAGGCGGCTTTCGGCTTCATCCCATACGACGCTTTGCGGGCCGTCGATGACCTCGCCGGTGACTTCTTCGCCGCGGTGGGCCGGCAGACAGTGCATGAAAATAGCAGCGGGATCGGCGACGGCCATCATCTCGGCATCGACACACCAGTCTGCGAACGCTTCCCGGCGCTCTTCATTTTCGGCTTCGTAGCCCATGCTGGTCCATACGTCGGTAGTGACCAGGTGAGCGCCGCGGCACGCTTCCATGGGATCGGCGAATTCCCGCAGCACCGACGGAGCTGGAGTCCCGATGCGCTCGGGATCCAGCTGGTAGCCCGCGGGTGCCGATACGTGCAGATTGAAACCCAGTATTTCGGCCGCCTGGAGCCACGTATAGGCCATGTTGTTGCCATCGCCTATCCAGGCCACCGTTTTGCCTTCTATGGGCCCCTGGTGCTCTATAAACGTGAAGATATCCGCCAGTATCTGGCAAGGATGGAACTCGTTGGTCAGGCCATTGATGACCGGAACGCGCGAATGGGCGGCAAAGCGCTCGATGCGGGTCTGTTCGAAAGTTCGAATCATGATCACGTCGACCATACGCGAAATGACGCGCGCGGTGTCCTCGATGGGTTCAGCGCGCCCAAGCTGCGAGTCGCCAGTGGTAAGATGTATGACTGAACCGCCGAGTTGATACATGCCTGCTTCGAACGATACACGCGTACGCGTGCTCGCTTTTTCGAACACCATAGCCAGGTTGCGGTCATGCAGTGTGTGGTGCGGCTCGTAGCGCTTGAATTTATTCTTGATCAGACGAGCGCGATCCAGCACATATTGGATCTCGTTTCTTGATAGGTCGCGAAATTGCAGAAAATGCCGAAGTGGACCTGTTTGCGGTGTGGCGCCAGACATAATAAGCCTTCTTTAAAAGAGCCATCTTACCTTGCATGATGGCCGACAGCAAAAAACGATATGGCCACGTCGTGGCCGGATGCATCGATAAGGCGGCTATCATATACAATTCGCGGCGCAGGGAAAATTTGGTACACCTGAAATGGGTACGATTTGTCCGCGGAAGTTTATGACACATCTTGTGCAGCAAATGCTTATTCACGGCGTCACGCTCGACGGCCAGCGTTTTCGTCCCAGCGACTGGGCCGAGCGCCTGGCTGGCGTAATGTCGCAGTTTCGTCCGGCTGGGTCTTATGGTGGACCCAATACTTATTCGCCTTATGTGGTGCCCATTGTCCTCGACGGTATTCGTTGCGTGGTGGTAGACCAGCGCTTGCGCGATCTCGAACCGCTGGCATGGAAGTTCGTCCACGACTTCGCCAGGGACAATAATCTGAAGATGTCCGAGCAGGATGTCCAGGTTCCAGGGGCCGGCCCAGGCTAGTCTTCTTTACGCTCCATGATCAATTCCACCCGGCGATTGCTTGCCCGGCCTTCGGGCGTGGAATTGTCCGACAGCGGCTTGGTGTCGGCGTTGCCTACGGCGCGCAGACGATTGCTGGCCACGCCATTGGCCTCAAGGTAACGCACAACGCTGCCGGCCCGTGCGCCGGATAATTCCCAGTTCGATGGATAGCGGCGGTTGCGCAGCATGGGTACTGAATCGGTGTGGCCTTCGACGGTGATTGTATGGTCGACACTGTTGAAGACAGGAATCAGCCGCTTCAGTACGGCCAGGCCCGGCACGCTGAGGTCGGCTTCGCCGGAACCGAACAGTATCTCGCTGTTGATACGGAAGCTCACGGATCGTTCGTTGACGATGACGTCTATGTCGTCGCCAAGCTCGCCCACGGGCAGGCCGGCAAGCATGTC
>JAKFDW010000128.1:0-3524 GCA_036675955.1 Orrella sp. | reverse complement strand
GCGGGTTCCCATCATGATCGACAGCTCCAAGTGGGACGTCATCGAAACCGGGCTGCGCTGCGTGCAGGGCAAGGCGGTGGTCAATTCCATTTCCATGAAAGAAGGCGAAGGCCCTTTCCTGGAGCACGCGCGCCTGTGCCGCAAATATGGCGCAGCGGCCGTTGTCATGGCCTTCGACGAAGAGGGCCAGGCCGATAACCTGGAAAAGCGCAAGACCATCTGCAAGCGCGCCTATGACCTGCTGGTCAATGAAGTGGGCTTTCCACCCGAAGACATCATTTTTGATCCCAACGTCTTTGCCATCGCCACCGGCATCGATGAGCACAATCATTATGCGGTCGATTTCATCGAAGCGACGCGCTGGATCACGGACAACCTCCCGCATGCGCGGGTGTCGGGCGGGATTTCCAACGTCAGCTTTTCCTTCCGCGGCAATGAAGCCATGCGCGAAGCCATCCACGCGGTCTTCCTGTATTACGCGGTCCAGGAAGGGCTGACCATGGGCATCGTCAATGCCGGTCAATTGGGCGTGTACAGCGATCTGGACGACACGCTGCGAAACATGGTCGAAGATGTGGTGCTGGACCGGCCTGTGCCATTGAGCAAGACCGATCCCGCCGATGAACGCAGCTCCACGGAGCGGCTGGTCGAACTGGCCGAAACGGTAAAGGGATCCGGCGCCAAGAAGGAAGAAGACTTGGCGTGGCGCGACCAGTCCGTCGAGGCGCGGCTTTCGCATGCGCTGGTGCATGGCATTACCACCTTCATCGTTGAAGACACCGAGGAAGTGCGCCAGAAAATCGCCGCTGCGGGCGGACGTCCGATTCAGGTGATCGAAGGCCCCTTGATGGACGGCATGAACGTCGTGGGCGACCTGTTCGGCGCGGGCAAAATGTTTTTGCCGCAAGTGGTCAAGTCGGCACGCGTAATGAAGCTTTCGGTGGCCCACCTGATTCCATTCATCGAAGAAGAGAAACGGCAGATCGAAGCCGCGGGCGGCGATGTGCGCGCCAAAGGCAAGATCGTGATTGCAACCGTCAAGGGCGACGTGCACGATATCGGCAAGAACATCGTCACGGTGGTTTTGCAATGCAATAACTTCGAAGTCGTGAATATGGGCGTCATGGTGCCTTGCGCCCAGATTCTGGCCAAGGCCAAGGAAGAGAACGCCGACATGGTCGGCCTTTCCGGACTCATTACGCCCAGCCTGGAGGAGATGGCCTACGTCGCTTCCGAGATGCAGCGCGACGACTACTTCCGCAGCCGCAAACTGCCGCTGCTGGTGGGCGGGGCCACGACCAGCCGCGTGCATACGGCGGTAAAGATAGCACCCAATTACGAAGGCCCTGTCATTTATGTACCGGATGCCAGCCGTTCGGTGGGCGTGGCCACCCACCTGATGTCCGACGGCGCCGATACCTGGCTGGCCGGCCTCGCGGAAGAATACGAAACGGTGCGCACGCGCCACGCCAACCGCAAGGCCACGCCCATGGTAAGCCTGAGCGATGCCCGGGCGGGGCGTCCGTCCATAGACTGGTCCAGCTACACGCCGCCCCGGCCCAAATTCATAGGGCGGCGCACGTTCAAGAACTATGATCTCACCGAGATCCTTAAGTTTGTGGATTGGACGCCTTTTTTCCAGACCTGGAGCCTGTTCGGGCAGTATCCCGCCATTCTGGAAGACAAGGTCGTGGGCGAGCAAGCCCGCAAGCTGTTCGATGAAGGGCAGGCGATGATGAAGAAGGTTATCGATGGTCGCTGGCTGACGGCCAACGGCGTGATCGCCTTCTATCCAGCCAATACCGTCAACGACGAAGACATCGAAATCTATCGCGACGAAACGCGCTCGGAAGTGCTGTTTACCTGGCGCAACGTGCGCCAGCAGCAGGAAAAGCGCGAAGGGGTCGATTACAAATGCCTGGCCGACTACATCGCACCCAAATCCAGCGGCGTTGCCGATTACATTGGGATGTTCGCGGTGACCGGCGGGCTGGGCATCGAAAAGCACGATCAGCGGTTCCTTGACGATAATGATGATTATTCGAGCATCATGCTCAAGGCCATCGCCGATCGTCTGGCTGAAGGCTTTGCCGAAACGCTGCACGCCCGGGTGCGCCGCGACCTGTGGGGGTATGTGCCAGACGAGGACCTGCCCGACGAGGAAATTATTGCCGAAAAGTACCAGGGCATACGTCCCGCGCCCGGCTATCCGGCATGCCCCGAACACGTCGTCAAGAAAGACATGTTCCGGGTCATGGAGTGCGAGGATATCGACATGCAGCTGACCGACAGTTTCGCCATGTATCCGGCGTCCAGTGTGTCCGGCTTCTACTTCAGCCACCCTATGTCGCAGTACTTCAATGTCGGCAACATTGCCGATGACCAGGTCCAGGACTATGTGCAGCGCAGCGGCCGTGACGAAGACGATGTGCGTCGCAGCCTTGCCAGCCTCTTGAGGTAGGGGCCAGCGCAACGGGGGAGCCATGCACGCAAAGGGCGCGCCGCCGTCGGCGGATCAAGTCAACTCGGCCCGGCGCAAGGCGCTGGGCGATTTCCTGCGCAGCGCGCGCGCGCGCGTCCAACCCGAAACCATGGGCTTGCCCGCCGGCGTGCGGCGCCGTACTCCCGGCCTGCGCCGCGAGGAACTCGCGCAACTATGCGGCATCAGCGTCACCTGGTACACCTGGATAGAGCAGGGGCGCGATGTGTCTGTGTCGCCCAGCGTATGGGCCAGGCTGGCGTCTGTGCTGAACCTGGCGCACGCCGAGCGTCACTATTTGTTCGAACTCGCGGAGTGCACCGATCCCGAGCATGGCCGCGAGCATGCTCGGCCGCTGCCTGCGGGACTCGCCGATTGCGTGCACAGCATAACCGCGCCGGCCTACATCCTCGACCGATGCTGGAATGTTCTGGCCCGCAACGAGGCCTTGTTGCATCTTTTTGACGGCTGGCCCGATCGCGACGCCCGCCCCAATCTGCTGCGTTATATATTCTTGGACCCTGCCGCCCGCCATCTGGTGGTGGACTGGGACCAGCGCGCCAGCCGCGTCGTGGCGGAATTCAGGGCAGACGCGGCTGCACACGCCGACGAACCCGATGTGCGTGCCTTGCTGGATGAACTGCTGCAGTCCAGTTCCGTCTTTGCACACTGGTGGACGCGCCATACTGTCGTCGACCGCGAAGGCGGACTGCGTGAGTTCCAGCATCCCACGGCCGGCAGCCTGCGCTACCAGCAGATCACTTTCCGCCTGGCGACCCGGCCGGATTGCAAGCTGGTGATGCTGCTGGACAACGAGGCTGTCGGAAGGGACTGAACCACGTACGGCGCCAGACCAGTCAGGGGCGCAACGCGCGCGATTTCACGCCCACGCCGCCTGGCATCAATTGTCGACCGATTTCGCCTTGTGCAGATTATTGCCCGCCGTGGCCGGCAGGCGCGAGAACGAAATGGCCGATGCGGCGGTGATCAATCCGATCACCGCAAACCCCCAAATAATGTCGACCAGCGCCAGCTCCGACGCACC
>JAKFDW010000127.1:0-1732 GCA_036675955.1 Orrella sp. | reverse complement strand
CCTTATACGGTCATCCGACCGTTGCAATGCCTAGCCTAGACAGGGATAGACGAGAGGACAAGGAATGCTATCCACCACAACCGTAAAAGCGTTATTGCACCAGTTGGTGTCTATTTATAGTTAGGCGTCGTGAAGCACTTCGAGATCACCATCATTTGGCTGCGCGACAGCCAAGGTTTGTTCCCGCATGCCCTCTTCGGCGGTGATACCGACGCGTCCACCGATGGCTGGGTCTCGTTCACAGCGCGGTCCCGCCAGGAGGTCGTCGTCGCGTCGCTCACGCCGACCGAATGGAACTCAGGGGAGTCGGGCATTCAATCAGCTCTTGCACGCGTCAATGCCAACCTGGGTCGAAACGATCTTGTTCCGATCCGTCTCCTTTCCGTCGGGGAGCGCGCCTCCGCCAAGGGCGTATCCTTCGCTCAGTTTCGGCCTGCAAAGCCATCGCCTCCCCTCTATTCGGCGCTCTGCGAGGGCGAGAGTGCAGCGCAAGTCCGAAGCGAGTCGCTAGAAGAATTCGAAGGCAATGGTGGCAAGTTCACCCTATCCGCCGCCTAACCCCTCCGTCAAGGGGACGTCTTGCGGCAAGCCGCAAGCCGCCCCTTACGTCGAACGTTAGGCCACAAGAAAGGCCGATCCCCAATGCGCGACCGCTTATCTTACGCAGCCATCGGCCTTGTGTTTGGGCTGTTTCTAGCCGTAGTTCTCTGGTGGCTCTATGGTCTCGGCCTCTCGCAACACGTCGGAACCCCTCCCGTGCAGCCAAGGCTGTTGCCATGGCTTGAGTATGTTGGTGGCGGTTGCGCCGTTGCGGGCTTCGTCCTCAAGGAACGTATCGGCGATCTCGTTGGTTCAGCGGTTCACGCAGAGACCTATGCCGACCGTTCGAGTCATGTCCCTGCTTGGGCTGTGGCCCTCGTCCTCGCCGCCGTCGCAGTTGCGGTTTGGTACTTCGTCGCCGCCTAAGAGGCTTGCATCCATGCGTACTGGACTCACCCTGTGGCCTAACCCCTCCGTCAAGGGGACGTCTTGCGGCAAGCCGCAAGCCGCCCCTTACGTCGAACGTTAGGCCTGCATCATGTCTACCGAGTCGCCCGAAGACTGGTTTTGGAGTCAGTGCGCTGCAATCGAGTCCAAGCCGACGCATGCGCGGTCTGAGCTGGAGTCAGAGCTGCTTGAGTTCTCCGACCTGCGCTCCCGCGCTGGCGGCGCCAGCTCTGCGCTGTACTACATCGATTCGTATGACATTCGACCAAGTCGCCTGGCCTCCTTGCTTACCAAGTTCGGCCCTCCCGAAATCGCGGCAATAGCCCGCGACCTTTCGCGCCTCTATCCCGATGACATGCCTCAAGGGCAACAGGCTCGTCAGGCGTATATCGAGGATCGGTTTGCTCGAATTGATACGCTTGGTCTGGCGCTTGAGTCCAATGTCGAGGATCCCTATGAAATCCTCGACGAGTTCTGCATGGGCAACAGAGTTCACGAGTTCTATCGCAAGCTGGAAGAAGCCATGGCAGCGCAATGAACGGCATCACCTTTCCAACCGGCCGGCCTAACCCCTCAGTCAAGGGGACGTCTTGCGGCAAGCCGCAAGCCGCCCCTTACCTCGAACGTTATGCACAAGCGAACAAGGCAGCAGCATGGCAAATAGCTGGAGCATCCCAGGCTGGTTCGAAAAAGAAGTCCGTGAAAGGGACAAAAAATGCGTGTATTGCAGCGTAGATTTCACGCC
>JAKFDW010000126.1:0-5800 GCA_036675955.1 Orrella sp. | reverse complement strand
AGCAAGGCGCCTGGAGGAATGGGGTCTTTATGGGTAAGCCGGGCGTCTATAAACCCCAGCCCCCCCGCAATCATGATGGGCTTGTGATAGCCCCAACGCGTGCCGCCCGCCGTTTGCTCGAAGGTCCGAAAATAGCCCAGCAAATTGGGACGGCCGAACTCATTATTGAACGCCGCGCCGCCGATAGGCCCTTCTATCATGATATCCAGCGGGCTGGCAATGCGCTCGGGCGCCCCATGAGCGTCGGTCTCCCAAGGCTCGATGGCGTCCTTGAAGCGCAGATTGGAAACCGTGAAGCCGGTAAGGCCGGCCTTGGGCTTGGAACCACGGCCCGTAGAGCCTTCGTCGCGGATCTCACCGCCCGCGCCGGTTGCCGCGCCCTGGAAAGGCGCGATGGCCGTGGGGTGGTTATGCGTTTCCACCTTCATCAGCGTGTGCAAGACGCCTTCATGGTGCTCGTAAATGGCCGATGATGTTGCTTTTCCGGCATGAAACAGCGTCGCCGGTCCGCCCGTCATGATGGCGGAATTGTCGGAATAGGCCACCACGGTACCGTCGGGTTGCGCGGCATGCGTGGCGCGTATCATACCGAACAAGGTGTTTTGCTGGGCTTCGCCATCGATGACCCATTGCGCATTGAAGATTTTGTGCCGGCAATGCTCGCTGTTGGCTTGGGCGAACATCATCAACTCGACATCGGTGGGATTGCGCCCCAATTGCTTGAAGGCGGCGTCCAGATACTCGACTTCGTCATCCGACAAGGCCAGTCCCAAGGCGCTATTGGCCTGATCAAGCGCTTCGCGGCCCTCGCCCATTACGTCTATGGTTTGAATCGGCTTGCCGGGCAAGGAAGCAAACAGGGCCGCGCCATCGAAGCTAGCATCCACCACTGTTTCGGTCATGCGGTCATGCAGGCACTCGGCGATCCTGGCCAGTTGCTGGGCATCGACGGATTTTGCACCAAGCAGGCCGCGCGCCGGCGTGAGCGTATAGCGGATGCCCCGCTCGATGCGGCGTACTGTTTGCAGGCCGCAATTATGCGCGATGTCGGTTGCCTTGCTGGCCCACGGGGAGACAGTGCCTAAACGCGGCACAACGCGCAGGACCAGGGTGTTTTTTCCTTCCTTGCCTTCTTCGACAACGCTGCCGTAATCGAGAAGCTGTTCGAGCTTGGATTGATCCGGCGCGGCAAGCCCGGTGTCGGTCCACACGTAATGTTCGTAGCGGCCGTTAATGTCGGCAACAGGCAGATCGAGCTCGGTAAACCGTTGCAGCAACTGCTCGCGACGAAACGAGGACAGGACGGAAGAGCCAAGGAGATACTGGATAGGATTCACGATACGACGCAGGCAAAAGAAGGGAGAAACCTCATTTTACCTGCTTGCGTAACTAGCGGTTTTTATCGCCGCATACACGCTGAATCCCAACCTGGCGCGCACGGCCGGCTATGGATACAGGACTTCCAGAATATCGAGTTCATCCACGCCGGCCGGTGTGCGCAAGGTAACGGTATCACCCTCGCGCGCCTTGGTGAGCGCTCGGGCAACGGGCGAAATCCAGCTTATCTTTCCGGCCAGGGGTTCAGCCTCGTCGACGCCCACGATGGTGACACGGAACTCTTCGCCCGCCTTGTCGGAATACACAACCGTGGCGCCGAAGAAAACCTGATCCCGGTTAGGCTGGGCCGCGGGATCGACTACTTCGGCGATTTCCAGGCGCTTGGTCAGGAAGCGCATGCGTCGGTCGATTTCGCGCAAGCGTTTTTTGCCGTACAGATAGTCGCCGTTCTCGGATCGGTCCCCGTTGGATGCGGCCCAAGAAACAATCTGTACGATAGCTGGCCGCTCGACGGTGATCAGATGGGCGAGCTCGTCTCGCAGGCGCTGATAGCCCTGCGTGGTGATGTAGTTTTTCGTGCCCGCGGGCAGCTTTACCGCCTCGGGTCCGAGGTCATCTTCGTCGTCGTTCTCGGATTCTTTT
Organism: Orrella sp.; assembly: GCA_036675955.1. Lineage (GTDB taxonomy): Bacteria > Pseudomonadota > Gammaproteobacteria > Burkholderiales > Burkholderiaceae_B > Pollutimonas. Next base: position 3,820 of record JAKFDW010000126.1, on the reverse strand, counting down.
ACAAATGCCTTGTTCATGTCAGATCCAATCGTGCCAGACTGGCGTCAAGTCGGAGGGAAGCGCAGGAAGTTCGCCAAGGTCGAGCCGGGCTTCTTTCGGGCTGTGAAAATCGGAACCGCAAGAGGCCAGAAAGCCATAACGCCGCGCCACGCCGGCGTATTCGACATATTGCGCTGGAGTGTGACTGCCGGTGATGACTTCAATAGCGCTACCGCCCAGCTCTTTGAACTGCTCGAACAGCGCATCGAATTGCATGGGCGAATAGTTGTAGCGGCCTGGGTGCGCAATGGCGGCCCGCCCGCCGGCGCCGACAATCCAGCCCACGGCCTGCTCCAGCGTAGACCAATGAACCTGCACGTTCGCGGGCTTGTTCTCGCCCAGATATTTATCGAACACCATCTGCATATTCTTGCAATATCCCCGCTCTACCAGGAAACGGGCAAAGTGGGTCCTGCTGATCAGCGACGGATTGGCGGCGAACTGCATTGCTCCTTCATAGCTATTGGACACGCCCATGGACGTCAGCCGGTCCGCCATCTCTCTGGCCCGTACGGCGCGACCGCTGCGGATTGCCGCCAAGCCTTCGTTCAGCGCTGAATCGGCGTCGTCCACATTCAGTCCGAGCACGTGTATCGTTTGCCCGCCCCAGGTAACCGAGACTTCGACGCCCGCCACATACGACATGCCCAGCGACGCGGCCGCTTGCCGCGCCTCTGTCACGCCTGAAAGTTCGTCGTGATCGGTCAGGGCCCACAGTTGCACGCCATTGGCGTGCGCGCGCGCAGCCAGCATGGCTGGCGCCAGGACCCCATCGGATACGACCGAGTGGGAGTGCAAATCAACTTTAATATGCAATCTCGCAAATAAATGATGAAGAATTCCAATGGCTTGGCACCATTGGAATTCTTAGTGTACGCCGATTATTTTGCGAGTAAAAACTCGACCAGCGGATCGATTTGATCGGCGCTGCGAAACGTGGGCGCGTGCCCTACCTTGGGCACATTGTGCAGGCGGGCATTCCGATTGCGACCCAACATTTCCTGGGCCACCTCCGCAGTCAGCAAATCGGACTCCTCGCCGCGCACCACCAGTATCGGTGAAGCAATGCTTTCGTATGCTGCCCAGAGTATCGCCTCGGATGCCTGGATCTTGGCCTCGGATTCTCCGGCAAAAGGCTCGGAAATCCGCAGGTCGTAGTGCTTGACCCAGGAAGCGCCCTGCTTGTTGAACACATACCTGGTGAGGTCTTCCCATCCGATTTGATCATGGTCGCCGAAGCCCGCAGAGACAGTACGCACATAATCGACGGCCTGCTCGAAAGTGTCGAACTTCAGCGGTTCTCCCACGTATTCGGCAATACGGGTCAAGCCGGTAAAGCTGAGCTTCGGACCGATATCGTTCAGCACCATTTTGCCCAGCGACAGCGTGTTTTCTGCAGGCAAACCGCAGATGCCGCGATCAGGCCTGACGACCGCGGACATGGCGAGCGCGCCCGCCAACCCCAGGCCGATGAGTCCGCCCATGGATGTTCCGACCCAGTCGAGCTGCGCCGGCTTTACGCGCGCAATAAGAGTGAGCATATCGGCGACGTACTGCGGCACGATGTAATTCGCCGCATTGATGAGCCAATCGGATTTGCCGCGACCCACCACATCGGGGCAGACCACTCTGTATTGCCTGGCCAGGCGCTGCGCGAGCAGGTCAAAGTCTCGGCCGGTGCGGGTGAGCCCATGCACGCATAACAAGACCCGGTCATTCTCGGGGTCGCCCCACTCCCAGTACGCCATGCGATGTGTGCCGGCCGGACTGGCGCACATTACGTAGTCGAGCCTCGGCTCAAGCTGTTCACTGGGCGTGTAGGTGTCGGTCATGGAGCCCCTCGCTGCGAAATGGAGCCCAGATTGTAGCGTAGCGTTTCAGACATGCAGAGCATGGCCCAATGCGCGCATGGCCGCTTCCTGTATTGCCTCGCCCAGGGACGGGTGCGCATGGATGGTGCCGGCAACGTCTTCAAGGCGCGCGCCCATTTCCAGCGACTGAGAGAACGCGGCGCTTAATTCAGACACGCCGCGGCCTACCGCCTGCCATCCAATGATCAGATGGTTGTCACGTCGCGCGACCACCCGTACAAAGCCGTCGGTGCTCTCAAGCGTCATGGCCCTGCCATTGGCCGCGAAGGGAAAGCTGGCGGTGATCGCATCCACGCCGGCCGTTTCGGCTTCGGCCGGCGACAGGCCGGCGATCACAATTTCCGGATCCGTAAAGCAAACCGCCGGAATCGAAGCCGGGGCAAAACGCCGGTGCTTTCCTGCGATGATTTCGGCAACCATCTCGCCCTGGGCCATGGCGCAGTGGGCGAGCATAGGTTCGCCGGTCACATCGCCAATAGCCCAGACATTGCGCATGGACGTCCTGCACTGATCGTCGATCTGTATCGCGGGTCCATTCATGTCGAGCAGGAGGGATTCCAGGCCGAATCCCGTGCTACGGGCACGCCGCCCTACCGCGACCAGGACTTGGTCGGCCGCAAGCGTGGATTCGTCTCCCTGCGCATTTTTCACCCGCAGGGCGCCGGCGTCGTCCAGACCGAGTACGCTGCACGATAGACGCAGCGAAACGCCAAGCTTGTTCAATGCGGCCAATACCGGCTTTGCCAGTTCAGCATCGTACGCCGGCAAAATACGGTCTTGCGCTTCGATGACCGCAACCTTGACGCCCAGTTTGCTGTACGCCATGCCCAGTTCCAGTCCAATGTATCCGGCGCCCACTACGGCCAGGGTGTCGGGCAAGCTGCCGGGTGACAGGGCTTGCGTGGAGGAAATGACCCGTTCGCCGAAAGGCATGAAGGGCAACTGTACCGGTTCGGATCCAGTTGCCAGCAATAAATGCTCGCAGGAAATACGCAAGCCATTGCCTGCCTGCTGCGTGGACCCATTCGTCACCTCGACGGTTTTACCATCGATAATGTGCGCCCAGCCTTTGACGACCTGGACCCCGTTCTTCTTGAGCAATGCCGCCACGCCGCCCGTGAGGCGCTCGACAATACCGTCCTTCCAAGCGATGGTACGTGCGATATCGATGCTGGGCGCCTGCATCCGTATGCCCAAAGGCGACTCGGCGCCATAGTGCGACAGCTTGTGGAATTCTTCAGCGGCGTGTATTAATGCTTTGGAAGGAATACAACCCACGTTCAGGCAGGTTCCGCCTACATTATCGCCTTCCACGAGTATGGTTGAAATACCAAGCTGCGCGGCGCGAATGGCCGCCACATAGCCGCCTGGTCCGCCCCCGATGATCAGTAACTGGCTCGATTGCATACGTATTCCTATTCAATGAACAACATGGCCGGGCATTCAAGATATGCCCGTATGCGTTGGATGAATTCGGCGGCATGCATTCCGTCGACCACGCGATGATCGAAGGACGAGGACAGGTTCATCATCTTGCGAGCTACGACGGCACCATTGAGAATGACGGGACGCTCAACGATTCTGTTCACGCCGACAATGGCTACTTCGGGGTGGTTGATGACGGGCGTCGAAACAATGCCGCCCAATGGGCCCAGGCTGGTAAGCGTGATGGTCGAACCCGACAGCTCGTCGCGAGCGGCATTTCCGTTGCGCGCGGCATCGGCCAGGCGCTTGATTTCCGCAGCGCAAGACCAGAGGTCATGTGCTTCCGCGTGACGCATTACCGGCACCATGAGACCGGCGTCGGTCTGGGCGGCAATACCCATATGAACGCCGCCATAATGGGTAACCACCCCATTTTCGTCGTCGAAGCGCGCATTGACCTGCGGAAACTCGCGCACGGCCAGCAC
>JAKFDW010000125.1:0-40088 GCA_036675955.1 Orrella sp. | reverse complement strand
ACGGCGATGATGAAACCCAGTACCAGCCCCAGCGCCACCGCTGCCAGCCAGGTGCCTATCGTGGTCAGGAATCCCTGCAGGATCTCGGGCCAGTAAGCGGCTATGTTGGCTAAACTGAAGTCCATTGCCTCAAGACCTTGCGTAACGCCGTTCGGCAAAATGGCCTGCCAAAGACAATAAACCGTTGATTACAAAGTACATGAAGCCCGCGGCCAGATATATTTCAAGCGGAGTGAAGGTGGTCGCCACGATGTTTTGCGCGGTACGCGTGATTTCGGCCACACCCACCACTGAGATCAACGATGAGGCCTTGACCAGCAATATCATCTCGCTGATGAGCGACGGCGTGGTCAGCTTCAAGGCCTGCGGAATCTGGATGCGCAGCAGCGTATCGTAGCGGGAAAAACCCAGCAGCTGCGTGGCTTCCAGCTGCCCCCTGGGTATGCCCAGGAAGCCGCCGCGCAGTATTTCGCCCAGATACGCCCCCTCGCACAACGATATGGCCACAATCGCCGCCACCAGGGGCGGCACATTGATGCCGACGGTAGGCAGAAAATAATAGACCAGCATAAGCTGGACTATCAGCGGCACGCCGCGAAAAAAGAAAACGTAGGAACTGCCAATGCGCCGGGCTATGGCTACCCGCGACAAGCAGGCGCTTGCAACGGCGACGGCAATGAGAAATCCGATCAACAAGCCGGCCACCGATACAAACACCGTCATTTGAGCGGCCTGTATCAGCATCGGAAAAGACTCGAAGATGGTCTGGAAATCAAGCATTAAACATCAAACGTTAGGTACGAACGGGGCCGTGGGCACTTCCATTTCCATGCCGAACCATTTCTTTTGCATCGTGGCCAGGCTGCCGTCTTTGTGCATGGACAGTATCACCTGGTCGATCGCGTCGAGCAGCGATTTGCTGTCTTCGCCCTTGTGGCCCATGTAGGAAAAATAGACTTTCTTGCCAAATGGGGGATTGATGACCTCGAACAGCTTCGGACGCTCTTTGGCTGCAACGGCAAGGTTGGTGATGGAATGGCCCACCGCCACGATCCGGCCCGCGGCAAGGTCGGCATAGGCCTGGTTGAAATCGATGTATTCCTTGATTTCCGGCTTGGGCGACAGCGTGTCGGCGAACTCCTTCAATTGCGCCAATTGCGCGGACCCGCGCTGGCTGCCCACTACTTTGCCCGCGATATCTTCGGGCTTGTTCAACCCTTTGTTCTTGGGGCTTTTCAATAAAGCGACCGTGCCGTCTGCAATGGGCAAAGTGAACGTATAGCGTTCCATGCGCGCCTTGGTCACGTTAAGAGGCCCCGCGATGATATCGAACTTCTTTGCGTCCAGCCCAGGCAGCACGCTGGCCCACGGCAGGTCGATGTAGCGCACCTTGACGTCGAGCCGTTTGCCGACCTCGTCGAAGAAATCCTTGTTGAAGCCCTGGTGTTCGCCGTTCTTGAGAAAGTCGAAGGGGGCAAACTGCATTTCCGTGCCGACGACCAGGTCGCCAGCCTCTTTCACGCGTGCCAGTTGATCGGCGGCATGCGCGGGCAATGCCAGTGAAGTAAGACAAGCTGCGGCAAGGCACAGCTTTAGGGATGTAAATAAGCGCATTCGTGTGCTCCTGGATTTTGGTGGAAAGCGGGCGGCTGATCGGGCAATGCCGGCTTGCCGGAACAAAGTACTTGGATTTGCCCGGCATTTTAATACCTGCCGGAGCCAATGCCCGCAAAAGCGCATCATACGTGTATCCCGGCCCCATGCTGCTGGTGCTGCCGCGGCAGGTGACAGGGCTGTTTCCGGCCGGGTACAATCGCGCCGCGATTCCTTACTCCGCAAAAGGCGGACACATCATGAACAAGACGCAGGCAGACACCACGGTGGTGCGACATGGACGACCGTGAAGCATTATTCGACGCACTTGCCGAGCAACATTGGGCCGTCTCCGACACCCTGATACCCACCCAGCTTTATGAAAGCCTGCACCGAGTGTGCCGACAAAAATGGGAGGCCGGCCACTTTCGCGAAGCCCGCATCGGGCGCCAGCACAGCGAGGCCCTGCGGATAGAAATCCGCGGCGATTTCATATGCTGGATAACGCCAGATAATGGCGGCGAGGCAGCGGATAACTTCCTGGCCTGGGCCGATGCGCTGCGCCTGGACCTGAACCGCCAGTTCTACGCCGGCCTGAACAGCGCGGAATTTCATTTCGCGCGTTACTCGGAAGGTCGCGGCTACAAGAAACACCTGGACCAGCACCTGCAGAATACGCAGCGGCGCATATCGCTGGTGTTGTACTTAAATAGCCAATGGAGCGATTCGGACGGCGGCCAGCTTTGCCTGTATTCGCCCGATGATGACACCCAGGAAATCAAGCGTATCCTGCCCCAGCCAGGACGGCTGGTGCTGTTTCGCAGCGACCTGATCCCGCATGAAGTCCTTCCCTGCTCGCAGCCCCGATGGAGCCTTACCGGCTGGTTCAGAAGCGATCACGCCCCGGCCTGATACCACCGAATCGCCGCCAGGGCGAGTGCGTCGATGGAATCGGTAATGGGCACATCCAGCTGTCCGCGCAGCGCATGCGGAACCGCCAGGGGCAACTCCGTACAACCAAACACCACGGCGTCGGCGCCTTGCTTTTGCAGCAACCTGACGCAATCTGATGCAGGCGCGTATGCCTCGTCGATACGGTTGGCCTTGACGTGCATGATGGACGGTATGCACGACAGCGCCATCTCGTCGTCGGCCGGCGTAATGCAGTCATAACCATGGGCCTGCAACGCATTCTGGTACAGGCCCAGCTTCAGCGTAACCGCCGTTCCCATCAGGCCGATACGCCCGCTGTGTATGCCCTGGCGGCGCAAGTCGTCGATGACGGCCTGCACAATGTGCAATACAGGCAGCCTGGTCGCCGCGGCAAGCTGTTCATACCAGAGGTGTGCCGTATTGCAGGGGATGGCGATGGCCATGGCGCCCGAGCGTTCGAGCTTCCGGATGCCGTTGAGCATCCAGGGGTAAGGGTCGGGGCCATGCCTGGTGTAGCCTGCGGGCCGGTCGGGGATCCTGGGATCGCTCCACAGAATGGCGGGGATATGTTCCTGTTCGGCCGACGCGGGTGTCAGGGCGGTGAGCCGGGCCATGAACGCGGCGCCCGCCATCGGGCCCATGCCGCCCAGAACACCCAGAAAGCGGCCCTGGAAATCGTGATCCATGCGAGGGCTCAGTGCTGGAGGATTTTTGAGAGGAACATGCGTGCGCGCTCGGAGCGAGCTTCCAGATCGCCAAAGAACGCGTCCTTCGTGCAATCTTCGACGATCTTGCCCACGTCCATGAAAATGACGCGATCCGCCACCTTGCGCGCAAAGCCCATTTCGTGGGTTACGACCATCATGGTCATGCCCTCGCTGGCAAGGTCCACCATGACGTCCAGCACCTCATTGACCATCTCGGGATCCAGTGCGGAAGTCGGTTCGTCGAACAGCATGGCGATCGGGTCCATGGCAAGCGCCCGCGCAATGGCGACGCGTTGCTGCTGGCCTCCGGAGAGCTGGCCGGGGAATTTGTCCTGGTGGGCCTGCAGGCCGACACGATCGAGCAGGCTTGCCGCCCGGGCGGTTGCTTCTTCCCGGCTGCGCCCCAGTACCTTGACCTGCGCCAACACCAGATTCTGCGTGACGGATAAGTGCGGGAACAATTCAAAGCTCTGGAAAACCATGCCGATACGGGCGCGCAGCTTGGGCAGATTGGTCTCGCGCGCCCCCACCGAGACGCCGTCCACAACGATTTCACCTTTCTGGAAAGGCTCGAGGCCGTTGACCGTCTTGATCAAGGTGGATTTGCCCGACCCCGAAGGGCCGCACACCACGACCACTTCACCCTGAGCGATTTCAGTGCTGCAGTCATCCAGTACTTGCGTAGGCCCGTACCATTTGCTGACATGCTTTATTTCTATCATTTGAACTCCAGATCCTGCCTAGTGCCTGTTAACACTAACGCGCAACGCGCGTGCGTTGCTGCAAATAGCGCACAAAAAGCGACGCGCCATAGCTGATGATGAAATACACCACGGCGACGAACAAATACATTTCTATCAGGCGGCCATCACGCTGCGCAACCTTGGCGGCGGCACCCAGGAAGTCGGTGAGCGAAAGCACATACACCAGCGAGGTATCCTGGAACAACACTATGGTTTGCGTAAGCAGGATGGGCGTCATATTGCGAAAAGCCTGCGGCAGCACGATGCTGGCCATTACCTGCCAATAAGTCAGTCCCAGCGCCGAGCCGGCCGCCACCTGGCCACGAGGCACCGACTGTATGCCCGCCCGCATGATTTCGCAAAAATAGGCGGCCTCGAACAATGTAAAGGTAATCAGTGCCGAGGTGAATCCGCCCACCGAGATGGGTCGATCCGCCCCCGTCAGCCATGCGCCAATATAGGGCACGAGGAAGTAAAACCAGAATATGACCAGGATGAGCGGCAAGGCCCGCAGCAAGTTGACGTATGCGCCCGCCACCGCCGCCAGCGGCCGGATGCCGGAGAGCCGGCACAAGGCCAGCAGGGTACCCAATACAAGGCCGCCTGCCGCCGACAGCGCGGTGAGCTTCAGCGTGAAAACCATTCCGTCGCGAAACAGATAGACCCACGACCGCTGGATGATGTCGAAATCGAAGCCGTTCATGGCGTGGCCTCGGGTGACGTTGAGGCTGCGGCGATGAAACCGGGCACCGAAACACGGCGCTCCAGCCATGTCATGCTGTAGACGACGACCAGATTGAGCAGCAAGTAGAACAGGGTCGCCACAGCGAAGGTTTCGAATACCTGAAAGCTGAATTCCTGCATGGAACGGGCGGCGCCTACTAACTCAAACAAGCCTATGGTAAAGGCAACTGACGTGTTCTTGATCAGGTTGAGCAGCTCGGAGGTCAATGGAGGCAGGATGATGCGAAAGGAAGTAGGCAACAAAACATAACGATATACCTGGGCGGGCTCCAGGCCCAATGCCCTGGCTGCCATTTCCTGGCCCGGCGGCAGGGACTCGATGCCCGCCCTTACCTGTTCGGCGACACGTGAAGAAGTGTAGAACCCAAGGCACAGCACGGCCGGAATGAAATTGCCCCAAGGCGGCGCAATGCTTTTGATGAGGTCGCCCACAGCACTGGGGACCAGTTCCGGAATGACGAAATACCACAGGAACATTTGCACCAGCAGAGGCACATTGCGAAACAGTTCTACATAGGCCGTACCGATACCCCGCGCCCATTTCAGACGGGTGGTGCGCGCCACGCCAACGGCAGTGCCCAAGGTCAGCGCCAGCGTCCATGCCAGCACGGCCGTGCTTATCGTCCAGCCGAGACCGGAGAGCAGGGTGTCCAGATAGGTGCTGCCCCCCGGGGCCTCGTCGAAAAAAACCAGCCAGTTCCAGTTGTAATTCATGCGCTGGACGGGCTACTTGTAGTCATCCGGATCAGGCGAGTCGGTAGGATTCTGCACCACGCGCTTGAGTTGATCGCTCATGGGCCAGTTGAGGTTGACATTCTTCGGGGGAATGGGCGACTCGAACCATTTCTTGTAAAGCTCGGCCAGCGTACCGTCTTTCATCATGCCGATAATGGCGTCATCAACCACCTTTTTGAATTCGGGATCGTTCTTGGGCTCCATGATGGCATAGGGCTCTACCGTGTAGGCTTCCTTGCTGATCACCCAATCGGCAGGGTTGCGTGAAGTTGCCACCAGGCCCGCCAGCAGGATATCGTCCATGAAAAAAGCCGCGGCACGCCCGTTATTGACTGTAAGGAAGGCCTCGCCATGATCTTTGGTGGGAATGATCTTCAGGTCGAGGCCCTGCTTTTCGGTGGCCCCTGTAAGCCAGCGAATATTGCTGGTGCCCGCTGTGGAAACAACGGTCTTGCCTTTGAGGTCGGCAAGGTCATTGAAATTGGAAGACTTTTTAGAAACGAAACGGGTCGCCGTCACGAAGGTGGTAGGCGCGAAAGTGACCTGTGCCTGGCGTTCCTTGGTGTTGGTGGACGAACCGCAGTTCAGGTCGACGGTGCCATTGGCCAGCAAGGGAATCCGGGTTGAAGAAGTGACAGGCACCAGCTTGATATTGATTTTTTCCATGCCAAGCTTGGCCTTGACCGCCTCGACCACCTTGCTGCAGATATCCATTGAGTAACCAATGGGCTGCTGCTTGTCGTCGAGGTAGGAAAATGGAATGGAAGCGTCGCGGTGACCAAGGGCGATTTCGCCCGTGGATTTGATTTTCTCGAGCCTGCCATCGGCGTGAACGGGCGCCGTTACGGCCAGTGCCAACCCTGTCAGCAAGAATACTATGGATTTCTTCATGTTGAATTCCTTGAGGAGTCGTGGGTGAACAATGCCATCATAAAGAGTTTCTCCCCGAAAGAAACCGATGCATTTTTCACGTTTTCCCTTATACGGCCTTTGCCTTGTCGGCAAATACCTGCCGGTAACCGAACAAGCCCACAGAGCCGCCGGTATGGATGAAGACCACGTTTTCGCCTTTCTTGAATTGGCCCTGGCGGATCAGATCAATAAGCCCCGCCATGCCTTTGCCCGAGTAGACCGGATCCAGCAATATGGCTTCCTGCTCGGCCGTAAGGCGCAGGGCTTCGACCATGGAGTCGGTCGGTACGCCGTAGCCGGACCCTACATAGTCGGAATTGGCGACGACGTCGGCGCGCTCTACCGATGCCGGCGGCAAGCCCATGTAATCCACCGTGGCCTGAACCAGCTTCCACACGTTTTCTTCCTGCTGCTGCTTGGCGGCCCGCACACTGACGCCATACACAGGAATCCCGCTATTGCTGGCGCGCAGGCCCACCACCAATCCCGCCTGCGTGCCTGTGCTGCCTGTAGCGTGGACAACGTGATCGATGCCCACGCCCATCTCGAACGATTGGTTCAGCAGCTCTTGCGCACAGCCCACGTAGCCGAGCGCGCCTACCGGGTTGGAGCCGCCCCCGGGAATGACATACGGCTTGTGGCCGGCACCGCGCAGTTCGGAAGCCAGGTCTTCCATGGCCTGCTGCATATTGCTGCCTGCCGGCAACCTCGCCACGATCTCGCCGCCCAGCAGCCGATCAAGCAGGACGTTGCCGGATTCTTCGTATTCTTCCGCCGCGTCGGAGACGCGCTGTTCGAGCAGGATCTTGCACTTCAGCCCTAGGCGTGCCGCCGCCGCGACAGTCTGGCGCGCGTGATTCGACTGAACGGCTCCTTGCGTAATCAGCGTATCGGCCCCCTGCTCCAGCGCCTGCGCGGCCAGAAATTCCAGCTTGCGCGTCTTGTTTCCGCCCGTAGCCAGCCCTGTACAGTCGTCTCTTTTGATATAAAGATTCGGGCCGTCCAGATGCCGGGTAAGGTTGGGCATGAATTCGAGCGGCGTGGGGAAATGTCCGAGGCGAATGCGGGGAAAGGCGGCTAAATGCATAGGTCAACTCCAGGCTGGGCAAATCATGCAATCGTAACGGTCGCCAGCCTGTTTGCCTACTACTACATTGATCCAGTGTGCTGTTTGGTTAGTTTGTGCATTCAAATTCGGATGCATGGGCTTGCCAGGCAAGGCGCAAACCGCAGCGATAGTCTTTGCTATGGCGAGGATTTGCAACGCAGTATGGCCAGTCCAGGCGCCGAAGTTGAATATTCGAACTAGCCAAACAGCACACCTGATATGCGTTTTTCGCCAACAGGGGCAATTTCCCTATTTTTTCAATGCCTTGTCGAACCACTGCAATGCCCGGTTCCAGCCGTCTTTCGCCGCCGCTTCGCTATAACTGGGGCGGTAGTCGGCATGGAATGCATGCCCGGCATCCGGATACACCACAAAGGTGGAAGCCTGGGCCTGCTCGTTGCCTTTGGCCAGGACTTGCTTCATGGCCTCAATGGAATCCTGCGTAATGCCGGCGTCTTTTCCGCCGTACAGTCCCAGCACGGGCCCGTGCAATTCGGCTGCCACTTGCACAGGCTGCGTGGGATGCAGGGCATCGGTATCGCCCACCAGCTTTCCATACCAGGCCACAGCCGCCTTCACCTTGGGATTGTGAGCCGCGTACAGCCACGCTATGCGTCCGCCCCAACAGAAGCCATTGACGCCGAGACGTTCGGGGTTGCCGCCATTCTTGGAGGCCCACGCCACCGTGGCGTCCAGGTCGCGCAGCACCTGTTCGTCGGGAACTTTTCTGACGACCTCGCTGAGCAGACGGGAAATTTCCGTATACCGGGAAGGATCGCCTTGCCGTGAATAGAGCTCGGGCGCGATGGCCATATAGCCTTTCTTGGCAAACCGCCTACAGACGTCCTCGATATAGTCATGCACGCCGAAGATCTCCTGCACGACCAGAATCACCGGCAATACGGTCTTGCCTTCCGGCGCAGCGCGATAGGCGGGAATACTGCCATCTTTCACGGGTATCTTTACTTCGCCCGCCACCAAGCCCTTCGCGTCCGTCTTGATGGCCGTCTGCGCCACCACAGGCCCCGCCGCCATCGCAAATCCGCCCGCCAGCGACGTAACGATGAACCCTCGCCGGGTCAACGCCAGCGGTGGCAACAGGCTGTCGAAATCGGTATCGGGCGGACGGCTCATGGTGATCCCCATTAAAAGCCGGCACGCCGCACTGGCTGCCGGCCTGTTCACGATTCGGACTTTTTTCGGGCTTACCCTTGTTGCACTGTAACGCAGCACGGCCATGTCGTGGGCCGCAAAAAAGTAAGAAAGATTGAATCCCCTTATTCTAGGTTGACGGCCGTGGCAGGCGCAGGGTCGGCCACGCGCTGCGCGATGTGCGCCAGCGCCTCCTCGACCTGGTCGACAAGAATCAGGCACAGATCGCCTTCCGCCAACTGCGCGAGCGCCGTGTCGATGGCCAGGAATTCGCCGCGAATTTCCTGTATCCGCGTGCAGCGCGAGGCATTGGCCAAGCCCTCGCGCAACAAGGCAACGACCTCGCCGTCGGTACGGCCGCGCTGGCACATGTCCTGGTACAGAATTACGTCATCGAAGGCATCGCCGAGGATTTCGGTCTGGCGCCGGATATCGACGTCGCGCCGGTCGCCTGCGCCGCTGATGACCACAGAACGTCTTTTTGCCGGCATGGTGCCGATTGCCTGCACCAGGGCCTGGATGGCATCTGGATTATGGCCGTAGTCGGCGATGACGGTCGCGCCGCCATAAGAAAACAGATTGAAGCGACCCGGAGCGGTCTCGGCGTCGCTGAAAAACGTAGCGAGTCCGCGTTGCACGCTGTCCCAGTCCAGTCCCAGCGCCCATGCGGCTCCCAGTGCCGCCATTGCGTTTTCCACCTGGAAGCCTATCGCTCCCTTGTGGGTGAGAGGTATCGCGTCCAGATCGAAACGCCGCTCGAAACTGCCTTCGGCGAGCACAATCGCGCCCTCTTCCACGCAGACCACCGGCCGGCCTTGCGCGCGATGCATGGCAAGCACGGGATGATTGCGGTCGCTGCAAAAAAACGTGACGGCGCCGGGGCAGTTGTCGGCCATTGCGACCACCATGGGATCGGCGGCGTTCAGTACCGCGACCCCGTCGGGCGCAACGTTCTCGACGATAACCCGCTTGACGATGGCCAGGTCTTCGACGGTGCTGATGTAGCTCAGGCCCAGGTGGTCGCCCATCCCGACATTGGTCACGACGGCCACATTGCATCGGTCGAAGCCCAGCCCTTCCCGCAATATGCCGCCCCTGGCCGTCTCGAACACGGCGGCGTCCACGTCCGGATGCAGCAACACGTTGCGCGCGCTTCTAGGGCCGCTGCAATCGCCTGTATCGATACGTTGGGCGCCTATATAGACGCCGTCGGAATTCGTCATGCCCACACGCTGGCCGCTGTTTGCAATGAGATGCGCAATGAGGCGCACTGTCGTGGTCTTGCCGTTGGTGCCGGCCACGGCGACCAGCGGAATGCGACCATTTTCGCCGGCGGCGAACATCTCGTCGATGATGGCTTCGCCGACGTCGCGGCCCTTGCCGAACGATGGACTGAGATGCATGCGCAGGCCGGGCGCGGCGTTGACTTCGACAACACAACCGTGCTGCGTGTCCAGCGGCTCGTAGACGTTGTCGCTCACGAAGTCGAGACCGCAGACATCCAGGCCGACCATCTGGGCCGCCGCCACTGCACCGGCCGCGAGTTCCGGGTGCACGTGATCGGTTACGTCGGTAGCGGTCCCGCCGGTACTCAGGTTGGCGTTATTGCGCAGGGTGACCAGTACACCTTGCGCAGGTACGGAGTCCGCAGCATACCCCTGGGTTGCCATCGTCGCCAAGGCAATATCGTCCAGCCTTATCTTGGTCAGCGATGAGCCATGGCCTTCACCGCGCAGCGGATCGCCGTTGATCACTTCAACGAGCTGCGAAATGGTATGTTCGCCGTCGCCCGTCACTTGCGGCGGGTCGCGCCGCGCTGCCGCGACCAGTTTGTCGCCCACGACCAGCAAGCGGAAATCATGGCCCGGAAAATACCGTTCAACGATAACGTCCCGGCAATTGGCTCGCGCGCCTTCATAGGCGGCCAGCACTTGCTCGCGCCCCTGGACGTTGACGGCCACGCCCTTGCCTTGATTGCCGTCGCGCGGCTTGAGCACCACGGGTCCGCCCAGTTCGCAGGCCGCTGCCCAGGCATCCTCGGCGCTGGTTGCCAGGCGTCCGTGCGGCACGGGCACGCCGGCTGCCGCGAGCAGCGTCTTGGTAAGTTCCTTGTCCTGCGCAATAGCCTCGGCGATCGCGCCGCTGCGGTCCGTCTCGGCGGCCTGGATACGCCGTTGACGGCTGCCCCAGCCAAACTGCACCAGACTTCCCCGAGTCAGGCGCCGGTATGGTATGCCGCGCTTGACAGCAGCCTGCACGATGGCGCCGGTGCTCGGACCCAGGCGCTCGTCTTCATTCAACGCGCACAATCGGGCCAGCGCATCGTCGACGTCGAACGGACTGTCGTGCATGGCAGCCAGGCACAGCTCCTGAGCCAGTTCAAAAGCCAGCAGGCCGACCGCCTCCTCGCTGTACTCGACGACGACCTGATACACACCGGGATCGATGGTCGGAGAGGTACGGCTGTAGGCAAGCACACAGCCCGCTTTTACCTGCAGGCACAAAGCGGCCGATGCCAGCGCATGGGCGATCGAACCCGGCTGCTCCTGACCCGGCGGCCTCAGGATATCGAGTTCCGGAAAGCGCACGCGCATCCGTGTATCGAAATCGTCCATATCGCCGATGACGCACTCCGATTCAGTGCAAGCCACAATGGCTTCGATCACCGTCTGCCGGCACCAGAGATTGGGGCCGCGCAGGGCCCGTACACGTGAAACTTCCATCAGCCAGCCTTCCTTATCTCTGAAACCGGTTCGGCACCTTCCTGCCCAAAGGCTTCGATGCCAGCGCGTATCAGGTCGGTTCCAACGCCCAGCGACCAGGCGGCGGCGACGGCGGCCAGCACATTGCTTGCATGAAAGTCGGCCTGCCCGCTCTGGGCCAAAGGTACGCTGGCCGTATCGGTCAACAACAGCTCGTTTGCGGCGTCGGCCATGACTATGTGCGATGACCGGACGAATACAACGCGTCCGCCCTGTTCACGATGCTGCGCCATAATGGCCGACTCCGGGTCCATCCCGTAGAACACGACTTCCCCATCGCATAAAGGGGCCATGTCGGCGACCCGCTGGTCATCGGCATTGAGCACCGCCACGCCGCCGGGCAGCACCACGTCGATCTGTGTGCGCAATACCTTGGCTACATATTCGGCATCCGGAACATAAAATTCCGGGAAGGTCTCGTCGGGGTCAAGATTGGTCACTACGCCGACCTGGCAACGGTCATAGGCCAGGCCTTCGCTCAAGATACTGCGGCAGCCGTTTTCGATGACCGCGGCCTGGACCGCACGATTCAGCAGTACGCGACGGCCCGCGGCCCAATTGGCGCCATCGGTTTTCTGCACGTGGCGGCGGGCAAAGAAAAGACCCTCGCTGCACGCCAGCCCGGTGTATTGGCCGTTGAGTTGCAACAGGTGCGCCACCAGCCGCGCGACGGTCGTCTTGCCCCGGCTGCCGGAGACGCCGACGATAGGTATGTACCCCGTGTCGCCATCGGGAAACAAATGGTCGACAATCGCCCTGCCGACTGGACGCGGCTCGCCGGAGGCCGGTTTCAAGTGCATCAGCAGACCCGGTCCCGCGTTCACTTCCACGATCGCGCCGCCTTGCGCTTCAAGAGGCTGGGAAATATCCTCGGCCACCAGATCCACGCCGGCGACGTCCAGCCCTACCACGCGAGCCGCCAGGGCGACGGCGGCCGCCACGCTGGGGTGAACTGCATCGGTAACATCGATCGCGACATTGCCGTTACGCTGGATCAGCACGCGCACGCCGGCCTGGGGAACGGAATCGGGCGCCAGATTCTGCCGCGCCAACTCCAGCATGGCCGCCGAGTCCAGGCGTATGAAATTGAGCGGCTGATCTTCACCGCGCCCTCGGCGAGGGTCGGAATTCAACTGGCTTTCCATCAAGTCGCGCACCGTGCCGATGCCATCGCCCACGACTACGGCGGCGTCTCCCCGTGCCGCGGCCACCATGCGGTTGCCCACCACGAGCAAACGATGTTCATCACCGGGAATAAATCGCTCGACCACCACGCCGCTGCCTTCATGGACGGCAATCGCATAGGCCGTTTCAATCTCCGCCCGGGTCATCAGATTCGTAAATACGCCGCGCCCGTGATTGCCGTCACGCGGCTTGAGCACGACCGGCAGGCCTATCGATTCGGCGGCATCCCAGGCTTCTTCCAGCGTCTCGACCAGGCAGCCTTCGGGCACCGGCACGCCGCAGGCGCCGAGCAGGCTTTTGGTCAAGTCTTTGTCCCGCGAAATACCTTCGGCGATCGCGCTGGTGCGATCCGTCTCTGCCGTCCAGATGCGGCGCTGATGCGCTCCGTAGCCCAGTTGCACCAGATTGGCTTCGCTCAAGCGTATGGTTGGAATATCGCGGTCATCGGCGGCGTCCACAATGCAGGCCGTGCTGGGACCCAGGCGCAAGGCTTCGGACAGCTCGCGCAATTCGTAGATAGCTGCCTGGACGTCGAAGTCGCGATCTTCAATGGCGGCCATGACCAGATCGCGTGCGGCATAAAGCGCCGCAGTGGTGACAGATTCGTGCCAGGCGCGCACAATTACTTTGTACACCCCGCGTACAGGGGTCTCGCGAGCACGCCCCAGTCCGCCGGGCATCCCCGCCAGACTCTGCAATTCCAGCGTGACGTGTTCAAGGATATGGGCCGGCCACGTTCCCTGCTTCAGGCGTTGAAGGAAGCCGCCGTGTTCGCCGACACTGCATCGATGTTCCACCAGGGAAGGCAGCCAGGCGCTAAGGCGTTCGTAGAAACCGGGAATGGTGTTGGAAGGATAATCTTCCAGTGCGCCTATATCGACCAATGCTTCGATAACAGGACGATAGGCCCAGATGTTCGGCCCGCGCAAAGACATCATACTGATGAATTCTATGTATTTCTTTTGCATCGAAAAAGGATAAAAGATGTAGCGCGGAAACATTTACCGGTAGTGAAACGTATTTAACGGCAATTAATGCTTCAAGTGTTTGCAAATCGTATCCAGAAAGACGAAAATCACTGGGCGAGACGCGAAAAAACCACAGCGAAAAGCCATCTCTTCCCACAGCAAGCCTCTACATCGACAATAGCGCCCCATCCTTCACACCATGTCCTTACCGGGCGGCGAATCGCATAAAGCAATGAAGACAGAGACAAACGATACCGGCCATGTCCTCGACGACATGCCTGCACCATGGCGCGCATCCTTGAGCAATCGGCTTGTCGATAGCGAGGCCGTGGTTTGCTGGCTGAAAGTGGATCTTGATTCCCATCTGCGTTTTGCGCCCACGGTGTTGGTCGTGACCGACATGCAATTACTGGTCCTGGGCCCCGAAGATACCGAGTGGCAAACCTGGCCGTTCAGCCCGGACCTGACCTTGCGCCATCATGATCACGCGGGCGTCGGCACATTGGAACTGCACGACAGCGCCGCCCGCCTTGCGGTATGGCGCTATACCCTGGAACACAACGCCGCCGCGCTGCAATGGATCGCCAGCTTCGAGCGCCAGCGCAATCTGACACTGGGCATCGCCCCGCCCGTGCTGCGCGAGCCCGAAGCCCGGCCCGCCAGCGCCGCGCAAGCGAAATCGCCACCGTCGACGTGGGCGCTGTTGCGCTTGTGGCGCTTTGCCAGGCCCTATCGGCTGTTGCTGCTCACCGGTTTCCTGCTGACCCTGGCGTCCACCGCCGCCGCGCTGGTGGCTCCCTACCTGACCATGCCGCTGATGGACAAGGTTCTCATCCCCTACCAGAACGGCGTGCCCATAGACTGGGACCTGGTCAGGCTTTACCTGGGCGCCTTGCTGGCCTCGTCGCTGCTGGCCTGGCTCTTGGGTTGGGGGCGTACCTACATTCTTGCCTGGGTCAGCGAACGCATCGGCGCCGACTTGCGCACCACCACCTATGAGCACCTGCAGAAACTCTCTTTGCAATATTACGGCGGCAAGCGCACAGGCGACCTGATTGCACGAATCGGTTCCGAGTCCGACCGTATCTGCGTCTTTCTTTCGCTGCACCTGCTCGATTTCGCCACCGACGTGCTGATGATCGTGATGACAGCCGCGATTCTGATCTCCATCAATCCCTGGCTTGCGGTGGTTACCTTGATACCCCTGCCCTTCATAGCGTGGTTGATCCACCTGGTGCGCGACCGCCTGCGCCGCGGCTTCGAAAAAGTCGATCGCATCTGGTCGGAAATCACCAATGTGCTGGCCGACACGATTCCAGGCATACGCGTGGTCAAGGCCTTTGCCCAAGAACGGCGTGAAGTCTCGCGCTTCAGGGAGGCGAACAACCGAAATCTGGCCGTCAACGACCGCGTCAACCGGATCTGGTCGCTGTTTTCACCTACAGTGACCTTGCTGACCGAAATAGGGCTGCTGGTCGTATGGGCATTCGGCATCTGGCTGGTGTCGCACGACGACATTACCGTCGGGGTGCTCACCGCCTTTCTCACGTATATCAGCCGCTTCTATATCAGGCTCGACTCCATGAGCCGCATTGTCTCCTTCACCCAGAAAGCCGCCGCCGGCGCAAAACGCATCTTCGATATCCTGGACCACGTGTCGAGCGTGCCTGAAGCAGCCAAGCCGGTTCATATCGAGCATGTGGAAGGCCGCATTGAGTTGCGCAACGTGGGATTCCGCTACGGAAACCGCAGTGTCATGCGCGGCATCGACCTGAATATCGCACCCGGAGAGATGATAGGGCTGGTCGGCCACAGCGGATCGGGAAAAAGCACGCTCGTGAATCTCATTTGCCGGTTCTACGACGTCTCTCATGGAGCGATTCGCCTGGACGGCGTGGATATCCGCGCACTGCCTATTTCGGAGTACCGCCGCAACATCGGCCTGGTGCTGCAGGAGCCCTTTCTGTTCTTCGGCACGATCGCGGAAAACATTGCCTACGGCAAACCTGATGCCACCCGTCAGCAAATCATTGCCGCGGCCCGCGCCGCCAACGCCCACGAGTTCATCCTGCGCTTGCCTCACGGCTATGACTCCCTGGTCGGCGAGCGCGGCCAGGCGCTTTCGGGCGGCGAGCGTCAGCGCATCTCGATAGCCCGCGCCTTGCTGATCGACCCGCCCATACTGATACTCGACGAGGCCACCTCCTCGGTCGACACCGCCACAGAGAAAGAAATCCAGAAAGCGCTGGACAATCTGGTACGCGGACGCACGACGATATCCATTGCCCACCGCCTGAGCACGCTGCGCCAGGCCGACCGGCTGGTCGTCCTGGACCGTGGCGAGATCGTGGAAGTGGGCAAGCATGACGATCTCATGGCCCGCAACGGCCATTACTTCAGGCTGCACCAGGCGCAGGCAGCGCAGGCCGAAATCGGTTCAAGCAATGACGGCTGGGACGACGGCACAGAGCAAGGCACAACATGATGCAGGCGACCCAACCATGATTATTCCCAACTTTCAGCTGCGCCGCGACCCGCACGGGCGACTCGTCCTGGAAACCGATGGACGCATCCACGATACCGTCGTGCCGGTACGCAGTTTTCCTGTTTCGGCAGCCAACGAAGGCATTGCGCTGGTCGGCCCCGACGGCGCGGAACTGGCATGGATAGACCATATGGCCGATTTGCCCGATTACATGCGCGCGCTACTGGAAGATGAACTGTCCAGCCGCGAATTCATGCCGGAGATAAGCCAGATACGGCATGTATCCAGCTTTGCCACGCCAAGCCGCTGGCAAGTGGAAACAGACCGGGGCGCCGCCGTGCTGCTGCTGAAGGCCGAGGAAGACATTCGCCGGCTTTCTTCCACCACCTTGCTTATCGCCGATGCGCACGGCGTTCAATACTTGATACGCGATATGCCTGCCCTGGACCGGGCCAGCCGGCGTATGCTAGACCATTTTCTGTAAGCCTAATGGTCGAAAGCCAGTTGGCAGGTGCCGGGGCGTACCCGGCGTGCGCATTCGCGCGTCGTGTCGACACAACCGCCATCGCGATAAACCCCGCCGGGATCGCGCAATCGCAGCATCCGGCTCACAATGCGATCGACCTCGTCCGGGTCTTGCAAGGACTGGGCGACCCGTGCATCGACAACATCATCATTCACCTGCAATTTGCCATCGCCGTTGCGATATGTCGCATTGCGCCAATGGAACAGCTCCACGCACTTGGACATAAGAGTGAAAGGCTGCTCGCGCTTCCAGAAATTGGTAAAGAGTCCATTGCCCAGGTAGAACACCCATGAGCCCTCGTAGCCCTCGACATTGGACGATTGCTCGTCGGGATTGCGAAACCACAGACGGTCGCCCGGCACGTAGTACCGGGGCGGCAAAGGCTGCGCCATGGACCCGTATTCGTGCAGGAATACCTCGTGGAACCGGCCCGACATGATGGCCCGCGCTTCCCATTGCCGCTGCAGCTGGGCCAGCGCCGCGGGATTGCATTCGGCAAGTTCCTGCGCAATGCTCAACAACAAGACGTATTCAGTCGCCCGATAGCAGGAAAATGAATAGAGCTTGCCCGAGCGTTCGGGCTGGGTGGTTTTCTGCAAAGCTTCGATCAAGGGCTTGCCGGGCTTGAGGATGAAACCGGTGGACAGGTCGTAATTCCAGTAGTCCTCCGGCCGTTCGGCGTGTTCCGTATCGAAGGCCAGTGCGGTTTTGCGCGCGTTCTGGACTATGTTCCGACGGATGTTGACTGCCGACGCGAACTCTTCAAAACTGGGAAATTCGAACTGGACAGGGCTGGCCAGCAAGGCCAGCACGATCTCTCGTTCGAGATCGCCGGAATTGTTCCCCGTGGCCAGATCCAGTTGCTGGCACAACAGCGTCGTGTCGAACCCTGGTGTAAAGCGCTGCGCGAACTCCTCGGTAACGGCAATGACTACACCGTCGTCTTCATGGCGATGGCATACAAACCGTTGCAGGCCAAGGCGGCCCAGATAGTCCATCAGGCGTTGCGGCCCGCTGTCGCCCTCACGGCATGCGGAGAGATGGATTCCGCAAACTCGTATCGCGGGGGAAAAGCTGGGCACATTCATGGGGAAACTCTTCTCTCAAAGGCGGGGATCCAACCGGCAAGCGCAATATTATCCGCAAACCCCCAGGTCAGCGATCGAATATTTCGCTTATCGCCTTATAGGGGATTGCCTCAACGGCGAAGCTGAACGTGCCATGCTCACGCATCTCTTCGGCGGCACGCATGAATGCGCCCAGCGCCGCGCGGCTGAGCGCGCTGCCCACGCTCACCCGCCTCACGCCCATGTCCTGCAGCTCTGTCAATCCCAGGTTCACGCCCTGCAACCCCATTACTACATTGAGCGGACGATCGACGGCGGCCAGCACGGCCGCGATGTCGGCCTTGCTGGTCAGGCCGGGCGCATACAGGACATCCGCCCCCGCTTCCTGATAAGCCTGCAGCCGCTTTATCGTATCGGCAAGATCCGGGCGACCGTTAAGATAATTTTCTGCGCGTGCTGTGAGGGTAAAGGGAAACGGCAACACGCGCGCCGCCTGGACTGCGGCCCGTATGCGATCTACGGCCAGGCCCAAGTCGTAGATTGGAGAGTCAGGCCGCCCGCTTGCATCTTCAATGGAACCCCCGACGACACCGACCTCTGCCGCCAGGTTTATGGTTTCGGCCACGGTGCCGGGGTCATCGCCGAAACCATTTTCCAGGTCTGCGCTGACAGGAAGATCGGTGGCCGACGCAATGTC
Source organism: Orrella sp. (assembly GCA_036675955.1). Taxonomy (GTDB): domain Bacteria; phylum Pseudomonadota; class Gammaproteobacteria; order Burkholderiales; family Burkholderiaceae_B; genus Pollutimonas. Next base: position 21,771 of record JAKFDW010000125.1, on the reverse strand, counting down.
GGCCACATGGGCCAACATGCGTTCGCGGCCCACGCGGAAATCGGGCAGGCCCATCGTAAAAGCATACCCGGCGCTTGTCGTAGCCAGCGCCTGGAAGCCCAGGTGAGCCAGCAATCTTGCCGTGCCGATATCGAAGGGATTGGGAATAATGAAAGCCGATGCTTGCTGGTGCAGCGCACGAAATGCGCGCCCTTTTTCGTCCTGTGTTGCCATGATTCCCCTTTTGGTCTGGGATGTCAGCGCTCCAGCGGTTCGCCTGGCCCGACTCGATCGACAATAAGCTGGTAATGCTCGGGACGGCGATGACGGGCGAAATCAAACACATTTTTCCTGAATGCTTCTGCCAGCGCCAGATCGGCATTAAACGTGATCACCTCGTCGTCTTCCGTGCTGGCCTGGGCGACGATCTCGCCCGTGGGCGCCACGATGACCGACCCGCCGATCATATGATGCCCGTCTTCATAGCCGCACTTTGCCGCCGCCGCAGCCCATACGCAATTCTGATAGGCGCTGGCCTGCAAGGTAATGAGATGATGGTGCATTCTAAGATGGACAGGCTCCGGCCAGTGAATGTTTTGCGATGGAGTGTTGTACCCCAGCACGACCACTTCAGCGCTTTGCAAGCTCATGACGCGCCAGGTCTCGGGCCAACGACGATCGTTGCATAGACACATGCCCATTTTCGTATTTTCCACATCCCATACGCCAAATGTCTCGTTTCCGACGTCGAAGTATTTTTTCTCCAGGTGCTGGAAGGGAGCATCCGGTTTGTGGTCATCATGGCCCGGCAAATGGATCTTGCGATACTTGCCGATGATCGCGGCTGATTTATCGACCAGTATCGACGCATTGAAGCGCCGGCCATCGGGGGTCAGTTCCGCGTAACCCAGGTAGAAGCCCAGCCCCAGCTTCCTGGCTTCGTCGAATAGAGGCTGAACCTCGCTATTGGGCATGGCAGCTTCAAAATAGCGCTCCTCGGCCTCTTGCATCGACATCCAGTAGCGGGGAAAAAAGGTGGTCAAGGCCAATTCGGGGAAAACGACGAAATCGGCGCCCCGGCCATGCGCTTCCCGCAACATCTCAATCAGTCGTTTCACCACGCTGCGGCGGTCGTCGGCCAAATTGACCGGTCCCATCTGCGCAACGGCCAGGCCGAGTTTTCGGTGAGGTGCACTCATGGCATTTTCCTTATATAGACAAAACAGCAAGCATGCCTACAAGCGCAACAACCGTAAACCTTCCGACGCCAAAGCCAGCCGCCAGGGCCTGTAGCGGTCAAAACAAAATAAACCCTTTATTTACTTATGCTTGGCATCTTTTCCATGCTGGGCAAGGCTGAAATGCAATAGCCGCCGGTTATGGCGGAAGATCAAAGTTTGATGGCTTCTTCCGCTATGACTTTCTTTACCGCATCCAGCAGTCGCCGGCCCAGTAATGGAAGCGGATCGACATTGGAATAGGTGGCCCATATGGTCAGGCCGGCTACTGAAACAGGTTTCACTTCCAGCAGCGGCAAGGTTTCGGCGGGAAGGCTCCACAGATCGACCAGGGCTATCCCAAGCCCGTGTGTCACGCAGGATACTGCGCTGGACGGCGAGTGGACCTCAATAGTGGTTCTGGGCTGCCTGACTTCACCGAAGAAACTGCTTACCATCCGCCCCGCAGGCGCATCCGCCGGGTAGCTGATCCACGGAAAGTGGGTTACATCGTCGGGGTAGACGATGTCCAGACTTCGGATAGGGTGGCCTTTCTGTGCAATGCAGACGACGGACTCGGTGCCCAATGCGACAGAGGTCAACGAGGGGCTGTCGGACGGTTGCAGCGAAATGCCGAGGTGCGCACGCCCCGCCAGGAAGTGCCCCACCATCTGATCGAACGTGGCGGTACGGAAATCCACTTTTGCCCGCGGGCTTTTGGCGTAAAGATGCTGCAGGGCGCAGGGGATCATGCGCTGTCCGAATGTCGCGCTACTAACCAGCTTGAGTGTGCCGAAGCCGGTTTCGCCCAGGCTCACCGCCAGGTCGTTGACCGACTGGATGCTCTCGTAGATCTGCTCGACCTCCATGAACAGGCGCGTCGCTTCCGGCGTTGCGATGAGCCGCGCCTTCACGCGGTCGAAAAGTTGATAGCCGAGACGGCTCTCGGTCAGGGCCAGGACCCGGCTGATGGCCGGTTGCGACACGTGCAGCATGCGCCCTGCGGCGCTGATGGAGCCTGTAACCATGATCGCCCGGAAGACCTCGATCTGCCGCAGGCTCAGGGGTACTCGTGCAGTCCTCCTGTCGTGTTCCGGCGCACTTGATGCGGTGTGGTCGGTCGGGGGCGAGTTAGTCATCAATATATCAATGTTATGGGTTAGCTACATATTTCTATGAATGCGTTGGACGAATACAGTGATAGTTTGTAGCTTTCACCGCTTACTAGGGAAGAAACATGCGCACTCATTCGATTATCAAGACTGTTACCGCCGCCGTCATCGGGCTCGGCGTCGTCTCCGCCTCGCACGCGGAAGGCAGCTATCCACAAAATCCGATCAAGTTTATCGTACCGTCGGCGGCCGGTGGGTCACCCGACGTACTGTCGCGGGTTATTGCCAACGCAATGTCCAAAGACCTGGGGCAGTCGATAGTGGTGGAAAACAAGCCGGGCGCCGCCGGCAATATCGGCATCATGCAAATAAAGAATGCACCCAACGACGGCTATACCATCGGTTACGGCAATATCAACACGCTCTCCGTGAATCAGGCGTTGTTCAAGAAGCTGCCTTACGACGTAGATAAAGACCTGGCGCCGATTGGCCAGATGTTCAGTTTGTATAACGTCCTGATTGTGCCCGCTCAGTCGCCGGCGCAATCGATAGGCGAGCTCGTGAAAAGCGCCAAGGAAAATCCCGGCAAGCTCTCGTACGGCGCATCGGGAGTGGGAACAACCGGGCATATGGGAGGCGAACTCTTCAAGAGCCTGGCCAAGATCGACGCTCTCTTCGTGCCTTACAACAGCGGCCCCGCCGCCCTGCAGGACCTGATCGGCGGCCGCCTCGACTACATGTTTTCCAATTCCTCCGAAGCCATTCCCTTGGTCAAGTCAGGCAAGGTGCGGCCACTGGGCGTGAGCAGCTTAAAACGCCTTACCTTGTTGCCCGAAGTCCCGACGGTATCCGAAGCAGGCGTCACAGGCTACGAGACCGTGGCGTGGGGCGGACTCGTCGCTCCCGCCGGTACGCCTCCCGAAGTGATTGCCAGGCTGAACAAGTCTTTGCAGACTGCGTTGAACGATGAAGAGGTCAAGAAGTCGCTGGCGACATTCGGCGCTGACGCCTCGTACAGCACTCCCGCGGATTTCAAGGGCTTGATAGACGGGGAAGCAAAGAAGTGGGCGTCCATCATTGACGATGCCGGCATCGAGAAACTGGATTGATAAGGCGGTCGGCTATGCCAACAGATTTCATTATTTCAGGCGCCACACTGGTCGATGGATCAGGCGCCGCGCGGTTTAAGGCTGACGTGTCCGTAGCGGGCGGGCTAATTGCCGAAATCGGCCAATTTGATAAGGGCGAAGGCGTACTGGTAAAGACAGCGGATGGTCTGGTTCTGACGCCCGGTTTCATCGACTCCCATACTCACGATGACGGCTACTTGCTGGCCCATCCCGACATGAAGCCGAAAGTCTCCCAAGGGGTGACCACGGTCGTCACCGGCAACTGCGGCATCAGTCTCGCGCCCTTGCCTTCAGGCGGCGCCGTTCCACAACCGCTGGATCTCCTTGGCCCGCAAGAACTCTTCCGGTTCAAGACCTTCGCCGCCTGGATAGCCCAGCTGCAGGATACACCGGCCGCCGTCAACGTGATTCCCCTGGTCGGCCATACAACCCTACGGGTTGCCAGCATGGCGGACACGGGACGCGCAGCGACGCAACCGGAAATCGAAGCCATGCAGCAACTGCTGGCCGAAGCGCTGGACGCCGGCGCGTTCGGGATGTCCACGGGCACCTTCTACCCGCCCGCTTCCCAGGCGCCGACCAGCGAAATCATCCAGGTCGGCGCCGCCATGAAACAGCGCGGAGGCCTCTATGCAACGCATTTGCGCGACGAGGCCGACCACATCGTTCCAGCCATGGAAGAGGCTCTGGAAATCGGCAGGGCCCTGGAAAGCCTGGTGGTCTTCTCCCACCATAAACTTGCGGGCAGCAAGAATCACGGGAGATCCACTGAAACATTGAGGCTGATCGAAGACGCAGGCAAGCACCAGGCCGTGTGTATCGATTGCCACCCCTATCCCGCCACATCGACAATGCTGCGACTGGATCGCGTCATGATTTCCAAGCGCACCATGGTGACGTGGTCCAAAGGCTACCCGGAAGCAGCGGGCCGCGACTTTGCCGATGTCATGCAAGAGCTCGGCCTGGACGAACAAGGCACGCTGGATCGCTTGATGCCTGCCGGGGCAATCTACTTTCTCATGCACGAGGACGACGTGGCCAGAATCATGGCGCATCCGCTGACCATGGTCGGTTCCGATGGCTTGCCGTTTGACTCTCATCCGCATCCCAGGCAGTGGGGCACGTTCACCCGCGTGCTGCGCGCGATGGTGCGGGAGCAGAATCTGATTACGCTGGAGCAAGCCATACACAAAATGACGGGATTGGCCGCCGACAACTATGGTCTGGAGAAACGCGGCCTGCTTCGACCCGGCTATTTTGCCGACCTGGTGCTGATGGACGAGGCCCTGGTCACCGACCGCGCCACTTTCGATGCGCCCATACAGACCAGCCAAGGCATACACGGCGTATGGGTGAACGGCGAACCCGTCTGGGACGGTACCGACGTGTGCGCCAACCGCCCGGGACGCGTCCTGAGCCGTCAGTCTTTCAATCGGCCCTAGGAGCCCGGGCTCCTAGGCGGCCAGGGCAACGCCAGCCGATGCATTGAAGCGCTCCAGCACAGAGAGCGCCAATGCATCGATGGAGTCCGTCAACACCAGCCCGAATTCGCCACGCCTATGGTGTGGCACAGCCAGCGGCAGTTCCGTGCACCCCAGCACCACGGCTTGCGCCCCCCGCTTCTCCAGCGCGGCAATGCCCTGAGCGGCCGGGGAAAAGGCGGCATCGATCCGATTGGCCTTTACGGCCGCGATGGCCGGTATGCAGCAGTCCACGATTTCAGCTTGCGAGGGCGCAAGCGGCTCATAGCCGGCTCGAGTCAGGTAGCTTTGATAAAGGCCCAGCTCCAGGGTAGCGGGCGTACCCATGATGCCGATCTTGCCGCCATGAATGCCCTGGCGCCGCAAATCTTCAACAACCGACTCCACGATATGCAGCACCGGCACAGCGACCTGCGACTGAAGCGCATCAAACCACAGATGGGCGGTATTGCAGGGAATGGCGATGCAATCCACACCCGACCGCGCCAGGAATCGCATGCCCTCCAGCATGGCAGGCAAAGGATCCGTGCCGCCGCTGAGTCGGGATGCGGACCGATCCGGTATGCGCGGATCATTGCGCAGCAAGACCGGGATATGTTCCTGATCAGTGCGCGCGGGCGTCAGCTGTGCAAGGCGGTAGGCAAATGAGGCCCCCGCCAATGGCCCCATGCCGCCAAGCACGCCCAGCAGTTTTCCCCCGGCGGCAGCGACGGGATCCTCGAGTAGAGCTTCCATTTCAATGTCCATTCATGCGCAGGCGCAATGAGATGTGCCGTACGGCCGCCTGCAGATGCCAGCATGCGCGCATATCGCCCCGTCCGCAACTCGCACTGGCAGAACGAAAAAACCGTCAAGAACCTTGCCTTGCAGAAGCCAAGCCGCTGATCTTAAAAAGAAAGATGCCGCCATAGACCGGCTTTCCTTTTAAGCTTGCATAACCCAGAATTATGAGGAGTCCTCGAATATTGATGATCCAACGACAGCGAACGAAACGGAGACATGCCATGCAAGAAAACGTTCAGCCACGCAGGAAGTTCCTCAAGACCGCCGCCGGCAGCACCTTGGCATTGGTCAGCGCCGCATCCAGCGCACAATCATTCCTTTTCACGCCCAATCAGCGCTACCCCGATCCGTCCATCCTGATTCTCGATCCCAGCTTTACGAAATATCGCATCTACAGCAGCACGGTCGAGCAGGTCGCAACCGGCATGCGCTGGGCGGAAGGGCCGGTCTATTTTCCCAATGAAGGTTATGTGCTCGTAAGCGACATTCCCAACAACCGGATCATGAAATACGACGAGTCCAATGATACGTTCAGCGTGTTCCGTGCCAATGCCAATTATGCGAACGGCAACACGCGGGATCGCCAGGGCCGCCTGATAACTTGCGAACATTCCGTCACGCGCCGGGTCGTGCGTACCGAGCACGACGGCCAGCAAACCGTGCTGGCAGACAACTACGAGGGAAAGCGGCTGAATGCGCCGAACGATGTGGTGGTCACCTCCGACCACGCCGTCTGGTTTACCGATCCGCTATTTGGCATCAACGGCGAGTGGGAAGGCTCGAAAGCCACGCCGGAGCAAGCCACCACGAACGTATACCGCCTGGGCACCGATGGAACGCTGACGGCCGTCATCACAGACATCGTCAATCCCAATGGGCTGGCCTTTTCCCCCGATGAAAAAAAACTCTACGTCGTCGAATGGAAGGGCACGCCAAACCGCAGCATCTGGAGCTATGACGTCGCCCTGGATGGCACCGTATCGAACAAGGTGAAGCTTATCGATGCATCAGACCATGGAGCCCTGGACGGCTTCAAGGTCGACCAGGACGGGAACCTTTGGTGCGGCTGGGGCAGCAACGGCGCGCTCAATGCCGAACCCACCGATGTCGACGGCAGGAAAGTCTATACATTGAAAGGCGACCCGGAAGAGCTTGACGGCGTCATGGTATTCAATGCCACCGGCAAGGCCATCGGTTTCATCAAGCTTCCGGAACGCTGCGCCAACCTTACATTCGGCGGCCCGAAAAACAACCGCCTATATATGGCAAGCTGCCACTCGCTCTACGCCTTGTTCGTCGAATCGCATGGCGCAGTCTGACTACCCGACTTCGGCTTGCACCGGATGATGGGACGCCATACGGACGCACAGATCGAACGCCTGCTGCAGCCCTTCAACATTCGCTACCCCCTTGCCGGCGATGTCGAAGGCGCTGCCGCTGGCCGATGTGACCACTGGCACGGGCAAGCCGCCATGCAGCGTAACACCATGATCGAACCCGATAAGCTTCATGGCGATTTGACCCTGATCGTGGAACATTGAAACGACGGCATCGAAGTCGCCGCGGCGAGCGGCAATGAAGACGGTGTCGGGAGAGAACGGACCGCGGGCGTCCAGGCCCAGCATCCGCGCCTGCTCGATGGCGGGCGCAATGACTTCGATTTCCTCTGTTCCGATTGAACCGCCGTCGCCGGCATGCGGATTCAGGCCCGACACCGCAATGCGCGGCTGTTCAATACCTGCCTGGCGCAAGGCCCCATCGACGATCTTCACTGCCTCGCAGATACCTTCCTGCGTGATGAGATCGGCTACTTCGCGTATCGGTACGTGGGACGTGACGCGCGAGGTCCATAGGCCGCCTGTTATGTTGAACTCGCAGACGAAGCCCTGCACCTGCAAGCTGCGTTGTATATGACGAAGTTCGTCTTCTTCGGTCAGCCCGCCCAGGCGCAAAGAATGCTTGTTCAGCGGCGCAAAGACGACGCCGTCGACTGCGCCGCGCTTGACCGCTTCCAGGGCCGTTTCCAGCGCCAAAAATGAGGCTCGCCCCGCTTCGACCGTGCACTGGCCTGGCGACGGCGACTTGCCACGCAACCAATCCTGTTCCAGCACTGTCAAGCGGCCGGCCTCGTACCGGACATCGTCAAGATCATTCACGACCAGGGTATTCAGTGCAACACCGGCGATGCGTTGCGCATCGGCGAGCATTACCGGATCGGTGATCAAGAGCAGGTCTGCCGTGTGCCTGTTCTGCGGGCGCGCCAGCAACTTCACCGCCATTTCGGGACCGACGCCGGCCGGATCGCCCAGCAGAACAGCGAGGCGAGGTCGTTTGATGCTCATAAGTTTTTCCTTTCTGGATTGCAATGAAGCACGAGGGCCGCTGCGGCCCCCGGACGCTTACTCTATCTTGATGCCCGATGCCTTCAGCAACTGGCCATAATGGTCGTACTCTTTCTGGTTCATCGCCGCGAACTGTTCGACGCTCAGGAGTTCGATATCTCCACCCAAGGCCTTGATTCGTGCTTGCACATCGGGCGTTTCAAGGCTCTTTTTCAATTCATCGTGAAGCCGCCCGATGATGGCCGGCGGAGTGCCGCCCGTGGCGAAAAGGCCATACCAAGTATTGACATCGGCGCCCGTGATTCCCTGTTCCGCCAATGTCGGAACATCGGGCAAGGCAAGCGACCGCTTGGGCGCCGTAACGGCCAAGGGCCGCAATTTCCCGGCAAGGATTTGCGACATTGCCGACGACGTGGAATCGAACATCATGTCAACCTGTCCGGAAATGATATCCAAGTGCGCCTGGGCACTGCCCTTGTAAGGAATGTGGATGGCCTTCGTCCCGGTCGCCAGATTGAATGCTTCGGCGCCAACGTGCTGGGTACTGCCTACCCCCGAAGAGGCGAATTTGAACTCGCCGGGCTTGCTCTTCATTGCGGCCAGAAGCTCCTTTACGCTCTTGTAAGGCGAGCTGCTGGGCACGACCAGCACATTGGGCATGACGGCTACAAGCCCCACCGGTTGCAGGTTCTTGAGCGGATCGTAAGACAGCTTTATCAGATGCGGGGCAATGGCCTGGCCGGTATTGGTGGCAACCAGCAGGGTCAGGCCATTAGGTTGGTCGTTCGCAGTCAGGGCGGCGGCAATTGTGTTCGACGCGCCCGGCCGGTTTTCCACCACGACGGATTGTTTGAGGCCGGCCGAAAACTTGTCGGCGAGGACACGCGCCAGGATGTCGGTACCTCCGCCTGGCGAAGCGCCCACCAGTATTCGCAGGGGCTTGTCCGGAAACTCCTGGGCGAGGCCCAGGGAAGGCAAGTTGAGGCCAATGGCCAGGGCACAGGGCACAATGGCATGCAGCAGAGAGCGGATTGTCATGACGTGTTGTCTCCTTTTATTGATCCTCCTGTACAGCCGGGGACTGAAAGCAGATTAAAGGAACAAGGCATTCCATTCCAATAGAATTAAAGCAACAATACATATACTTATATATATAATTAATCATGCCTGCCGCGCCCGCTTATCCTTCCCTGCTTCTGCGTTTGCGCACGCGCCAGCTTGCTTTGCTAAACCTGCTGGACACCGAGCGCAACCTGGGCCGCGCCGCAACCGCGCTGAACATCAGCCAGCCCGCCGCCAGCAAGCTGCTGCAGCAAGTCGAAGACGCTTTCGGAGTACCGCTGTTCGACCGCCATGCCCGAGGCATGGCCCCTACGCCGTACGGCGAGGCCGTAGTCCGGTATGCCAGGCGTATGCTGACCGATTTCGCGTTCATGCATGAAGAAATAATGGCCTTGCATTCAGGCCTGCAAGGCGCCTTGAGGATAGGCAGTGTGCCGGGAGCCATCCCCCAATTGCTGGCGCCGATGCTCGTGGACTATAAACACAGGCATCCTCGGGTAGCGGTTTCCATCACCGTCGACACCAGCAACGTCATGATCCGCCAATTGGCGCGAGGCGAGGTCGACCTGGTGCTGGGCCGCCTGACCACGGGCCATGGCGAAGGCGACTATTCAAGCGTCCCGCTGCTGGACGAGGCGCTGGTCGTGGTGACGCGGGCATCCCATCCTCTTGCCAGACAAGACTGCGTCTCCTTCAACGACCTGATTTCTATGGAATGGATTCTTCAGCCGCCCGGCGCTCCCCAAAGAGTCCGTTTCGAAGCCGCATTGCACGAGGCGGGGGTGGACCAGCATCTCAACATCACCGAAACCGCTTCGACCATCGTCACCACCGCCATGCTTGAAATTTCAGACATGGTCGCGGTCATGCCGGCGTCGTTGGCCGATCATTACGGGCGTTTGGGCGTGCTGCGGGTCTTGCCGGTAGAACTGTCCATACATCTGCAGCCCATACACCTAATAACCCGGCATAATCAAAGCCTTTCACCGGCTGCCATGCATTTCGTCGCGGACATGCGCCACCATGCCGAATCAATTGCCAAGGTACACCCATGAGCAACCCAACCGCGTTTTTCGTGCTCGGCCATGCCGGCACAGGAAAATCCTTCCTGACAACGCACTTCGTGCAGCAGCAACGCCGCGAAGGCCGCGCCTGGTGTGTGCTGGACAAAGATGTGGTCAGCGAAATATGGTCGGGCCCAATGCTGGCCGCGCTGGGACAAGATCCCAACGATCGTGATAGCCCGCTGTTCAAGGCCAAAGTGCGCGACCTGGAATACCAGAGCACGCTGCGCATCGCAAAAGACCAACTGGACATGGGGCTGGATGTGATTTTTCCGGGGCCCTGGAGCCGGGAAACCGCCTCGTCGGCGCTTTTCTCTGCCCGCGATCTCGGCTTTCCCCCACAGACCAGGCTGCGTCACGTATGGCTGGAGCTGCCTTTGACTGTGCGCAGGCAACGCATTGCCGACCGGAACGATCCGCGCGACCAGTGGAAGCTCGAACACTGGGATGCATACACCGAGGCATTGAAGCGACCGTCCGCAGTGCAAGACGGGCGTATCCCCATACTCGACGCAAGCCTTTCCATTACGGATCAGATCGCTGCACTGGATGCGCTGGTCCGCTGAACCGGCTATATTGAGCGTATCTGCTGATCCTACACAAGGAGCTAACCAATTCCTCACAGAGCCTCAGCCCTGGCCCCGTTCCAGCATGCCACATTTCGCGCATTGTGGACGGCGACGCTAGCCTCCAACCTGGGCGGCCTCATACAGGCAGTGGGCGCTGGCTGGCTCATGACAACAATCTCCGATTCCGACGACATGGTTGCCCTTGTGCAGGCGGCAACGACGCTGCCCATCATGATCTTCTCGTTGGCCGCCGGAGCGCTCGCCGACAACTTCGACCGCCGCAACATCATGCTGGCGGCACAAATCATCATGATGCTGGTGTCCGCCATCCTGGCGGTCTTCGCGATTTCCGGATTGCTGTCGCCCTGGCTCCTGCTTACCTTTACGTTTTTCATCGGCTGCGGAACCGCGCTGCATAATCCGTCGTGGCAGGCCTCCATGGGCGATCTGGTTCCGCGCGAAGACCTGCCCGGCGCCGTAACCTTGAACAGCATGAGCTACAACCTCATGCGCAGCGTCGGGCCTGCCGTAGGCGGCATTATTGTGGCGCTGGCCGGCGCAGCCTTTGCATTCGCGCTGAATGCCGTCAGCTACATTGCCTTGATTCATGCCCTGTGGCGCTGGAAGCCGCAAAGGCCGCCCCGCACCTTGCCGCGTGAAGCGTTTGGCAGCGCCATCGCCGCCGGCCTGCGCTATATCGTCATGTCCCCCAATTTGTTGAAGGTGCTTTTTCGCGGCTTCCTGTTCGGACTGGCCGCCGTGGCCGTACTCGCTTTGTTGCCGCTGGTGGCGCGCGATCTTGTCCAAGGCGGAGCCTTCACCTACGGCATCATGCTGGGCTGCTTCGGCGCCGGCGCCATTGGCGGCGCGATGCTCAATGCGCGGGTCCGCGAAAACTGGCGCAATGAAACCATCGTCCGGGCCGCCTTCATCGGCTTCGCCATCAGCGCCGTCTTGCTGGCATTGAGCCGCGATTTATGGATAAGCTGCCTGGTCCTGCTGCCCGCCGGCGCCTGCTGGGTGCTGACGCTGTCTCTCTTTAACGTGACCGTTCAGCTGTCTACGCCCCGCTGGGTGGTGGGGCGCGCCCTGGCGCTGTATCAAACCGCCACCTTCGGCGGAATGGCGGCGGGCAGCTGGCTCTGGGGGCTTACGGCGGAAGCCCACGGAGCCGACCAGGCGCTGATCGTATCCGGAATCGTGCTGGTGGCGGGAGCGCTGATAGGGCTGCGCTTCGGCTTGCCCGAATTCGGCAAACTCAATCTCGACCCGCTGGACCGCTTCAACGAACCCGAGCTGAAGCTCGACCTGAGCTCGCGCAGCGGCCCCATCATGGTGATGGTGGATTACGAAATCGCGCAAGCCGACATACCTGCCTTCCTGTCCGCAATGGCATTACGCCGCCGGATCCGCATCCGCGACGGTGCGCGCCAATGGTCCTTGCTGCGCGACCTGGAAAACCCGCGTGTCTGGACGGAAAGCTACCACGTAGCGACCTGGGTGGAATATGTGCGGCACCATCAGCGCCGTACGTTCGCCGATGCCGCAGTCTCGGATCAACTGCTTGCGCTGCATCGCGGCACAGAGCCACCGAGGGTGCACCGCATGATCGAGCGTCAGACAGTCCCTGTACGCGACGACACGCCTCTGAAGGTGCACGAGCCGCTGCCTTGAACACCGGATAGACAGTGTGACCTTGCGACGTATTAATCAAAGCGCGGGTCAGGCTCTTCAGCAGCCTGCAAACCGCCATAATTTCGCCGATACACATCCATGCCCATCGCCTGGATCTGTTGCTCGATAAGAACGTTGAACGGCGTCAAAACCGGACTGAAATCCTGATCAGGCTCCAGACGCGTCAAAGTACGCACCACCGCTTCTATCGTGGACACGGCAGCCGGCTCGCGGGTTTGACGCAGCCTGTAGCTCGAGGGAGCTTCCTTTTCCAGGCTCAGGCGTGGCAAGGTGGCCAGTACGGGATTTGCGTGCAGGATCTTGCGGGCTTTGCGCCACGTGCCATCGGGCACAATCAACAGCGCCGTGTTCGGCTCGGAACTGCGCGCCATTGCTTGCGGCGCCACGGCACTATCCCCGGGAAACAACAAGAACACGGGGTTGGACTGGGCCACAATGGCATCCAGTTGGGGGAAATGCTCGCCCACCAGCACTTCGGATCGCTGCAAGCCCAGCGCCGCCAACCGGCCCGTATTCAGTGCGTGGCGAGACTCCGTGGGATGTTGAAGTATCAACACACGCGTACGGTTGGCCACTGTACGCACGTGGGCGCACAGGCAATGCGACACCGGCCGCAAGCAGCGTTCGCACCGGGGCCGAGATAAGGGAGATGGATCCACGCGTGAATTCAGTGAATGAGGCTTAAGGACAAATACCCCTGCTCTCAGGTAATCCGAAATCGGGGCGGTTTTACTGCTGGCAATTAATCGATGATGAACAGTTTCGCGCCCGTCATCGTTGATGAACGATGCGGCTCGGCCTGATCCGCCACCTGATAGCTCATACCCGGTTTGAGCAAAAATTTCCGGCCATCCTCAAGCTCGGTGTGTAATTCGCCGTCCAGACAATACAAGACGTGTCCCTTGCTGCACCAATGATCGGCGAGATAGCCAGCGCTATATTCGACGATCCGTACACGGATGTCTCCAAAATGTCGGGTGCGCCAGATTGCTTGGCCGACTTCACCGGGATGTACTGTTGCTTCGACCTCTTCCCATTTGGTAACTCCGAACGGGATACTGTGCATTTCCATAAGGTTTCTGGTTCCTGAAAGATTTGAGACGGCACAAAACCGATTGTTTGATGTCACTGCGACGGCAGGTCCATGATAGACCAGGTGCATCCCGCCGGGCAGCAAGCGGCCGTGAACGCAGCGCAGCCATGATGGCTTGCCGCGCCATTCTGATCAGGAAGCAGCCAGAACGCCAAAGAAAAAAACCCGCTCGTGATAGAGCAACGGGTTAGCTATTTACCTTTCTTAAAACCTAGACGTCAAAAGGCACGTCGACGTTTATATCGGCCAAGTTGGCCGGAGAAGCTTGCGGCGCCGGTGTCTTTATCTCGCCACTTGCGGGTTTTAAGACGCCCTTCCACATACGCCGAGCGACCTTTTTTCAGATATTCGTCGGCGATTTCCGCGAGGCAGTTGTAGAGCACTACGCGATGCCATTCGGTTTCTGCGCTCCGCTCGCGAAACTCGACGGTGATAACCCTACCCTGGGCGTCGTACGGTTTGCTCATGATGTGACAACAAATCATCGCTTGAGACGGCCGAAATCCTATCGCAGAATGAACTTCGCAGCACAACCTCAGTGCACATGCCATGTCATTCACCGACACGATGTGTAGGAACCAACAGCCTGGCCGGACACTCCACCTAGACGATGAGTTCCGACGCAGGGATACCAGTTCGCTAGGGCGAATGTTACGTCCAAAGCATGGTGCACCTTGCCGCCTAAGGTCAACAATAACGATAAGGGACATTCAAAATATGATATTCAGAAACCAAGTCAAATCAGCCACTCCTCACAGGAAATTCATGCTTCGGGTGGCCTTCTCCGGAGCCATCCTTGCGTTGACGGCGGCCGGCGCGTCAATCAGTACGGCAGCCGAGGAATTTCCCAAGGCGCCAGTAAAGGTAATCGTGACCTACCCTCCCGGAGGCGGAACGGACGTGCTGGCCCGTCTCATCGAACCCACTCTCGCAAAGAATCTGGGCCAATCTGTGATTATCGAGAACCGCGGCGGCGCAGGCGGCTCCATAGGCTCATCGGCCGCCGCGCGCTCTTCCAAAGACGGGTACACCATGTTATTCATGAGCTTGATACCGCACGTTGCGGTAAAGGGGATGTACGCTAAGCTCAACTACGATCCCGTCGAGGATTTCACTGCGGTCAGCCGGGCAGTAACACTACCCTATGTCATCGTGGTAAATGCCAATTTGCCTGCGAAGAATCTGGGCGAGCTTATCGACCTAGCGAAATCGAAGCCCGGGATCCTCAACTTCGAGTCTGCAGGCGTAGGCAGTTCAACACACCTGACGGGAGAACTGTTCAAAAACACCTTTGATGTGGATATCACGCACATTCCCTACAAAGGAGGCGGCCCAGGCCTAATTGCCTTGCTCGGTGGTGAAGAAGTACAAGTGGCCTTCGAGAACCTGGCCGCCATGCTCCCGCATATCAGCTCCGGCAAGCTGCGAGCCTTGGCTGTGACGAGCAAGGAGCGTTCTCCCTTGCTGCCCGACGTGCCGACCGTGTCGGAGTTTGGAACGAAGGACTTTGTCGTAACGGGAGATTTCGGCTATCTCGTACCCGCTGGCACGCCAACGGATGTGGTCGCCACGTTGAATGCTGCGATCGTCAAAACAATGGCCACTCCGGAAGTTATCGAACAGATCCGTCAGTCAGGAGCCGCGAGTCAGTCTTCGACACCAGAAGAGTTCGACAAAGACCTTCACGCCGAATCCAAGAAGTGGCTCGATATGATCGAACAGCTAGGTATTCAAGCGCGTTAAAAACGTACGTAACAACTCACTGAGGAAAACCGCATGACATCGCTATTGATTGAACAAGACCAAAGCGCCGTCATCTTGACGATGAATCGTTCCGAGGTGCTGAATGCCTTGTCCCGCCAGCTAGCCGAGAAAATGACCGAAACCATTCGTGCGCTGGCAGGCCGACGCGACGTGCGCACAATAATCATCACTGGAAGTGGCAAGGCCTTCTGCGCAGGTATAGATCTCAAGGAACGTCGAGATTTATCTCCAAATGAAAAATGGGAGCAAAGTCGCACGCTCTGGCATCTTTTCGAGGCAATACACGAATCACCCAAGGCAGTGATAGCGGCGGTCAACGGCTGGGCGCTCGGTGGCGGATTCGAGCTCGCCATCGCGTGCGACCTGCGCTATGCGGTTGAAGACGTGCAATTTGGCTGGCCCGAAATGACACTGGGCGCCTACCCGGGCGCTGGCGCGGCTGTCATGCTGCCCCGCCTGATTGGGTCCGCAAGGGCAAAAGAGCTTTTCTTTACTGCACGAAATCGGATCACCAGTGACAAGGCTCTGGCATATGGCCTCCTTCAACGAGTTGTCAAAAAAGACGAGTTAATGTCCTCCGCACTGGAATGCGCTCGAGATATAGAATGCACCAGTCCCCTGGGCCTTGCTGCAGTCAAGGAATCTGTCAATCGAGGTGCCGACCTACCGTGGGACGAGGCCGTTGCTTTGGATAAAGGACTGCGCCGTCCATTGGAAGGTACCCGCGATTATGAAGAAGGCATACGTGCTCACTTCGAAAAGCGCAAACCCGTATGGGCCGGCACATAGTGCATCTCAACTGGGAGACCATCAAGGGCTTGGACATTGCCTTTTAAGCAAAGGACAATAAAAAAATGCGGCGCCATTTCTCTAAAAATGGCGCCGCATTCGCATGGCGCACTAGCACTGAGATCCGCCTTATGGGTGCGCCGCACGCCGCGATTACGAAAACGCGTCGATACCTGTAAGGTGACGACCGATGATAAGCTGATTGATCTGGGTGGTGCCATCGGGAATGGTCAACATCCGCGCATTACGGAAATGCCGCTCGACCGGGAACTCCCTGGCCAAGCCGAACGCACCCATAATCTGTATGGCTTTCGAAGTGACCCGTTGAGCCGCCTCAGTCGTAAACGATTTGGCGATCGATGCCTCCACATCACAGCGCTTACCGCTGCTAAGCATGGAAAGGGCGCGATACACCAGAAGCTGAGAGGCAGAAATGTCGGTGGCCATGTCTGCCAGCATAGCCTGGATCAACTGATGCCCCGCAATGGGTTTGCCAAACTGGACTCTTTCCTTGGCATATGCAATGCCAGCCTCCAGCGCCGCGCGTGCAATACCTAGCGCCAAGCATGACACGAAACACCGAGAACGCGCGAAGCCCTTCATCGCTTCGCGCATACCGGCACCTAATTCCCCGAGCAAGTTCTCTTCCGGTACCACGACGTCGTCAAACGACACCTGGCACAAGGGCCAGCCGTTCAAGCCTAGCTTGTCGATTTCCCTAGGTTTGAACCCATGCTCTTCTCGGTCAACAAGAAACATGGAAAACTCATTCTCGTCGGTGCGGGCTACGACAGTCACTACATCAGCAACCGTAGCGTTCGACGTCCACATCTTCTCACCGGATATTCGAAAATATTTGCCATCTTTCACCGCGCGGGTGCGCATCTCTCGCACGCTGGATCCCATACCTGGCTCGCTTATGGCTGAACAACCTATCATTTCACCTGTCGTCAGCTTTGGCAGATAGCGTTTCTTGAGGGCGTCCGAACCATTGCTGAAGATTTTCAACGCCGCACCCTCCGATACCCATGCAATGCCCGCCACGTCTGGCGCGACCTTGGCCAATTCTTCGAATAATAGGCCGCTGGTCAGAAAGTCGAGCCCGAGGCCTCCGCCTGCTTCGGGCACCCACCCTGAACCCACGCCATATGGCGCCATCACTCTCATCACTTCCAACGCCGCATCCCGAGAAAACGGCTTATCCTTGAACTCCTTGGCGAGTGGGGCGACATCACGTTGTACTAGACGCGTCCAGCCGTCCAATGCCATTTGTTGGTCTTCTGTCAGTTCAAAGTTCATAAATTTACCTTCGATGTTTCCTATTATGAATGGCGATGGACGTGTCGATTTAGCGTACCGGCACGGTTTCATGGATGAGTTCGCCAGCGTCCGACTTCCGGAATCCAATATGCTGGAGCCAACTACTATCATCACGTTGTGGGTAGTCAGTACGCTGGTGAGCACCGCGACTCTCTGTGCGCAGGAGCGCCGCAGTAATGATCATGCGAGCCGTAATAGCCATATGTTTGGCCTCGAACAAACCTGCCAACTCCATCAAGCTGGCACTGCCCGCTTGTTCGAGTTCGCTTTCGATGAGATGGAGCTTGGTCAAACCATCTTTCAGGACGTTGCCAGTTCGCCAAATTCCAGCTGACTCGGCAAGGAGAAGCCGAATCGATTCCTTGGCGTCCTGGACCGCAGTACTGTCCCTCGCGGACTGGCTGGACAGCGGACTCAATGCATGCTTTGCAGCATCCCTTACCACCTTCGCATTTCGTGAAACCATATGTCTTGCGGCATTTCGTCCAGCGACGGCTCCGAACACCAGCGTGTCGGTGCAACCATTTCCCGCTATGCGGCTCGCACCATGTATGCCGCCACTTGATTCTCCTCCGACAAACAAGCCGGGAACACCAGTCCATCCGTCCTGGTCGATGAGGGCTCCGCCCATCGTGCTATGGGCAGCCGGTGCAACGATAGGGCTGCGCTCGGACGGTTCGAGACCAGCCGCGCGCAAACGTTTGCAATGGGAAACATAGCTATTGAGCACATCCGGAGGAATTACAGTCGTATCAAAGATAACGCCGCCCTCCGGAAAACCCCGCCCTTCATCCAGCTCTTGCTGTATGAACAATGACATCTTGGCCTTTTCAATGCCACGCTCGCCCAGAGGCGGGTTGTAGCGCATCATGAATCGCTCGCCTTTTGCGTTTCGCAGTTGGGCGCCGTCCCCCAGCATCGCTGTAGGCATTTCCATGCCTGCGCAGGCATGCGGCCATACCGTCACGACGGGTTCAAACTGTACGAACTCCATGTCGATCATTTGAGCGCCTGCATCGATCATAAGACCGTATGCGTCAGCAGCCACATCAGCAGGATAGGTGCTGCCTGCATAGAGTTGGCCAATGCCCCCCATAGCGACGACCACGGCGCGCGCATCGACCACAAGCACGGATTGTGTTTGCGGCTTCCAGAGCAAAGCGCCTCTCACGCAATCATCATGGTTGACAATATGCAGAATCTTATACCCCGCTATAGCGCGCACGTTCTCTTGCTGCGCCTTGTGGATCAAGGCTTCGAGTATTGCGCGGCCGGTTCCTTCCGGTACGAACACGGAGCGCGGATAAGAGTTGCCCGACAAATGGCGTTGGCGCACTCTGCCGCTCGATGTTGGGCCTGCGCCTTGCTCACGTGCGAAAGGCACGCCCAGTTCATCGAGACTCCGAAATGCACTTACCGACTCATATGCAAGGACTCGGGCGAGACGTTTGTCATTCAACTGGTATCCACCATGGATCATGTCAGCAAGGAAAACCTCGGGCGTATCCCTGGCGTCCGCATGGCCCAGTGGCGCATTGAAACCAATAACGAACGGGGATGCACCTCTTGCCCTATACGCGATCATGACTTCTGCACCGTGCTGTCGCGCCGCTAGCGCAGCACGATAGCCAGCAAGGCCTCCGCCTAGGACCAATACGTCGGTCTCGACATATTCCATTTTTATCATTCGATCCAACTCCAAAGCAGCCGGCATTCCTGCCGACGCCGCGCCATTTATTGATTCCACGGCTCGTGACCCTACCGCGATACAAGGTAGATGATCCGTGATGGAGCATGAGGACCGCAAGCGATATGAAATTGTTCGCTCATGAGTATTTGGAATATACTTTACACATGCATTGGCATCTTCCCTCCCTCTCGGCGCTGCGTACATTCGAAGCTGCCGAACGTCACATGAGCTTTACGAAGGCCGCCGTCGAACTCAATTTGACACAAAGCGCTGTCAGCCGTCAGGTACGACTCATGGAGGACTATCTGGGCGTCGAATTGTTTCGACGCATCAATCAAAGGCTTTCCGTTACCGAGGCGGGCCGCACGTACGCCGAGGATGTACGCCGTTCACTGCATTCCCTGCAGGAAGCGACACTAAAGCTGCTTTCGTATCAAGAGCAAGGCGGCATTCTGCACGTCGCAACGCCCTCTGCCTTCGGCGTGAAATGGCTGATCCCGCGCCTACATACCTTCTACAGCGAGCACCCCGACATACTTCTGGATGTTCTTACTCGCAGCAAACCATTCGACCTGGAGTCCGAGCAGTTAGACGTGGCCATCCACTACGGAAGTAATGACTGGCCGAATGTGGTGGCTGATCCGCTGGTCGGCCGAGTGCTGGTACCGGTTTGTTCGCCCGCATACTTGAAAACCATCGGTCCCGTAAAATCTCCAAAAGACCTGGAAAAGGCGGCCCTTTTACAGCACACGCGCAGGCCCAATCGGTGGCAAGAATGGTTCGAAGCGCACGGTGCCAATAGCGCGACAGCCTGGACCGGCGCTCGCTTTGAACACTTCTACCTCATTACCCAAGCAGCGATGGCCGGACTAGGCATCGGCTTGCTTCCCCGCATGTTTGTCGAAGAAGAGGCGAAGTCCGGCAGACTCGTCATGTTGTTTGATGATGCATATGAAAGCAACGATGCCTACCACCTTGTCTATCCGGAGCACAAGCGCAACGACCCGAAAGTCGACAAGTTCCGAAAATGGATACTTAAGCAAGCGAAAGGCGATATTTGACCTGCGCATAACCCAACGCTAGATAATGCTTTCGCTTTTCAGCGTCTGGATTTCTTCGTCGTCAATACCAAGCCACTCACTCAATACTGACTCATTGTGTTCGCCCAGCAATGGCGGCGCGCTCCAGTCTGACCCGATGTCGAAGTCCGAAAACTTGGTTGCTGCCCCCACCTGAGGCAACACACCATAAACAGGATGCTCCACAGAACAAAGCATGTTGCGGTGCAAAACCTGCCGATGGTTGAATACTTGTTCCATATTGTTCACAGGAGCGCAAGGGACCTTGGCGGCGGTCAGGCTGGCATTGAGCTCGCGGGTACGGAGCTTCCGGACTTCCGGGTCGAGAATTTCGTATAGAGCATCCCGATTCTCGACACGGCCTACCAGATCCTTGAACCTGGCATCGTCCAATAGGTCTTCTCTTCCCAGCACCTTTACGAAAGCTTCCCAGAGATTCTGGTAACCAGCACCGATGACAGTCCAGCCGTCTGCGGTCTCAAAGGCTTTGTAGGGAGCTTGTTGAGAGTGCTCCGAACCCCATTTCCCCGGGTTGTTCCCGGTAATAAGATATTCAATTGCAGCGTTCGTCAGAAAGGCGACTTCGCTCTCCAGCAGGCTGGTCTCCACCTTTTGTCCTTTCCCGGTGATGTGGCGCTGTAACAGCGCAGCCAGCACGCCGGAGTAGCAATTCATTCCCGCCACGATATCAAAGGCCGAGGTGCCAAGTTTAATAGGCTTTCCGTCACGCTCGCCCGTGATGCTCATGTAGCCCCCAATCGCCTGTATCGTTAGATCGAACGCGCCTTCTTTCATATCCGGCCCGTCTGCGCCCAAACCCGAAATAGAGCCGAAAATAAGCTTCGGATTGGCAGCGGCCAGTTTCTCATATCCCAGGCCAAGCCGACCCATGACGTCAGGCCGGAAGTTCTCCAACACTACATCCGCCCCCTCACAAAGTTTGAACGCCAGATCTCGGCCTTTTTCGGTCTTCAAGTCCAGTGTAAGAGAACGTTTGTTGCGGTTCGTGGCGAGGAAGGTAAGACCTATTTCATGGTGGAAGGGAGGCCCTTGGGTACGCAACGGATCGCCTAGGCCTGGCATTTCAACCTTGACGACTTCAGCACCCAGGTCTGCTAAGAGCATCGCACAATACGGTCCCGAGAACACACGCGTAAAGTCGACGACCTTAATTCCGTCGAGGGGCTTTGTCTTGGCTTTATCTGTTTGTGTCATGCTTTGTTGTCCAGGCTATGTAGTTGAAGAATGAACGTCTATCGGCTGAATCCGATTATCAACATTCGGCATAGCAGGGACAAGCGACGATAAGTCACGTGCTGATGAGTTTTAGGACTAGTGGCGTGCGATTCAATGACTCGCCATTGTTAGTCCAGAGCCCTGACCACAGTATGGGCCAATCTAAAAAACAGTAAACAATAAAAAATCCCAGCAAGCACAAAGCTTACTGGGATGTTGTTTACAAACTCAACGAAGGTCGGGTCTAAAAAGGAACGTCGTCGTCCATATCGGCCAGGTTGGCGGCCGGGGAAGCTTGCGGAGCAGCGGGACGAGGTTGCTGGGCCGGACGCTGCGCGCGGGGCTGGGCTGGAGCCTGGTTGTATT
>JAKFDW010000124.1:0-3841 GCA_036675955.1 Orrella sp. | reverse complement strand
TGTGGTACGAATTGCATTCGGATGAAGAGCGCGACCGGCGCGAGGTCCTCGAGGACATCTAATGGCGCGTTTTATCTCGCTCCTGCTCGCCATCGCAGCCACGCTTGGCTTGTTGTTCCTGCCTGCCATGCGTGGGGGTGAGCTGACACCCATGGAGCATGGACTGTTGTCTCCATTGATGCTGGCCATCTGCGGTAGCTTCGCTCACGGACTTGGATACATACCCCGCAACCCAGTACTGCGTGGAGTACTTCATCCGGGGGTATTGTGGCCCTCGATAGGTGTGCTTGGCGCTGTCTGGATAGCTGAATCTTGGGTTGGATGAACGACGTGGATCGTTAGCAGCCGTTGGATGACTTCCCGGCGATTGATTGGGTAGCAGAGGTTGCTACCAAGCGAGGCTGCGCAGCGTCATCTGTTGAAAATGGACCGTGAGCCGTGGATCAGCGGCCGCAACCGTCAGCGCTAACGACCGCCGCCGCTGCGAAATATCGACAACAGCAGCCATAGGCCCGCGATCGAAGCGCCAACGAATCCCAGTAGCCCAAAGAACGGCAGGCCCAACAGCAACGGCCCGGCTTTCACCGTCATGGTGATCGACGACCCGATGATCAGCGCCGCGATCACCAGACTGCCCGCGAGTCGATTGGCAGAGTGGCTGACCTGGCGACTGAACTCGGGCAGATGATCGAGTTTCAGATGCAGTCGGGCATTGCCGCCGCGCATTGCGCGCAGAAGCCGTCGCAATTCCTGTGGCAAAGTCACCAAGAGGCCCGCGGCGTCGATCAAGGCGCGGGTACCGCGCCGCACTACGGCGCGAGGGCCGAGCTGGGCACTCATCGCACGGCGGAGGAAGGGTTGCGCCCGGCGTGCCATGTCGAAGTCCGGATCGAGACTGCGTCCCAACCCTTCCAACGTCAGGCAGACCTTGATCAGCAAGGCAAGATCCGCCGGCAATGCTAGGCGGTGCGAACGCAGCAACGCAGTCACATCCAGGAGCATGCCCGCCAGATTGAGCTGACCCAGTGGCACACCGTGGTACTGATCCACGAAGGCGTCGATGTCGATGGACAGTTGCGTCTCGTCAATATCCGACTGCTGGGTCCACTCGATCAGCACCTCAATGACGCGCTCGGAGTCGTGCTCGACCAGTCCGAACAGCAGGCTTACGACTTCCGCGCGGCGCGCAGGAGATAGCCGTCCGACCATGCCGAAATCGATGACCGCGATGCGCCCGTCGGGAAGCACGAACACATTGCCTGGATGCGGATCCGCATGGAAGAAGCCATCTTCCAGCATCATCTTCAATACGACCTGCGCCCCGGTGCGCGCGATCTGCTTGCGATCCACGCCCGCTGCATCCAGCGCCTGGGTATCGGCGACGGGAATGCCGACGACGAAGTCCTGGACGTTCATCCGTTCGCTGGTTAGAGGCCAATGCATCGTGGGTACGACAATGCGATCGTCATCCAAAAAGCTCGCGGCGATGCGCTCGGCGTGCCTGCACTCCGCGGCCAGGTCGAGTTCGCGCAGCAGCGAGGCGCGGAACTGACGCACCACGCCTACCGGGTGGAAACGACGCAGATCCGGGAGCTTGCTTTCGATCCTGGTCGCTACGTATTGCAGCAGCCTCAAGTCGGCCTCGATCACCGGGCGGATGCCAGGACGCCGAACTTTCGCCACGACTTCGCGTCCATCATGAAGACGTGCACGATGCACTTGCGCGATCGAAGCGGCTGCCAAAGGTGTCGGATCGAGCCAGAGGAACGCGGATTCGGGAGCGTTACCCAATGCCTTGGTCATCTCGGCGCGAATCGCCTCGAAGGCGACCGCCGGCACGGCGTTCTGCAGCTTGCTGAATTCGGCGATCCATTCCGGCGGGAACAAATCCACACGTGTCGCCAGGACCTGCCCCAGCTTGACGAAGCTCGGCCCCATCTCCTCCATGACGCGTCGCACGCGCACGTGCGCAGGCAGCGCCACAAGTTCCTCAAGGTGGGTCAGCGGCAGGACTTTGCCGACGCGAGTCAGTGCCCGCGCCAAGCCCGATCGACGCACGAGATCGCCGAAGCCATGGCGAATCAGAATCGCGGCCAGCGTTTGCAGCCGGCCCAGATCGTGGGTTGCGATCAGCGTTTCCCACATGGCCAACTGGTTCCTCTGTCTCCCGACTTCCGGGGTCCGAAGCAGACGGTAGTCCTACGGCAAACAAATTGTTTGACCTGAATCAACCGATTGCATTTGCGTCGAAGGCTGGTCGATCGATCACCGTTTGATCAAGGCCACGCGCCAATTGTGCGGCGACGTCATTGCGCTCCGGATCGCTCATAGGAGCTCATTAACGTCATCGCGGCCGCAGCAGGCTGCAGCGGCTCATCGGTGACGACGACGGTGTCCCCGGGTGTCAGCACGTCATAGATCAGGCGCGCGAATTCCCTCGGCACTGACAGGCTCCCGGCCATGATCGCCTGCCGCAGGTCCTGGGTCGGCCGAGAGTCGCTGGGCAAGGTCAGCACCATCCAGCGCAGAGCTGGACGATCGGGAACGACCAGGCTGGGCTCCGGCTCAGTCCCTTCGAGGAGGACATACGCTTGCGTTGCGACAATGAGCGAATCGCGAACAGAAATCGGCGAGTGGCCGATCTCGACGCCGTTGCGCAACACCACCACTCGCTGGTCGCCTGTGCTCAACACAATTGTGAGCGGACCCGAGGGTGCGCGTTTCGGCACCCATTCGAACGAGGTCGCATCGACCATTGGCGCCTGCAAGGCGGCTCCAGTCGTGGAGTCGACGGGAGCGAACAGTCCAGGTGAGGTGACTGTCGGAGGGAACGAATCCTGCGCCGCGATTACCACGATGGTGCCGGCGGCAGTGACACTGAACAAATGCTCTGCGAATGCCGAGGGCAACCGCACGCAGCCGTGCGAGGCTGGGTAGCCGGGCAACTTGCCGGCATGCAGAGCCAAGCCATCCCACGTCAGGCGCTGCATAAAGGGCATCGACGCGTTTTCGTACAGATTGGAGTAATGCTCGCGATGCTTCTGCAGGATCGTGAAGACGCCGCCAGGCGTTTCGTAACCGGTCCTGCCGGTGCTGACGGTAGAAATTCCGATGCGCACGCCGTTGCGATAAACGTAAGCTCGCTGGAGAGGGAGGCTGACCACGACCACTAGCGGCCCGCGCGGGGCAATTTCGGGTGTCCATACGAATTGCCCCGGTTGCAACTCGCTCGTGGGTGCCTGCGCGGTCGCGTCGGCGCTGAGCAGCGTCGACGCCAAGGCAGTGAAAATCGACTGGACGAGCAGGATCCACCAGCGTCGCCCACGCGCCGCATGCAGGGGTCGCGCATGTGCGTCTGGGCGGTCAATCGTGAGATGGAGAGCCTGTCGATTCATGCCGACAGCCTACGAAGACGGTGGTCTGAAATCGTTGACCAGGATCAACAAGGTCGCTTTTTTGCCCTTTCCACCTGTCGCTACCGAGTGAGCGCGAATGCGCAAGTCATTGTGATCGGGGAGGCAAATAGCAGCTGCGCGTCTTTCTAGATATAGATGATCGGTCCCTCTTGCCCGAACTGTGGCCGAGGATCGCCTTCGCTAGCGCCCGAAAGCGGTCTAGTCGATATTTCCCATAGTTCGGTCAGCCTCGCGGCTTCCTAGATCCCTACGTGCGCGCGCGGCTAGCGCCACCCAGCTGCCTAACCGAGGGGGCAAATCAAGGGGCAAGCACGAGCTTAGATCCAACATAAATCCCGTTTTATCGAGATATACAGAGCAGTTCGAGTCCCCCCTTCGTACCAGCATCAGGACAGGCCACGCGCGAGCGTGGCCTTTGTCGTTTT
>JAKFDW010000123.1:0-55666 GCA_036675955.1 Orrella sp. | reverse complement strand
ATGAAGCCAAATCCCTTTTCGTTGTTGAACCATTTAACAGTGCCGGTTTGTGTTTGCATCTTTACGTCCTTGAAAGTAAAAGGGAACATGCCCCATCGAAATGCCAGTTTTCAGTCGGATATGTTCGTCCAATAACTCTCAGGGCGGTATTCATCGTCGGTAGGATAGACCTCCTGAACAAATTCGGGTAGGAAGCGCTCGCTACAATTGCCGGGGATCATGTTCACCCTCCCAGGGTGCGATCCTGCTGCCGGAACCAGTCCAGGGCTTGCCTTATGTGGGACCGTTCGAAGTCGGGCCAGTAAGCATCAAGCACAAAGAAGTCGGCGTACACGGACTGCACCGGCAGAAAGCCGCTAAGGCGGCGGCCGCCTCCCCAGCGAACAATGAGATCAAGGCGCGACACGTCTTCAGAGCGCAACTTGCCGGTTTTCAGGCCGTTCAAGTCCCATTCCCAACCGTAGTTGACGAGCAGGTTGACCTTCATTCCCGTGCCCTGGCGCTGAACGTAAGGTTTCAGTTCTTCAGGAAAAAGTCCCGATTCACTATCGCCCACCACCAGCAAGGCAACATCCCTTTTTGCGACGGCCAGAGCGAAATCGACACAGGCCTTGCTGAAATACTCTCTTTGAATCGCCGGACGCCGGGTGTTGTCTTGCGTGAATCCGTAAATCGAGATTTCTTCTATTCCTATCGTCCGGCAGATGTCAATCAGAGCCAAGCCTGGTTCTATGCCGAAAGCGTAGCCTTCCTGCTTATCCAGCCCCCGCGCTACGGCCCAACGGCGGTTGCCGTCGGGAATGAAACCTATATGCCGGGGGAGTCGGTCTTTGGTCGTGGTGTTCATGTATTCGCTCGCTCCATATGGCGGTCGAAGCAAACGGTGTGCCGAGGGTCAGTGGGCGCGCGGCGGCGATCGGCATCGTGCGGACATCGGTGCCGCAGCCCATGCGGGACTGTCACTTGCTGCGAAATGCGATTTTCAGGAGGAACGACATGGGCCCGATAAACAACCTATGGGACAACACCGGCACGCCCCTCGACCAGCAACGATTCACATGGCGCGATATGGTGGGCAATCCTATCAGCAAGCTGGATGACGACGCCTTTACACGTGTCCGTATCATTTTATTGAATGGCCTCGAGAATGACGCCCTGCGGCTGAAGCACATTGCTGCGCGCTTCAACGAGGAACTGCGCGTACCGCTGGCGAGACTGCGGCGCGTCGAGCAACATCAGGCCACGACGATCAACTGGCTTCTGTCTGCCGACCATTCGCCATTGGAGACCACGATAGCCTATGAGCAAGTAGCCATAGAAGTCACGGCCGCGGTCGCGCAAGCTGAGCCGGATCCATACCAGGCGCAAACCTACCGATTCGGTTTGCTGGAAGACTTCGATCACCTCTATCGCTACAGCGCGCTGCTGGACAGATTGGAGGGAAAGGACGCCAATAACATCCTGCAGGGCTATACCGACATCGTGCCCGGGCGGCCCACCGTGGACGAACACAGAGCGCCGGAGGACGATGTGAGGCGGCATTATGAGCGAGGCAGCACGGCACTCATCACAAAACTTCACTCTACCCTGATTACCGCCGCCGAGTACCAGACCCACGATTACTACATGAATATTGGCCCACTGTTTGCCGATCCAATGGCCCGACAGCTGTATGCGGAAATCGCTTCGATAGAAGAGCAGCATGTGACGCAATACGGCTCTCTTCAAGATCCCGGCGAGTCATTGCTGGAGAAAATCCTTATTCACGAGGCAACGGAAGTCTACACCTACTACAGCTGTGTAGAACAGGAGACCAACTCGCGCATAAAGGCGATCTGGGAGCGTTTTCTTGATTATGAGCTTGGTCATCTGGCCATGGTCAGCGAGCTCTTCAAGCAGTACGAACGCCGGGATCCGGCAGAAGTATTAGGGCAAGTGATCCCCACGCCGCTGCAGTTCGCATCGCAACGGGAGTTCGTGCGTACCGTGCTGTCGACCGAGGTGCCGCTGCGTGCGAACGGCACTTCCTATGTCGACCAGCATGACGAGAGCCAGGCGTCCATCCAGGCCAGGGCCATATTGAACGCCGATGGTTCGCCTGCCGAGATTGTAGCGGCCGGCTATCAATGGTCTCCCGGCACCGAGCTTAGCCGTACCCGCGATAACCCCGTCCTAAGGAGCTGATATGGAAGACAATACAAAAATGGGCATGAATCGAACGGGCATGCAGATGTCGCCGATCGAAGGTCCTACACAGGCACAGTTTGCCTTGGCCCAGCCGCCCAGCTCCGAGGGAAGCGCTGCGGCCATGGCCGAAATACGGGCCCAGTACATCGCGCAGTCCCTGCGGGTTGGCTCGGTGCCGCTGCCCGGCACAGGTAAAGGATTGCTGGAAGCGACGATGGGCAAGATAAAGGGTAAGAAGCCGGAAGTGCTGATCGACAAGCTGGGTCAGCGGCTGGCCTTCGAGCGGTCGGGCGTACGGCTATACCAGGCCCTGATCACAAAGGTGGAAGCGTCCACGCATATACGCCGCAGCGATCTTCGCATCGACCTCCTGCATATCTGTAGCGAGGAAGCAGCGCACTTCCACATGCTGACTGGAGTCATGGAAAACCTGGGCGCGGACCCCACCGCACAGACGCCTTGTGCGGATGCGAGCGGGGTCGCCGCGCTTGGACTGCTGCAAGTCATTACGGACCCCAGGACTACGGTTGCACAAAGTCTTGAGGCCATTCTTACGGCGGAGTTGACTGACAATGCCTGTTGGGAGCTGCTGATCGAGCTGGCGGCGGAATCGGGCCATGATGACTTGACCGCGCCATTTCAACAGGCGCTTCAAAGCGAGGCCGAACATGTGGTCATGATCAAGAAGTGGCTGCGCGAGACCATTCTGGGTGAAGCCGCGTGAAAATCTGTATATCGGCGCCCTCAAAGGCCAAGAAAAGTCAGCATAAGGAAGGTGGCGAACAACACGAAGTGCGTCATTCCTTCAATTGCATTGCTTTGCCCGTCATTCAAGTTTATGGCGGCAGCAATCAGCGTGATCGTTACCATTACCGTCTGCACCGGCGTCATCGCCATTTGGAACGGAGTGCCGGTAAACAAGGCCAGGGCTTCCATTACCGGTACGGTAAGAATCACTGTAGAAAGCGACGCACCCATGGCGATATTCACGACGGATTGCATCCGATTGGCCAGCGCGGCGCGAAGCGCCGTCAGTATCTCAGGACACGCCGATATGCTGGCCACCACGAGCCCGACGACCATAGGCGGTGCTCCCAATCCTGCCAAACCGACATTTAATGATTTGGACATGATTTCGGCGATCGCACCGATCACCACAATGCCGGCGGCCAATAGTGTCGCGGATCCCAGGACCGTGGTGTGGGGCGAATTACCTTGGCGGGATCCGCTACGCTTCTCGGGATAGCTATAGCTGAAGAAGTAGCTATGCGTGCCGACTTGCATGCGCAGGAAAAGACCGTATAGCATCAGCATGGCAACAATGGTGAACGCCGAGTAAAGATGCCAATTAGCATGTGGAATGAATTCGGGCACGACCATCGAGATTCCCATGGCGGTAAGGATCATCACACCATAGGTCTTGCCGGAATCGTCGTTATAGGCCTGTTCGCCATGTTTCAGGCCGCCCATTAACGCCGCCAAGCCAAGGATGCCGTTGATGTCAAGCATGACAGCGGCATAAATAGTATCCCGCACCAAAGTGGGCGACGGCTCATGGTTCATCATGATTCCCAGTACGATGACTTCAACCAGCACAGCGGAGGAAGTGAGAATCATGGTGCCGTAGGGATCGCCAACTTTTTCGGCCAACACTTCTGCATGATGGGCAACGCGCAAGGAAGTACCGATGATGGCCAGAATCAAGGCAAGCGCCGTAGCGAGCGCAATGGCGCGACCGCCACTCAGTAACGCTTCCTCGAACCAGTACGCCAATGCACCGGCCAGCAGAGCCATCAGCACAAGTCGTTCGTGTTTCGCCGTTTTGATCAGTTTCTGCACATACGACCCGCCTTCCACTTTCGCACTCCGACCATAGCCATTGGTATCCTCAATCCTTATCGGACTTGTGATCGGGCTTATGCTTGGTTTTCGTGGAGGCCAGTTCGCGAAGTTCTTTCTCGTTCATCGACTTGTACATGGATTTGGACGGGCCTTTCAAGTCGCCTACTTTTTTTTCGCCTTCTTTAGCGGCCAAGGCAATGCCGGCTGCCTGCTGCTGGGATTTCGATTTTGCTGGCATGATGAAACTCCTTACATTGATAACCGCCCATGGCGTGTCGGATACTCACAGCACATGATGTGCCCATGCCGCCCGAGCAAATGCAAAGACAATTGATCGATTCAGCCGCCTGACTCGAATCCGGGGTACAAGGTCATTCCCCCGTCGACGATGAGCGTCGTGCCGACGACATAATCTGAAAAGTCCGATGCCAGCCAAACGGCGGCGCGACCAATTTCTGCTGGTTCGCCAATGCGCTTATAGGGCACCAGCTTCATCAGCTTGGCATAGGCCTCGGCCGTAGACCAGGCCGCGGCGTTGATCGGCGTGCGGATCGCGCCCGGCGCAATGGAGTTGACCCGGATGTGCTTCTCGGCGACTTCCTGCGCCAGGCTTTTCATCAGCAGCATCAGCCCGCCCTTGGATGCGGCATAGTTCACGTGACCTGCCCACGGAATGATTTCATGGATCGAGCTGGTAAAGATGATCTTGCCGGCAGCCATTGAAACTTCCGGGCGCACGCCGCGGCGAAGAAACTCGCACACGGCCTCGCGCGCGCAAAGAAAGGCGCCGCGCAGGTTGACGTTGATTACCGCGTCCCATTGCGCGGCGCTCATCTTGTGAAACGGCGCGTTGCGCTCCATTCCTGCGTTGCTGACCAGGATGTCGACAGTGCCGAACTCGAGCATCGCCGCAGCAAACATGGCTTGTACCTGTGTCTCGTCAGAGACGTCGGCCTGTATGGTCATTGCACGCTGTCCACCCTCGCGAATCTCTTCGGCTACTGCTTCGGCGTCAGACGGATTGCTTACATAGTTGACGATCACATTTGCGCCGGCCGTGCCGAGCGAAACAGCGATAGCGCGGCCGATACCGGAGTTGGCGCCGGTAACCAGCGCAGTTTGTCCTTTCAACAGAGCCGGTGATTCCAGCGCCGGAATGATGGGCTGCGGCAGGTCCATACTGGCGTGCTTGGTCGGCATGGCGATTTCCTTTGTTCTACCGGCTATCCGGCGATTCTGATTCGGGTGCCGCCAGTTCGGTTCTCAGCGAGCGTAAGGCAGCGACCTCGGCTCCCGGTTTCAGCAGCAGTTCTTTCGTGAGCAAAGCATTCATCTGAACGATGCGTGCGACGCAGCCGGTCCAGCCGGTTTGATGACTGGCGCCGATGCCGGCGCCGGTATCACCGTGGAAGTACTCGTGAAACAGCACCAGGTCGCGCCAGTGCGGGTCGTCCCGGAACTTGTAGGCGGTGCCGTTTACCGGTCGATGGCCGTCGTCGTCGCGCAGAAAGATACGGACCAGCCGATCGCCGAGCTCCTTCGCGACTTCCAGCAAGGTCATCAACTTTCCCGACCCGGTCGGGCATTCGATCTTGAAATCCTCGCCGAAGTAGGCGTACAAGCGTATCAGGGAAGAATAAAGCAGGAAGTTGATCGGCATCCAGATCGGCCCGCGCCAATTCGAATTGCCGCCGAACATGCCGGTGTCGGAGTCGCCCGGCACGTAGGCGACCCGGTATTCCTGCCCCGCGTGGTGAAAGACGTAAGGATGTTCAAGATGGAAGCGCGACAGCGCGCGTATGCCATATGGACCGTAGAATTCAGCCTCGTCCAGCATGTACGCCAGAATGCGGCGCAGCTTTTGCTCACCCATGATCGCGAGCATGCGGCGGTTGGCGACGCCTGGTTGTTGGGGCAGATGCGTATTGGCGGCGAGTTCGGCGTGGCGCTCCAGGAACAAGCGGGCACGCACGCGGAATTTCGGCAATTCGCTGAGGATGTCTTCCTCGAATATGGCTACCGCCGCCAGCGGCAGCAGCCCGACTATGGAGCGCACCTTCAAGCGCGTGGCACTGCCGTCCGGCAGCCGCAGCATGTCATAGAAAAAGCCATCTTCCTCGTCCCAAGTTTCGTCGTTGTGCTCGCCGACGCGGTCCAGCGCGCCGGCGATGAGCAGCGTGTGCTGGAAGAATTTCTCGACGAACTCCTCGTAGAGGGGCTCATGCATCGCAAGCTCTACCGCGATGCGCAGCATCTGCTGGCTGAAGAACACCATCCAGGCCGTGCCGTCCGCCTGGTCCAGGTAGCCGCCTGTGGGCAGTGGCGATGAGCGGTCGAACACCCCGATGTTATCGAGCCCAAGAAAACCGCCCTCGAATACATTAGCCCCGCTGCGGTCCTTGCGGTTGACCCACCATGTAAAGTTCACCAGCAATTTGGAAAAGGCGTATTTCAGAAACTCGACATCGCCGCGCCCATCGTGTCGCTCCTTGTCGAGAACATACAGCTGCATCGTCGCCCAGGCATGCACGGGCGGATTGACATCGCTGAAATTCCACTCATAAGCGGGGAGTTGGCCGTTGGGATGCAGGTAGTCATTGCGCAGCATCAGGTCGAGCTGTTGCTTGGCGAAGTCCGGGTCAACCATGCCCAGCGGAATCATGTGAAACGCGAGATCCCACGCAGCGTACCAAGGGTACTCCCACTTATCCGGCATCGAGATGATGTCGTCGTTGAACATGTGCGCCCATTCACTATTGCGCACGATGCGGCGTTTGTGTTGCGGCAATCGACTGCCCGCGCCGTGCTCCTCGAGCCAGAGACCCAGGTCATAGTAGAAGTATTGCTTGGTCCAAAGCATGCCGGCCAGGGCCTGACGCATGACTCTTGCGCGGTCGGGCTGGTCGCGAACCGTGCGCGGGGTTATCGACGCGTAGAAGGCATCGGCCTCCTGTAGCCGGGCCGCGAACACCGCGTCGAAATCGTCGAACGCAGCGACCGATAGGCCGGGTGTGCGAGTCGTCAGCCGCAAGCGGAGGACCCGAGACTTACCGCCGTCGACAGTGAACTGGTAGTCGCATGCCGCCTTGGTTCCGCGCTGGGCGGGGTTCACGGCGGCGGCATCGCCGTGCACAATGAAGTTGTCGATACCGTCCTTGGTGTAGGGCGATGCGTTGTCCGTGCCGAACAGCCGGGCATTGTTGGTCTCGTTCTCGGTGAACAGCAGCGGTACGTCGGCGTCGCAATAGAGGTAGTACTCGCCCAGCGATTCCTGAAACAGCGGGTCGCTGTGACGTGCGCGGACCGCCGCTTGCCCAGTCGATCCGGTGCGCTCGAGGATAGGCTTGGCTCCGCCTCCCGGCTGCGACCAGGTATTGCGGAACCATAGGGTCGGCAATACGTGCAGCGGCGCTGCGTCCGGACCCCGATTGAAGACGCTGATTCGCACCAGCACGTCGTCAGGGGCCACCTTGGCGTACTCCACGAAAACGTCGAAATATCGGTTGCCGTCGAACACACCGGTATCCAGTAATTCGTACTCTCCCTCATGCTTGCTCCGGCTGCGATTGTTTGCGACGAGATCGCTGTACGGATAGGCAGCCTGCGGGTATTTGTACAGATACTTCATGTACGAATGCGTGGGCGTCGAGTCGAGATAGAAGTAGTATTCCTTTACGTCCTCGCCATGGTTTCCTTCGCTGTTTGACAAGCCGAAAGCGCGTTCCTTGAGGATAGCGTCGCGCTCATTCCATAATGCCAGTGCGAAGCACAGCACTTGGTGGTCGTCGCTGATGCCGCCCAGGCCATCCTCGCCCCAACGATATGCGCGTGATCGAGCCTGGTCGTGAGTAAAGTGGTTCCAGGCATCACCGTTGTCGCTGTAGTCCTCGCGTACCGTTCCCCATTGACGCTCGCTGAGATACGGCCCCATTTTTTCCAGGTTGCGCGGTTCGCCTGCGTTTCGTCGAGCCGCTGTTTCTCCGCGTCGTTATTCATGAGTGCTCTCCTTCGTGAAACTACGCTGCGCATAAACGCCAGAATGTGCAGTCCGGCTCGAAAGGCACCCGCGCTTCCATGGCAGCCAGCCTCAGGGGCGGTTCACCTCGCCGATACCGCGTCTTGCATCCCGGGAGCTTCGCCGTTGTGGCGTTTGTCCTCGATCACCTTCCGCTCAATCCACTTTTTAGGAGTTCCGTTGAATGAGCGAACTACAGATGTGTACTCTTTGGATTCCCTCAGGAGCTGGGAGGCAATCGCGCGCAGCCTGTCAATGTCGTCGGGGGGGAGTGCGAAGCTTGTTGGGAGCTCCATGAAATAGGCGCGCTCCTGGGGGTTGCGTATTTCGTCAAAACTCACGGCGATCACTTCCAGGGTGAGTTTCGGCACACTTGCCTCAGCCTGCGATACGCTTGCACCGGCAAGCCGGGCTCGTGCAATGACCAAATCGCGCTTCCACGACATGATTTCGGCTCTATCCTTCATGATTTCGACGGTCTCGAAGGAGTACTTTTCAATCGGCACACTTGTGGACTGCAGAAGCTGAACAACAAAGCCGGGAGGCGTTTCCTTGCGGTCCCAATCGGTGCTTGGCGCCGACTTGGAGTCGACCACGATAAGGACGATACGTCGAATGACGCCAAAACCGACTTCTTCGGAATAGGCTGCGCTGGCTTCCAGTTCTTCAAGAAGCTCCAGCACACCGCGCACGCCGATGTTGTCGGAAACGCCGCCATCCACCAGGTGAATGTACGGACGTTCTTTGCTGTTCTGGAAGTCCTGCATCTCGCGATAGCGTTCGAGCGCACGCCCGGAAGGGCGCACCTGAGTAGCGGGGTTGGCAACGTCCGCAACCCACGCGGGATACTTGAAATTGCAGGTTCCCCCATAGTTGTTGAACGTGACAGGCGACAGTGCGACCGGGACGGCCGACGAGGTGGCTGCCGCGCGCGAAAGGCGAACCTTGTTCAGATCCGTACAAAGCAGATCGAAATCATTCTGAAAGAAGATCAGGCGCGAGCCAGTCGACAGATCGGTTCCTGTTGCCAGGGCGACCGGACCTGGCTTGTCGAGCAGGTCGGCAAATGTCGCGCCCTCGAACAGTATTTCATCATAATATTCGGCAGCCAGCTCTGAGCGTCCGGCGCTGCCTCCGACAAACTTCCACCAGTTGAATGGGTTGACAACACGGCTGATGAGCGCGCCCTGGACATTCCGTTTCAAGAAGCGTTGTTCATATTCGGAGAATAATCGTTCGCCATACAAAGCATAAGCCAGCGCCGTAAAGCTTCCCCCGGATACTCCGGTAATCACGTCGACTTCGTCGATCAGACGGCGGCGCTCGCCCTGGACAAAAATCTCGGTTCCTCGAAGTTCCTCCAGAACGCCGTAGGAGAATGCGGCCGCTCGCGTTCCGCCGCCCGAGAATGAAAGCACCATCAGCGTGGATTGATCGTTATTCTGGCGCTTGGGTATCAGGAGATAGGGCCGGTAGCCGCTTTGCGGATCGACCTGGGAAATTGGCACGTTAATCGGCCGACTCGCACAAGCCACAAGCGCCAAAGCTACGACGACCGAAAAAATCAAGCGCAAAATTCGCATAGCCATTTTCCGATAACCCTTGCAACCATGGAGTTTCGCTGCCTGGGCCGTTTACCGCCGACATACGTACCGTTTTCGCTAGGCCATTATTGATCTGCAGGGCCGATTACGCTAGTCACGTTTTTGTATGCAAATATTGCGCTGATTTATTCGACTCCGCTGTCGGGGCGAAACCGGCGCAAGCGCAGCGCGTTGCCGAGCACGAACACGCTGGACATGGCCATGGCGCCTGCGGCGAAGATGGGCGAGAGCAGCAGGCCATAAGCGGGATACAACAGCCCGGCGGCCACGGGAATGAGCGCGGTGTTGTACGCGAAGGCCCAGAACAGGTTCTGCCGGATATTGCCTATGGTGGCCTGCGACAAGGCTATTGCGTTAGGCACGCCCTGCAGGTTGCCAGACATCAACACCACGTCGGCGGCTTCCATTGCCACGTCGGTGCCGGTGCCTATCGCCATGCCTACGTCGGCCTCAGCCAGCGCCGGTGCATCATTGATGCCATCGCCTACAAACGCGATATGGCCATGCTCGGCTTTCAGTCGCCTAAGGGCTGCGACCTTGCCTTCGGGCAGCACTTCGGCCACGACTTCGTCAATACCCAGGCGGGCTGCAATAGCGCGTGCGGTGCGCTCGTTGTCGCCGGTGATCATGACCACCTTCAGGCCCAACTGGTGCAGCGCCGCGATCGCCGCGGAAGTGGAAGCCTTGATGGGATCGGCAACGGCAACGATAGCCGCCAGGCGCCCGTCGATGGCTGCATACAGGGGCGATTTGCCCTCGTTGGCCAGCCGCTCCGCCGTCTGGGCGAAAACGCCTACATCGAGGCCCAGTTCCCGCATATAGCGATCGGCGCCGACTTCCACGCGCAGGCCGTCCACGCTTGCATGCACGCCCATGCCGGTTACCGACTGGAAGCTGTCGAGCGACGGAAGGTCGATGCCTTCTTGTTCGGCCGCCTCGACAATGGCGCGGGCGATGGGATGCTCTGAACGCGATTCCACTGCCGCCACATTGGCCAGGACATGGATGCGATCAAAACCGTCCGCGATCTCCAGATCGGTCATGGCCGGCCGGCCCTCGGTCAGTGTGCCGGTCTTGTCCACGGCCACTACCTTGGCGTCCTTCAACAGCTGCAAGGCCTCTCCCTTGCGAAACAGTACGCCCAGTTCGGCGCCGCGCCCCGTACCGACCATGATGGAGGTTGGCGTCGCCAGGCCCATGGCGCAAGGACAAGCGATGATGAGCACCGCTACGGCGTTGACAAGGGCAAAAGACAGGGCAGGGGACGGCCCAAAGATCAGCCAGACGAGAAAGGTCAGCGCAGCCGCCGCCATGACCGCCGGGACAAACCACATTGTGACCTTGTCCACCACGGCCTGGATGGGCAGCTTGGAGCCCTGAGCCTGCTCGACCAGGCGAATGATCTGCGCCAGCACGGTTTGTCCGCCGACAGCGGTGGCGCGCAGCGTGAATGCGCCTTTTTGGTTTACGGTACCGCCGACCACCTGGCTGCCTGCGGATTTCTCGACGGGAATAGGTTCGCCCGTAACCATGGATTCATCGACATAACTTTGGCCGCCGACCACCTCGCCATCGACCGGCACCCGCTCGCCAGGGCGCACTTCGGCGACATCGCCCAACCTGACTTCGCTTATGGAAAGATCAACGATACGGCCATCGCGCGATACATGTGCTACCCTGGCCTGCAGCCCGACCAGCCGCTTGATGGCCTCCGAGGTTCGGCCCTTGGCGCGGGCTTCGAGATAACGGCCCAGCAGGATCAGCGCCACGATTACCGCGGCCGCTTCGTAATAGACGTTGACCGTGCCCGCCGGCAGCACGCCAGGCGAAAAAGTGGCAACCACGGAATAGGCATAGGCCGCAAGGGTGCCGACCGCTACCAGCGAGTTCATGTCGGGCGCCAGCCGCAGCAGCGCCGGAAAACCTTTGGTATAAAAGCGCCGGCCGGGAATAGCCAGGACCAGCGTGGTGAGCACGAATTGCAAGTACCAGCTCCACTGCATGCCGATGGTGCGCGAAACCAGTTCATGCATGCCGGGCACCAGATGCGAACCCATTTCCATGATGAACACCGGCAGGGCCAGCGCCGTGGCAATAAGCAGATCGCGCTTTAACCCGGCGCGTTCGGCATCCTTCTTCGCGGAGGCCTCATCATCGCTGTCGCCGGCGGTCGTATCCAAGACCCTAGCCTCATATCCCGCGTTTCGGATGGCGGCCAATATCGCGTCCGCGCTGGCAACGCCTCTCACGGTCGCCCGCTCAGTCGCCAGGTTTACCGTGGCTTCCGACACACCGGGTATGGTTTTAAGCGCGCGCTCGACACGTCCGACGCAGGAGGCGCAGGTCATACCCTCCACGCCTAGATCCGTTGTGCTTTCAGGTACGTCGTAACCTGCATTTTCGATTGCCTGAATCAGCGCCATGCGATCGATAGCGCCCGCCGGCCGGATATCCGCACGCTCCGTGGCGAGATTGATGGAGACGTTGCCGACGCCCTGGACCTTGCGAAGAGCCGCTTCCACACGCCCGACGCAGGACGCGCACGTCATGCCTTCGATGGGTAGACTTATCGTGGTTGCGTTGGCGTTGCCGTCGGCTTTGAATGGCATATTCATGACTTTTTCCTGAGCTTTATTCAACATAGCTCATAGCTTGGACCTTACCATGGCTGGAAGGTCAAGGCCGGTACGTGCAACATCGGGTCCCGTGGGTTCAGGCAGCAAAGCTGCGACTTGGTGCGCGTTCCAAATCCAGTATGGGGCCTATCGGTACGATTCCATTGGGATTGATGCTGTGGTGGCTGCGGTAATAGTGTTGCTTGATATGGTCGAAGTCCACCGTATTTGCGATGCCGCGCCACTGGTAGAGTTCGCGCGTGTAACTCCACAGATTCTCGTAATCGGACAGGCGTTTCAGGTTGCACTTGAAATGGCCGTGGTAAACAGCGTCGAAGCGAATCAGCGTGGTGAACAGGCGCCAGTCGGCTTCGGTGATCCGATCGTCCAGCAGATAGCGCTGACGCCCCAGCTTGAGTTCCAACTGGTCGAGATAGGCAAACAGCTTGCCGACTTCCTGTTCGTATATACCCTGGGCCGTGGCGAAACCGACTTTGTATACCCCGTTGTTGACTGCATCATAGACTTCGGCGTTGATGGCATCGATCTGCGGCAACAGTTCCGCTGGCGCGTAATCGCCTTCGGTGGCGCAGATTCCGTCGAATGCTGAATTCAGCATGCGAATGATTTCGGAGGATTCGTTGCTTACGATAGTCTGGCGCTCCAGATCCCAGAGCACCGGTACGGTCACACGCCCACTGTAGTCGGGCTGTGCCCGCAGGTAGACTTCATACAAGTATTTGGCTTGGCCGACCGGGTCGGCCACCACGCCCGGGCCGGGCTCGAAGGTCCAGCCTTGCTCACCCATATAAGGGTTGACAACGGAGACGCTGATCATCTGTTCCAGGCCTTTTAACGCCCTTAGGATCAATACGCGGTTGGCCCAGGGGCAGGCCAGTGAAACATAGAGATGGTAGCGGCCAGCTTCGGCTCTGAAGCCCCCGATTCCGCTTGGGCCCGCACTGCCATCGGGGGTGATCCAGTTGCGGAACTGGGCGTCGCTACGTACGAAGCGCCCGCCCGTACTTGCTGTGTCATACCACTGGTCATGCCATTTTCCGTCTACGAGAAGTCCCATTTTGATTCCTTGTTCCTGGCGGCATCCCCACACATGGGGATGCAATACAGATAGATCGCGCCGGCCTATTCGGTGCTGGCTTCGAGTGCGATATCCAGCGTTACGTCGCCGCCCTCGCCGGGTACAATATTCCCATATTTGGAACAATTCGGGCTGGAATGACTGCGATCACCCTTTATGCCAATGACTTGATCCTTTTTGCTCATATTGTTGAGGCGGGCAGCTTTACCCGTGCGTCCGAGCAAACCGGTTTACCCAAGTCAACGCTTTCGCGCCGGCTCACCGATCTGGAGAACGAGTTCGGCGAACGGCTTCTGCAGCGTAGTACACGGCGACTGGTGGTGACCGAATTTGGCGAAAGAATCCTGGAGTACGCGCGTCGGCTGGTGGACGAAACCGAAGCGGCGACCGCACTTGCGCAGCATCGGCAAGTGACGCCACATGGAACGCTGCGCGTGTCGCTGCCTCCAGAATTTCACGAACTGTCCATCGTTCCCGTCGTGACTGAGTTTTCACGGCAGTATCCCGAGGTCCGGCTGGAACTCGATCTTTCGGCGCGGCGGGTAGATTTGATTGCCGAGCGTTTCGATGTCGCGGTGCGCGCCGCAACGCAGCTGCCTGATGACAGTTCGCTGGTCGCACGTCGTATCACCACGCTACACAACGGGTTGTACGCAAGCTCACTCTACCTGAGGCGCCACGGCACACCGAAGGCGCCGGCAGAACTGCTCGATCATGTCGGGCTGGCGCTGGTCGGCAGCGGGGGAGAGCAGCAGCTATGGCGATTGTCGCGTGGAACCGAGCGCTGGGAGGGGCTTCCCCGTCACTCGCTTTCCGCAAACTCCCTTGGGCTGCAGCAGGCGCTGTCGGCGCAGGGTTTAGGCATTGTGGGCTTATCCGAGCGCTTCGCAGAAGAACTCGTCAAGCAAGGTGCCATTGAACGAATTTTGCCGGATTGGAGTTTGCCTCCTACGATTGTGTGGTGCGTGACGCCTGGCCGACGCTTGTTGCCGCAACGGACAATTGCGTTTATTGAGTTATTGAAAGTCGTCCTGGCGGACGGGGCGTCGTCTTGAGTCTACGGACTCAGGACGTCAATGCCGCCTACGGGCGCTCGAGCCTTTAATGGCTGCATGAGGGGGTGGCGTTGGAAAAACAACGCCACAGGCATCCCCATCGCGATGACCATGGTGCAGAACGTGTAAATAGCCACTTCTATGCCCCAGTGGTCAGCCATCCAGCCTATACCCATCATGGGCACCATACTACCGACGTAACCGGCCACCAAGTAGGTGGCCAGCAGCCCTGAGCGGTTGGTGGATGTGGCAAGACGGTTAACCATGCCCATGCCGGCGAGCATGGTCATGCCGTGCCCCAGCGCAGTCAGCAACACGCCCGAAGCGAACAGAGTGGCTGAGCCGGCCCCCAAGTTCGCCATCAGTATTGCATTGCTGAGCACCAGACTGATCAATCCCCCTGTGCCGCACCAGTGAGTGGGCATGCGTGCGGCCATCACTTGAACGACAGCTGAGGAAAACAAGATCAATGCAATGGTCGTGCCGCTAACCACCGGACCATGCCAGGGCACCAGCTTGTCGAGAAACAACGGCGCCATGGACGCATACAGACCGAAGACGCCAAATGCCAGGAACGGCAGGCAGCAGGTCAGCACAAAAGCCTTTGAGGAATTCGACTCCGGCCAAGTCAGCTTAGGGACGACATCATGCAAGCACAAGCGCGGGCCCGCCTGGGACTTGACGTTGTCCGGTAATTTCAAGCGGTATAGGGCCGTCAAGCCCAAGGTGCCCAGCAGCAAGGTCGGAATGTAGGTGGTCACCAATGGGAAGGGGGCCCATTGGCCAAAGATGCCGCCCACCAGGGGTCCCAAGCCAAAGCCCAAGGCCATTAGAAAGCCTGTCATCATGGCTACGTGCTGCATGTTGCCCCGGCGAGACAGCCTGGATAAGCCCACGGTAGAGCTTGTGGTCAGCATGCTCGACGCCACACCCACAATAAAGCGCCCGATATTCAGGCTAGCCATGTTCCGGGCGATCAGGCTGATGGCCGTGCCGGTCAAGGCCAACGCCAAGCCCCACTGCATCATCGGACGAAAACCTACGCGATCGGGCAAGCGTCCCAAAAATAACAAGCCAAACAGCGCGCCGCCCATGTAAATCACATAGATGAGCGAGATATCGCTTGTCTGCAGCTGCCATGCTTCTTTGTACAGCGCATACAAAGGGCTGATGAGCGCAGTACCCATCACGCCGACGATCATGGCAAAACTCACCCAGGCAAAGGGCGACCCTTTCAATTTCATTTTTCAACCGTATGTTTTTGGTGTGGGATAGGCCGATGGCGCGAAGCGCGGCCCTTGAATTTTTTGTCTAACTGCCCGGCGCATCAAAGCGCCGTGAAATCTTTTCCAGCGCTCGGCGTGCGACGTCCAGCTCTTGCGGAGAAAGGTCTGCCAAAATGGTCTGCTCAATTTCCATGCTTTTGGCCAAAATCAACGCGGCCGCTACGCGGCCGGCAGATGTCAGGTCAATGCGTTTGCTGCGGCGGTCGGCAGGGTCGTTGGTCCAGTCGACCAACTGCGCCTCCCGTAGTTGCGCCAGCACGCGCACCAAGGACGACGTGTCCAAGTACAACGCGTCGGCCAGATCTTTTTGGCGCAGAGGCCCTTGCACATACAGCACCAGCAGTGGCATGCGCGTGGCATCGGAAAGACCGAGGTCCTTGAAACTCAAATCCACCTGACGGCGCCACTGCCTGTACACCTTGCCGAGCAGGGCCCCAAAACGCGACCGCGCCTGAGGGGGGACCTCAGGCGCGGATACTGCGTCATTCTGGAATTTAGTTTGCATGCAAAGTATGTTACTACGGGTTTACCCCTAAAACAAGCAAACAATAGAACCGTAGGCTGCAGGAAGAAGGGCTCTGTCTCGGTGCGCGAAGACCCGATCGTCGCCAAGAAAGTTCGAAGAGATACACCCAGAAGAGCTTGTTGATTGCCAACAGTGATCGCTATGCGCCACGACGCTTTGAGGTTTAGGGGCGCGCACAGCAACTTGCGCGTGTCGGAACCTCGCCCGACGCATGCGCGGAGCAACGTTTTAATATCGAGCTACGGCGAAATGCTCGGCTGGATGTCTTCAACGAAGCGGGCCAACAACGCCCTGTTCAGCGAACTGCAGGACTTCTGTGCGGCCATACCCCATCTCTTCGAGTATCTC
Source organism: Orrella sp. (assembly GCA_036675955.1). Taxonomy (GTDB): domain Bacteria; phylum Pseudomonadota; class Gammaproteobacteria; order Burkholderiales; family Burkholderiaceae_B; genus Pollutimonas. The sequence goes on along the minus strand of JAKFDW010000123.1, from coordinate 39,089 downwards.
TTTCGTGTGTTGTCCCAGAAGCGGAGGCGGCCGTTTCACCCCTCTTTGTTCGTTATTGAAGGAGACTGGGTAAGCGATGTGGCGTAATTTCCCGAGGGTAGGGTGCTCACTTTCCACCACAATGTTGCGTGCCGCAATCTGCTCATGTGCAAGAGCTTGATCCAGCGTATGCAGCGGTGCGGCAGGGACGCCGGCGCGACGCAAGCGCAGGAGCCATGATTCAGTCGTGTCAGTTTTCAGCCAATCCTGAACCAAATCGCAAGTACGCTCAAAATTCGTCACTCTTAGCGCATTTGTTTTAAAGGCCGGATCGTTGGCATATTCTTCCTGGCTCGCCTCTTTACAGAAACGCTGCCACAGCCTATCGTTGCCCACGCCAAGCATGAGTTCGCCGTCCAGCGTACTGAAAACTTGATACGGACACAGCGATGGATGGGCGGTACCCAGTCGCGAGGGCACGACACCGGAAGACCAGTAGTTGTGAGCCATGTAACCCATGAAACCCATGGCTGTGTCCAGCAGCGAAACTTCTACATACGCGCCTTCTCCGGTGTTGCTCCGGTTCAGTAGTGCAGCCAGAATGCCTGAAACGGCATGCAGTCCTGTGCCCAGGTCGACGGGAGAGAAACTGACGCGCGCCGCGGGACCATTCTTTTGACCAATGGTGCTCACCATGCCGCTGAAAGCCTGCAGCATGACGTCGTACCCTGGCTCTGCGCCAAGAGGCCCATCGCGTCCATATCCAGAAATTTCGCAGTAAATCAGACGCTGGTTAACTTCTTTAAGCGTTTCGTAGTCGACACCTAGGCGTTTGGCCGTTCCCGAACCGAATCCCTGGATCACCACATCCGCTTGCTTGGCCAGGTTTCGAACGATCTGGTTGCCCTGTGGGGATTTTAGATCCAGTGCCATTCCGCGCTTATTGTGGTTTACCGCCATGAACGAGGCCGACTCCCCCGCCTTTTGAGGAAGCCAAGCCCGCGTCTCATCGCCTACGCCCGGCGGCTCGATCTTGATGACATCTGCGCCCAGGTCACCCAGGTATTGCGCGCAGAGGGGACCGGCCAAAACCTTGCTGAGATCCAATATCCGTATACCTTCAAGCGGCCGCATACACAATTCCAAAGTAGTAGGTTCGATTTGCTGCCAAGCCGGTCATGCCGGGGCAACACGATGATGAAATCAAGCCGCGTCGCGGCTTGGACGACAATGGTCGACAATCCTCAGGCGCTTCGCTTGCGTAAAAGGTACTTTTGAGTTCCCTCCATCACCAGCTCATCCCGTTGATTGAGGATCTGGGATCGCATTGCAAGCACACCTGTCGTACGGCCAGGAATGAGTTCGACCACTTCTAACGACGGATAAAGCGTGTCGCCGGCAAACACCGGCAATAGAAACTTGCTGCTTTGCTCAATAAACGCTTTCAGCGATTCCTCGACGTAATGGGGAAACAGCCCGGCTCCGGCCGCCGTCTGAATGAGTACTTGGAAGCCGTGAGCAAGCATGTCGGGCATACCGTGGGAGCGGCAGTATTCAACATCGTAGTGAACCGGGTGGTTATCTCCGCTGGCCATTTGGAAGGCCGCGAACAATGCATCGGTCATGGTTCTGGACGGGATATTAAACCGCTCGCCAACGACGAAATCGTCAAAGTAGCGTTGTTCACAAAGTCTATGTGAAGGCATTTCTATTCCAATTTTAAAGTTGCGATCTGATCGTTAGTTGGCGGCCATATTGGACGATGTGACAACCGGGTTCCATTTTTTTGTTTCGGCAGCAATAAACGCATCCAGTGCTGCTGGATCGGGATGTTGCTCAAGCAAAAGTCCCATCGTATAAGCTTTTTTCTGCAATTCCGCATCGTTGAGTGCCGCTTCCAAGCTTGCCCGCAGTTTTTCAATGACTTGCGGCGGGGTTCCAGCCGGCACCAGCATCGCGTTCCATGTGTATGCCTCATAGCCGGGTAGCTGCTCTGCAATGGCCGGCACATCCGGTGTTTGCGGCAATCTTTCAGCCATGCTCGTCGCCAGCAGGCGAACCGCTCCCGCTTGAGCTTGAGCAAGCCCCGTTGGCGCGCTATCGACCATAAACTGCACATGACCGCCTATCAGGTCGGCTAGTGCAGGGGCGCTTCCACGGTAAGGAATATGCTTGACATCAAACTTGCCGAGGTGATCCAACAAAGCGCCGCCTAAATGAGGCGCACTGCCTACGCCGGCAGACCCGTAGTCTGATTTACCGGGGTTGTTGCGCAGGTAATCGAAAAACTCGGGCAGCGTTTTGACAGGCAAGTCATTGTTCACGATCAGTACCAGGGGTGCGCGAGCTGCAAGGCCTACGGCAGCGAAGTCTTTGACCGGATCATAGGAAAGCTTTGCGTGCAGGCTGGGATTCACGGAGTGGGCAACAGTAGCCATTAAGACGGTGTATCCGTCCTTGGGCGCTCTGGCAACGTTTTCGGTCCCGAGCATGGTGCCCGCGCCCGCTTTATTTTCCACGATCATGGTAGTCCCAAGCTTTTTGCCCCATTCGTCGGACAGCGCTCTCGCGAACGTGTCAGTAGGCCCGCCGGCTGCATAAGGAACAACCAGCTTTATCGGCTTATCGGGATAACTGGCCAGCGTTGCCGTGGAAAGCAACGACATTGCGAAAATCGATACCAATTGGTGCAAGGACACTTTCATTCCGGGTCTCCGTTCGTTTAATAGTGAGCGAAACTATATCGGTGGACTTGATGACGGTCCAGTTGAAGTAAACTTTCCCGCGTTAGACAAAATCTAATAAACCATTTATCAAGGCGACTGGAGTCCTGCTGGATATGCGATATGAGCTTACAGATCTTCGAGTGTTCATGGCCATTGCCGACGCCAATAGTCTTAGCAAGGGCGCGCTCTATATGCACATGACGGCGCCATCTGCCAGTTACCGATTAAAGAATATCGAAAATGCCTTGAGTGTTTCGCTGTTTGATCGCACTTCGCGGGGCATGCAGCTGACCGCTGCTGGAGAAGCCGTTTATAAGTACGGAAAAACGATGTTGTCTCGTGCCGATGAGTTGCAGACAGAAATGGCTCGATATAACTCGCAGGTCACTGGACATATAAGAGTTTTTGCCAACAGCAGCACGTTGAGCCCATTACCGATCCCTCTTAGCCTATTTCTTGCTTCACATCCGTCCATCAACATCGAGCTGGAGGAGCATTTAAGCGAAGAGAGCGTGAGGGCGGTTCATGAGGGGATTGCAGATATCGGCCTGGTCGCTGGCGCGGTGCATTTGCGGGGCTTGGAGTCCATTCCTTATGGACAAGACGAATTGGTGTTCGTTACACCGTTGGACCATCCCTTGACCCGGCTCCAACACGTCAAGGTCGACGATGCGCTCGACCATGAACTGGTTTCGGTGGGAAGAAGAAGCAGCAATTTTCTGTACTTGCAGCAAATAGCCAGCACGCTCAATCGAAGAATGAACGTGCGCGTTCATATGCCCGACTTTGATGCGGCGCTCAGGTGTGTTCACGAGGGCGTTGGAATATCGCTGATCCCCCTCTCAATTGCGAAGCGGTCTATGGAAAGAAACCTGGTAAGTATTGTCCACCTCGATGAGCATTGGGCTAAGCGCAATCAATTGATTGTCATCAGGTCGATGTCTGCGTTGCCGGCACATGCCCAGGCGTTCATTCGCTTCCTCGTCAAAAACTTGAGGTAGGCATTTGCGGCGCTATTGCTGATAGCGTCAATTCAGATAGATCAAGGCACAGGCATCGAAGAACGCGATCACCAGGCGCGCTCTTCAGCCAACGTAGCGTCAATCTCCGCTTTCTCGCGCGTGCCCGCAGACGGCTGCCTCAGCAACCACTGCAACGCGGTCATTCCCGGAACGACCGATGACCCCTTGCCTGTGAGGCGCTGGTATTCAGCTTCAGACAAGATAACGGCAGCCGACTTGTTGCGCTTGATGATATGTACGGGACCTCGCCGCAGGCCTTCTTCAATGGCAGCCATACCTCGGCGTTTAATCTCGGCTACGGTCACGGTATTGTGCACAACGGTCTCCAAGAAAGTACTAAATCCTTTGAAATAGTATCAATTTCAGTATCAAATAACAAGGAAATGCCACTGGGCATCACTAAACTACTAGTCCGCGGTGTGCATAGAAATGCGCTCAAGAGTCAGTCATATAATCGATGTGTCCTGTCGAACCAAGAAAGAGGGCGCTTGAAAAACTTGACTTCTACCGTCACGCCTGCCTTGACGCACTTCGCTGGCCGAGCCGGTGACCACAACGACCGTGCAATGGCCGGGTCGCCGGCCATTGCGGAAGAACTGGCCCGCCGCCTCGGTGTTGATCCGGTTATCATAAGCGAGCCTGAACCGGCATTGGCTACCGGATGGCAGGCCGAACTCGACGCCGCACGTCCAGCCCTTTGCGCAATGGGCGCGCGATACGAGCAACTGTTCAACCAAGGAGCGGTACCTTTCACGGCACTTTCCCGCTGTGCCGTTTCACTTGCCACGTTGCCTGTCGTTGCACGGCACCGACCGGATGCAGTCGTTGTGTGGCTCGACGCGCATGCAGACATAAACACTCCGGACAGCACGACAACCGGCTATCTTGGAGGGCTGGCCCTTTCCGGGCCGCTTGGAAAATGGGACTCTGGCTTTGGTCATGGGCTATCTTCGGCCAATACGATTCTTGTCGGGGCCAGGGATATTGATCCGTTCGAGCAGCAGCTCATAGCGCGCGGCGCGGTAACTCTCATCCCTCCAGGCCCCGACATCGCAGCACGAGTCGCTGCGGCCGTGGCCGGCCGTCCTGTCTACTTGCATTTGGACTGCGATGTATTGGAGCCCGGTCTAGTTCCGACCGACTACAGAGTTACGGGCGGCCTTAGCCTGACCGAGTTACGCCAAATCGCAAAAGCAGTTGCGATCAGCAAAGTCGTCGGACTTGAGATCGCAGAGTTTGAGGCAGATGCGACGCCAGAAGGTACCCAGGCTGCTGCCCACCGCTTGCTCGACGCACTTCAGGCTTTGCTTCCGATCAGGTTCTGACATTATCGCCGTCGCTTCACTGCCGCGCGACCATCGACATAAAGCTTTGAGCAAATCGGGTCTTGATACACCCGCCTAATTTCGCGCGTGCCACTTCCAGTCGCGAACTTCGGGCATGTCGTCTCCATACTGGCGAATATATAGGGAGTGCTCTTTGAGCTTGTTCAGCATGGCTTTGCGCAAGGTGTCCGCCTCGGCGCCCAGGTCGGAAACATAATCGAGGACATCGCATACCAGATGAAACCGATCCAGGCGGTTCAACACGGTCATGTCAAAGGGCGTCGTGGTGGTGCCTTCCTCCTGGTAGCCCCGAACGTGGATGTTGGCGTGGTTGGTACTGCGGTAGGTGAGGCGATGAATCGTCCATGGGTAGCCATGATAGGCAAAGACGACGGGACGGTTCGTCGTGAACAACGCATCGAACCGGTCGCAGGACAGCCCATGTGGATGGACCTCGGCCGGCAGGAGGGTCATCAAGTCGACCACGTTGACCACGCGTATCTTCAGCTTTGGAAGATGCTCGCGAAGAATGCTGACGGCGGCCAGGGTTTCAAGCGTCGGGACGTCGCCGGCGCAGGCAAGGACCACATCGGGTTCTCCTTCGCCATCATTGGAGGCCCATTCCCATTTTCCCAGACCCGCTACGCAATGTACTAGCGCAGTTTCGAGCGACAGCCATTGATGAGATGGCTGTTTGCCCGCGACGACAATATTGATTCGATTCCAAGTGCCCAAGATGTGCCGGGTGGTCCACAGCAGTGTGTTGGCGTCAGGCGGCAGATACACCCTTACGATACTGGGCTTCTTGTTGAGCGCGACATCGATGAACCCGGGATCCTGATGGCTGAAGCCGTTGTGGTCCTGTCGCCATACGTGACTGGTCAGCAGGTAATTCAGCGAGGCAACGGGTTTGCGCCAGGGCAGGTCACTGCATGCATCGAGCCATTTAGCATGCTGGTTGAACATGGAGTCGACGATGTGGATGAAGGCCTCGTAGCATGAGAAAAGACCATGGCGCCCGGTCAAAAGATAGCCCTCCAGCCACCCCTGGCACGTGGTTTCCGACAAGATCTCCAGTACGCGGCCGTCAGGGCTCAGGCCAGTGTCTTCGGGCAGGATATCGGCCATCCAGGCGCGTGAGCTTTCGTCAATTACGGCGTCAAGCCGATTCGACGCGGTTTCATCCGGCCCAACCAGGCGGAAGTTGCGCTGAGACGCATTGGCCTGCACCACACCTGCAAGGTAGCGCCCCATGATTCGCGTCGATTCGGCAGTGACCTTGCCGGGCGACGGCACTTTCAAGGCGTAGTCTTTCAATTCCGGTAGGATCAGCGGTTTGCACAGCAGTCCTCCGTTGGCGTGGGGGTTGGCACTCATGCGCCGGTCGCCCTTGGGCGCCAGGGAGCGCAATTCCGGGCGAAGACGTCCGGACTCATCGAAAAGCTCCTCGGGCCGATAGCTTCGCAACCATTGCTCCAGTTGCCGCAAGTGATCCTCGGACTTGGCCAAGTTGGACAAGGGCACCTGGTGGGATCGCCAGGTGCCTTCCGTCTTGAGTCCATCCACTTCCTTCGGTCCCGTCCAACCCTTGGGGGTGCGCAAGATAATCATGGGCCATGCGGGCCGGGTCTTCGCTCCACCACTGCGCGCATCGCGCTGTATGGCCCGGATACGTTCCAGGCATTGGTCAAGGGCGGCAGCCATGTTTCGGTGCATGGCATGCGGGTCGCTGCCTTCCACGAAGATCGGATCGTAGCCATAGCCCCTGAACAGGTCGCACAGCTCATCGTGCGATATACGGGCCAGGACGGTGGGGTTGGCGATCTTATAGCCGTTCAGGTGCAGGATGGGAAGCACCGCGCCATCATTGCTGGGGCTCAGAAATTTGTTCGAATGCCACGAAGCGGCCAGCGGCCCGGTTTCCGCCTCTCCGTCGCCGACGACGCAGGCAACGATAAGATCCGGATTGTCGAAGGCAGCGCCATAGGCGTGGCTCAGCGAATATCCCAGCTCGCCGCCTTCGTTGATCGAGCCGGGAACGTCCGGCGCGACATGGCTGGGAATTCCGCCTGGAAACGAGAACTGGCGAAACAGGGTCTGCATTCCGGCCTCGTTCTGCGGCACATCGGGATAGATCTCGCTGTAAGTTCCTTCCAGCCAGGTGTTGGCAACAATGGCGGGTCCGCCATGGCCTGGGCCGCAGACATAGATCATGTTGGTGTCATACTTCTGAATCGCCCGATTCAGGTGGACGTAGATGAAATTCAAACCGGGTGAAGTTCCCCAGTGACCAAGCAGCCGAGGCTTGACATGTTTCAGGTCAAGCGGCCGCTTGAGCAACGGATTGTCCAGAAGGTAAATCTGCCCCACAGACAGATAGTTCGCCGCCCTCCAGTAGGCATCCAGTAATTGCAGGTCGTGGATATCGCCTTTCGCATTCCAGCTCTCGCTGTCGTTGCCTGGTGAAGTCATGTCGATCTCTCCATTACGCTGAGTGAGTGGACTTGCCCATGGTGACTGGCACCGACGCCATGTCATCAGTCGAGCGCCGGGGCTGCAGCTCGTCGAACCATCCCAGGCGGCGCAACAGCCCCTTTTCCAGCTCCAGGATCACAAGCAGGACCGCGCCGCAACCAAGGATAACCAGCCCCTCCAGCAAGGGCACGGGCCGCGTATCGAATAACAGCTGCATCCATGGCGTATAGGTGAACATGAGTTGCGCAGCGATGACAGCGGAGACTGCGGCCAGCACGGCCGGCGTTCCTTTCAGCCCCTGAAGCGAAAACGACGGACCGTGCAGATAACGTACGCTGAAAAGGTAAAAGATTTCCAGAACGCATAGCGTATTGACGACCATGGTACGAGCCGTCGCCTCATCCAGGCCGCGTTCCAGCGCCCAAATGGATACGCCGATGACAGCAATGACGAAAAGTAGCGCCACAAAGCCGATGCGCCACAGCATAAAAGGGGTCAGCAGTGGAGCGCTGGCCCGTCGCGGCGAACGCGACATGACACCGGGCTCGGGTGGCTCGAACGCCAGCGCCAGCCCCAGCGTGATCGTAAGTATCAGGTTGACCCATAGAATTTGTGCAGCCGTCATAGGGAGCGACATGCCTAAGGCCATCGCCACAACGATCGCCAGCGCCTCACCGCCATTGGTGGGTATCGTCCAGGCAATGACCTTGCGGATGTTGTCATACACTGTACGACCTTCGTGTACCGCCGCAACGATGGAGGCGAAATTGTCGTCGGCAAGCACGACTTGTGCGGCCTCCTTGGCCGCTTCCGTGCCTTTGTGGCCCATGGCGATGCCCACGTCGGCCTGTTTCAGGGAAGGTGCATCGTTCACCCCGTCGCCCGTCATGGCTACGACGGCACCGCGGGATTGCAATGCGCGTACGATCCGCAACTTATGTTCGGGACTGGTACGGGCGAACACCGTGGCGCGCTGTGCGACGTCCGGCAATTCTGAATCCGCCACCGTGTCCAGCTGCGCGCCCGTGATGACTTCCGGCCGTTCTGCCAGGCCCAGCTGAACGGCAATCGCGGTAGCCGTGGCAGCATGATCGCCCGTAATCATCTTTACAGCTATCCCGGCAGAGCGGCAGTCGGCAATGGCCTTGATAGCCTCGTTGCGCGGCGGGTCGATAAAACCGACCACCCCCAGGAAGACGAGGCCTTGCACATCCGAAAACTCCAGCCGCCTGGTGAGCTTGGCGCAGTCGCGCCACGCAAAGCCAAGAACCCTTTCGCCTGCCGAACCGGCCGAATCGATTGCATCCTGCCAGTATGCTGCATCGAGCGGGGCTGTACCGGCTGCCGTAATCTGGTGTGCGCACATGGACAGCACGCGTTCCGGCGCGCCCTTGACCATCAGCATGGCGCTACCATCATGTTTCGCGTGCAGGGTGGCCATGTAGCGATGTTGCGCGTCAAACGGAATTTCGTCCAGGCGCGGGCTTTCCGAGCGCAGGGTGTCCGCCTCCATTCCGGCGCGTGCCGCAAGGGCCAGCAAGGCGACTTCCATCGGATCGCCATCCATGCGCAGCTTGTCGGCCGAGACATGCAAGCGGGCGTCATTGCAGAGTAGCGCCGCCAGCACCAGCCTACGTCCCGGCTCGGATAGCTGAACGGGATTTCCCGCTACGTCGGTGATGCGTCCCCATGGCGTATAGCCTTCGCCCTCGACGAGATACGTACCCGTGGCCGTAACCAGGTGGCGTCCGGCCATTTCGTTGCGTGTCAACGTGCCGGTCTTGTCGGAACAAATAATGGACGTTGCCCCCAGGGTTTCAACCGCCGGCAGGCGGCGCACGATGGCATGGCGGCTGGCCATACGACGCACGCCGATTGCCAGTGTTATGGTGATGACGGCCGGAAGGCTTTCCGGGACCAGACTGACCGCCAAGGCCACTACGACCATCAAGGCGTCCAGCCAGGCGTAGTCGCGAAAAACAATGGCGAAGAACAGCAGCGCCGCCGCAGCCGCCATGGAAAATACGGTGAAGCGTCTTCCAAATGCATTGATCTGGCGCAGAAGCGGTGTAGTAACCATCTCCACGGAACCCAGCAATGAACTGATGTGTCCCATCTCGGATCGTTCGCCCGTCGCCACCACTACACCAGTGCCTTGTCCTGCTGCAACCAATGTGCCGGACCATGCCATGGAATGACGATCGCCCAGCGCAGCGGATGGGGAGGCCGGGCTTTCGAGCTTTTCGGCCGCAACGGATTCCCCCGTCAGGATAGCCTCATCAACCAGCATCCCTCGTGCACGCAACAGCCGCAAGTCGGCCGGAACCCGGTCTCCCGCCTCGAGCAGGACAATATCGCCCGGAACCAGTTCCTGTACCGCCATGGAGTGGCGCTGGCCATCGCGCAAGACACGGGCGCTGGGTGCAAGCACGGCGCGCAACGCGTTCAATGCCTGCTCGGCACGTCCTTCCTGGATGAAGCCCACCATGGCATTTACGATGACCACCAACAGGATCACGCTGGCATCAACATTGTGTCCGAGCAAGGCCGCAAGCGCAGCTGCCGCCAGCAGGAAGTAGATCAGAGCGTTGTTGAACTGGGCTGCAAACCGGATGAAGGGCGACCGCTGCTTGCCAGGGGGCAGCTCGTTCCTGCCATATTCGCGTAGCCGGGATGCTGCATTCTCGGTGCTCAGCCCCTGAACAGAGCTGTCGAATGCCTGCAGCACTTCCTGGGATGTCAAGGCATGCCACTGCGCGCCAGGATTGTCGTTCAACGAAGAAGCTCTTTGCATGCGAGACGTCCTGTTAGCGTGGTTTGCCAAAACGCCCCGAATACTACGTAGCGTTTCGCAGGCAGTTGCAGTGGTCGGGCTAACGGCCAGCTTATCACCAATTTAATTCTCGCATATTGGAATACCGTTTATGAAGCCCTCTCTTGCAAATATGACGCAGATCAACGCGTGACGTCATGCAGGGCCGGTAAAAATAAGGAATACTGGGAGCCTGTTAACCAGCTTGCGGGCTTGAGCCCGTGTGCCGAATCAGGGTGCCTAATGACCGAACTCATGCTCGTCGTCAACGCAGGAAGCTCAAGCCTGAAGTTCCAGGTCCATCGACTTCTGACGGCAACCTCGCTGGCATTCTCCTATGGTGGACAAATATCAGGAGTAGGTGGTCCAAAGCCCGTCTTCCGCGTGAAAGCCGCCAACGGCGTCACGCTGGTCGATGATACCTTGCCTGCGCATGAAGCGGCTGACCTGCGTACGGCACAGCACACGCTGATGAACTGGATGCGGAGCGAAATTCATCACGCGCCGATCGCAGTGGGGCATCGGATCGTACACGGCGGGCCGCGTTACAAGCAGAGTGCCATCGTGGATGAAGAGGTTCTCCGTGAGCTCGAGGCACTGGCTCCGCTGGCACCTCTGCATCAGCAGAATAACCTCGCCCCGGTGTATGTCATTCGGGAACTATGGCCGCAAACAACGCAGGTTGTGTGTTTCGATACGGCGTTTCACCGTACGCATGACCGGGTTGTGGAGCGCTATGCAATACCGCAGTCCTTATACGATCAAGGCGTACGCCGGTATGGTTTCCATGGCCTCTCCTATGACTATATCGCCCAGACATTGCGTCAAGAGCTGCCCGCCGTCGTTCGCGGCAGGGTGATTGCTGCACATCTGGGCTCCGGCGCATCAGCATGCGCGATGATGGATGGCCAAAGCGTCGACAGCACGATGGGCTTCACTGCGCTGGATGGCCTGCCGATGAGTACGCGGCCCGGGCGACTGGATGCGGGCGTGGTGTTGTGGATGATGGAACAAGGGTACACCCATGACCACATACAGCATCTACTCTACAACGAGTCGGGTCTCAAAGGCCTTTCGGGATTGAGCGGCGATGTCCGGGATTTGCTGGCCTCGGATTCAACCGCGGCCAAACTTGCCATCGACTATTTCATTTACCGGAGCGCGGAATGCATTGCGGGCCTGTGTGTGGCAACCCGCGGGCTGGACGCGCTGGTCTTTACCGCGGGTGTCGGCGAGAATTCGCCTGTGATCCGCGCCGGTATCTGCAATCGGCTGAACTGGATGGGAATCACCATCGATGCCGACAGCAATGCGGCGAACGCGACCTGCATTTCGGCATCGAACAGCGCCATCGCGGTGTATGTCATACCAACGAACGAAGAGTCGGTCATCGCGCGCCAGACGCTAGCCAGGATCACCGAGTAGTCGCGTCCCGCTCGGACCGGTCGTTAGCTCACGCCGATGAGGCCCGTGCGTTAGAATCCATAGCCGAGCAATTGCAAGCACCCGCCGATGAGTATAAAGTGAATATTGTCGTCCTTGAAACTCATGGCAGAGGCGGCTTCAAACGTCTGCTATTAGAAAGTGTGGCAGAAGCTTTTCTTCGCTTATTCAATCGTCCGATACTCGTGGTTCCAGAAAAGCCTCATGAAGACGAATAGGGGATAACAAGGTCGCAGCGGACGCGCCACATTCGAGCCCGTGTGAGAGCAATACTGGCACACGCACTGAATGCTGGAGCCTCAGCGCCTGGGACTCAGGAGAAACAGTTGTGGACGAACAGCCGATGAAGTTCGACGCCAACAAACGTATCGCCTATTTTTCCATGGAGATCGGCCTTGAACACGGAATGGCCACCTACTCGGGAGGACTGGGCGTGTTGGCGGGTGATGTAATGCGCTCGGCCGCCGACCTCAATTTGCCCATAATAGGTGTCACGCTCGTTAGCCATTCAGGCTACTTCAAGCAAGTGATTGAAGAGTCTGGGCGACAGGTGGAGTTGCCGGATGTATGGCGGCCTGATGCGTATGCGCATCTTCTTGGAACCAAAGTAGTTCTCCACCTTGAAGGGCGGCCAGTATGGATCGGCGCGTGGCTATACCTGGTCTCTAGCTATCGGGGGACCTCCGTGCCGGTCATATTGCTCGACACGAATTTGGCGGAAAACCATCCTGACGATCGCACCCTTACTGACCGATTGTATGGCGGCGATGCAGCTTATCGACTTAAACAAGAAGCCGTTCTAGGCATCGGTGGCGTACGAATGCTGCGCGCATTGGCGATTCAGGTACGTTGCTATCACATGAATGAAGGCCATTCAGCGCTGCTTGGGCTCGAGTTGCGCCGCGGCGGTGAAAAATCCCGTCGAATATTTACGACCCATACTCCGGTAGAGGCAGGGCATGACCAGTTTCCATATTCATTGGTAGAGCGGGTACTTGGCGACTATTGCACATTGGACGAATTAAAAGACTTGGCCGGCACTGAAAAGTTGAATATGACCCGCCTGGCACTTTCGCTGGCGGATTACGTCAACGGTGTTGCGCGCAGGCACGCTGCTGTCTCGCAGCGCATGTTTCCCGAGTATAAAGTTCGCGCCGTGACCAACGGTGTACACCCGATGACCTGGACCAGTGAACCGATGCGACAGCTCTATGACCGGCATTGGCCGGGGTGGCATCATAGTCCTGAACTGCTTATGCGCGTAGAACATATTCCTTCAGCGGATATTTGGGAGGCGCATCTATTGGCAAAGCGTGCATTGATTCGACGGGTGAACGAACGAGGGGGGCCGCTATTGGACGTCAGTCTGCCAGTGCTTGGATTCGCCCGGCGCATGACTGCATATAAAAGGGCAAATCTTCTTTTTTCTGATTTGAACCGTTTGAGAAGCATCGCCCGGTCGCAGCCTTTTCAAATTGTTCTGGCGGGCAAGGCACATCCTCACGATGAAGACGGCAAGCGCATTATCGAGCAACTGCATCAACATGCGAAAGCCCTGACCGACACTGTGAAGGTGGCCTTCATACCGGACTACGATATGGAGGTCGCCCTCGATATGGTGTCTGGCTCAGACGTATGGCTCAATACGCCTATGCCGCCACAAGAAGCCTCTGGAACTAGCGGGATGAAGGCAGCTTTCAACGGAGTTCCCAATCTAAGCGTTCTTGACGGCTGGTGGCTTGAGGGCTGTATTGAAGGCGTCACCGGTTGGGCAATTGGTACCGATTCTCAGACCAACGACGAAAGCCATGCTGCGAGCCTCTACGATAAGTTGGAGAGAGTGGTCCTGCCTCTCTGGCATGGGGATCGCGAAGGATGGGTCGCTGTGATGAAAGGGTCCATTGGACGCAACGCGAATTTTTTCAATAGCCAGCGCATGATGCGTCACTACGCCGCTGAAGCGTATCTGCTGTGAATGGTGTCGAATACAGACCGAGCGTGCAGCGAAAGTTTCGAGTTAAGCAGATGCGGATCCGATGTATGGCCATACTAATGTTTTACGCATAATGTGTATTATGTAAAGTCAAAGATTTCTCCTAAAGCTTGATCGACACCTCGGCCGGCGCATTCATGCTCCCCTTACGTACTAGCTGAATAAACGAGAGAGTTCGGCGCCAGCCTTCATGTGCTTCCCACTTCCGGCTGATGACCCGCTCCACGGCCCATTCTTTTAACGTAAGGCTCGTTTCGGATGCATCGCACCGCGGGTAAACCCCGCATAACTGTTCCCTATGCAAGATACGTAAATGTGATTGTTCTGCAGCCACGCGCTTTGCTATTCTCATTCGAACTTGCTGCCGGCATCGGGGAGCAAGAACACAAAGCAGGACTGGAGGAAGAACCATGCATCGACTTGTCAATAATGGCATGCCGCGCTCCAAAGCACCGATCAGCAACACCGTCAATGCCAGCGGCCATATCTACTCAGTTCAGATCCCACGCGATCCAGAAACAGGCGTGCCGTCGGGCGAAGGCAATATCCAGGAACAAACACATCGTGTCCTGCGGCAACTGAAAAAATCCATGGAAGCGGCCGAGGGAACCCTGGCCGATGTCGCGCAGATACTGATTTATTTGGTCAGCAGTAGCGACGCTGCGGGTATGAACGAGGTCTATGCCCAATACTTCACCAACGAACCGTATCCAAACCGGGCCACCGTCGTAGTCAAGGAATTGCTCGGTGAAGGTCACTTGATTGAAATTGTGGTCCACGGACACGTCTAGAACCAAGACGCCCTACAAGTACATCCGCCGTCGCGGATTCTTTTCGAGGTGCAGGATGAAGTCCATAGCGGTAATAGGGGCCGGTGTCGTCGGCCTTAGCAGCGCCACATTTCTCCAACGGGCCGGTTTCAAGGTCACCTTGATCGATGGCATGCCCGTGGGTAGCGGTGCCTCGTACGGCAATGCGGGCATGATCAGCGTCGACAGCACAGTGCCCATAGCCATGCCGGGCATGCTGCGTAAAGTGCCTAAGTGGCTCATGGATCCTACCGGCCCGCTTTTCGTCGATCCGAAGTATTTCACTACTGCACTGCCCTGGCTCCTGCGTTGGGCAAGGGCGGGACGCATGGATAAGGTGCGTACGTCCTCCGCGGCCCTGCACGCCCTGCACGGCCAGGCGCTGGTCCAATACCGCGAGCTGCTCGGTCAGGAGCTCTTCAACGACCTGATCCGCACCACGGGGCAGATCCATATCTGGGACAGTCCCGATGAGTCGTTAACGGAGCGGGTGGCACGGGACCTGCGCGACTCACAGGGTATCGTCGTGCAAGCCCTGACTTCCGACGAACTGCATGACTACGTGCCTGAGCTGACGCGCTCGATAAAGCGTGCACTGCTCTACCCGCGCAACGGCAATGCGGTAAATCCCCTCAGGCTGATGCAGACCATTGCGCGCCTGTTCACTGAGGCGGGTGGCAGCGTTGTGCAGCAACGCGTCATGCGGATTTTTCCTGAACATGGACGTTTCCGCGTGCTGACGAATCTGGACGACCATGAATTCGATCGCGTCGTAGTGGCAGCGGGAGCCTGGTCCAAGAAGTTGCTACAACCTCTGGACCTGTCCTTTCCGCTTGAGACGGAACGCGGCTACCACATCGAAATACGCCGGCCCAACATCACATTGAATATGCCCCTGCTGCACAAAGGCCGCGGTTTCAGCGCTTCCCCGATGGAGACGGGTATCCGTTTTGCCGGCACCGTCGAAATCGCGGGGCTCGACGCCCCGCCGAACGAACAGCGCGGCCGCGCCTTGCTGGCGCATGCCAAACAGCTGTTGCCCAATCTTGAATTCGATACGCCCAAACTCTGGATGGGCTATCGGCCATCCCTTCCCGACAGCATCCCCATCATCGACGAAGCCACCCGCCACCCAGGCCTCTACATAGCGTGCGGCCACGGACATACCGGATTGACGGCGGGTGCGATCACCGGCCGGCTGATATCTCAGTTGGTCGCCCAATCACAAACCACCATCGATCCTGTGCCATACCGTATGTCGCGATTTTAAGTCTGATCCCAACGCTTTTTAGGAGTCGCCATGACCACTCAACAAGGTAAAGAAATTAAGTCCCTGGGCCGTCGTAGTGCGTTGAAATTCGCTGGAGCAGCCATCGCCGCTCCCTACGTATGGATACCTAGAGCTAATGCGGCCGGACGTGTGATCGTGCGCTCTCCTGGGGGCATCTACGACGATATACGGCGCGAAGTCGTTTACGAGCCTTTTCGCAAGGCAACGGGTATTGAGGTCGTACCCGTTGCCATGACAGCGGGCAAGCTCTACACCATGGTCCGTTCGGGCAACATGGAGCTGGACATCGCCGATATCACCACCGGCACATTGCGCCAGTTTCAGGTTGCCGGAGCCCTTGCACCCATTCCTTACAATGAGTTCAAGTTCTCGAACCCGGAAACCATAGACCCCAATTACAAGCATGAATACATGGTCGGGAACTTCGTTTATGGCATCGTCATGGGCTATAACACCAGCGTGGTCAGTCCGGGCTCGGAGCCGAAGAACTGGGCGGAATTCTGGGACTACAAGGCCAAGCCGGGACCGCGAATGCTGGCGGACATCGCGGCGGGGTATCCCGATCTCGAATTCGCCCTGCTCGCCGACGGCGTGCCGCTCGACAAGCTATACCCTCTTGATATAGACCGCGCCTTCGCCTCGCTCACCCGGGTAAGGCCTGCGATTCGCAAGTTCTGGGACACCGGGGCACTTTCATCGCAGATGCTCGCTGACAAAGAGGCGGTCATGGGCTCGATCTGGAGCACACGGCTGTTGGCTGCCGCCGACAATAAAGCTCCTCTGGCGATCAACTGGAATCAGCACGGCGTGCATGTTCAGGCGTTTTCCATTTTCAACAAGGCGCCGAATCTGGAGAACGCCAAGAAGTTCGTCGACTTCTGCCTTAGCGACGACATCCAAACGGCATTCTGCCTGCGCTACCCCGGCGGACCGGTCACCGTACCGGCCTACGAAAAAATGCCCAAGGCCTTGCGTGAACGCGTTCCAGGCGGTGAAATGACCGCCAAGAATGGCTTTGTTCTGGATGCGGAATGGTGGACGGACAACCGCCAGAAGGTCAGCGATACATGGTCGAAGTGGGTGCTCAATCGATGAAGGGAAAAGGCGAACTCATTCTCGAAGGCCTGGTCAAGACCTACGGCGGCCAGAGGGTCGTGGACGACGTGACGGTTTGCGTTGCGAGCGGGGAGTTCTTTTCCCTGCTCGGTCCCAGCGGTTCAGGCAAAACGTCCACGCTCATGATGATCGCGGGGTTTGCCTCCGTCGACGGCGGACGCGTCCTGCTCGATGGTAAAGACATCTCGACCATGACGCCTCAGGCGCGCGGGCTGGGCATGGTGTTCCAGAACTATGCCCTCTTCCCGCATCTTTCGGTATTCGACAACGTCGCCTTTCCGCTGCGCGTCAGAAAGCTGAGCAAGCACGAAGTGGCGAGAAAGGTTGCCTGGGCGCTCGATGTCGTGCGTCTTTCCGAATTCCAGAAGCGGCTTCCGCGTGAACTCTCCGGCGGACAGCAGCAGCGCGTTGCGCTGGCCCGCGCCATTGTGTTTGAACCTCAAGTGGTTCTCATGGACGAACCGTTGGGCGCCCTGGACAAGAATTTGCGCTACCACATGCAGGTGGAAATAAAAGAGATCCAGAAGCAGCTCGGCATGACTGTCGTGTATGTCACGCACGACCAAGAAGAAGCTATGAACATGTCGGACCGCATCGCCATCATGAAACTGGGGCGTGTCGAGCAGATGGGCGCCCCTCGGCACGTCTATGAGCATCCCAGGAGCCCGTTTGCCGCCAAATTCCTGGGCGAAGCCAACCTGCTGCGCGGCGGCATCCTAGGCCAGGCAGCCGTCGCCACGGCGTATGCCGACGGCCTGGCCCAGGCCCGCGCACCGCAGCTGTTCCTGCGGCCGGAGCGTATTCATCTAAGCGCCGCCGAGGCGGGGGCAAACGGCGCACGGATCGGCGTGCAAGGCACGGTAAAACGAGTCTCTTTCCTGGGAAATGTCGTGCGGCACGGTATCGATGTAGGCGCCCACGAGCTGCTCACTGTGGATGTGCAAAACAGTCATGAAGACAGGCTGTTCGCTGTGGGTACGCAGGTATACGCTCACTGGGACCGACACGACGCGCGGGTGCTCGATGACTGACCTCACTGCTCAGAACCCCTTGATCAAAGCCAGCACTCCGCCCAGCCGCCTGCTGGATCAACCCTGGCTGCTGGTCACCCCGCTGCTGGGGCTGCTGGTTTTCGTTTTCTTCCTGCCTATAGGCTGGTTCCTGTTCCAAGCCATATCGGAGTCGAGTCTTTCCCTGGTGGACCAGGTCCGCTCCGTCCTGCTTTCGCCCAATATCAGCTATGTGCTGTGGAATACGAACCTGATAGCACTGATTGTCACGCTGACCGTTCTGCTCATGGCCTATCCCATTGCCTATGCGCTGGCATATTCCAATAAGCTGTTCTTCACCCTGATCATTATCAGCGTCATCGTCCCCTACTTCACGTCGGTCGTTGTCCGCACATACTCGTGGATGGTCATACTGGGGCGTAATGGCATCCTGAACCAGCTATTGCTCAATTGGGGCGTCATCGATCAACCGCTGGAGCTCATGTACAACCGGATGGGCGTCATCATCGGTATGTCTTACGTGCTGCTGCCCTATTTGGTACTGACGCTTTTCTCGGCCATGAAAGGCATAGACTACAACCTGATACGCGCAGCCCAGAGTATGGGAGCCTCTGGAACCTACACTTTTCTGAAGGTGTTCCTGCCCCTTAGCATGCCAGGGCTGATCTCGGGCTGCCTGATCGTTTTCATTCTTGCCATCGGGTTCTTCATCACGCCGGCACTCATGGGCGGTGCTGAAGACGTCATGATTGCCATGCTCATTCAACGCGAAATCGAACTCAACTTGAATTGGCCCGTAGCGGCCATGCTGTCGCTGGCGCTGCTCGCCGTCACCTTGGTGCTTTACGCGATCTATTACCGCTACACCAATCTCGAGCGCATGCTGGGCAAATAGACCGGAACGGAGCAAACCATGCAATGCAACCTCGCTGTGCGTACCATTACCTCGGTGCTGTGCCTGGTACTGATGCTGCCCATACTGGTCGTACTGGCCGCCTCCGTCAACGATCAAAGCTATCTGAGCTTCCCGCCGGAAACATTGTCGCTACGCTGGTTCGACAGCTTCTTCGGGGACATGCGCTGGCGCAACGCCTTGTACACCAGCCTGATCATCGGCTTCCTGACCTGCATGATCTCCACCTCCATCGGCTTTCTGGGGGCTTATTCCTTCGTCAGGGGGCGCTACCGCGGCAAGAAGCTTTTGCTGTCTATCGTTCTGATGCCGCTGATCGTACCGCACATCATTACCGCCATCGCCCTGTATTTCCTTTCAGCCCCACTAGGCCTCATAGGGTCCAAACTATGGATCAGTGTAGGTCACTCCGTGATCGCGCTGCCCATCGTCGTGCTCATTCTGATCTCGGCCCTGCAGAACGTGGATGAGAACCTGGAGCGCGCCGCTTTCGGCATGGGCGCCAGCCGCGCCATGACGTTTCGCACCATAGTGATCCCTTTGATACTGCCTGGCGTTGTTTCGGCAGCCTTGTTCAGTTTTCTGACCTCGTTCGACGAGCTGATCATCGGCCTGTTCCTATCCGGCGTACTGTCGGAAACGCTACAGGTGCGCATCTGGAACAGCCTGCTCATGGAAGCCGAACCCGTGATTGCCGCCGTCAGCGCCTTCCTGATTCTGTCCACCGTCGCCATCCTTGGCACTGAAGCACTGGTCAGGCATAATAGGAAAAAACTTATATCGAATTAGCGCACTAGGGAGGGGGTTCCGCGATTAATGGCTCGTGGTCTTGGTCTTCGTCATGTAGAGGTCATCTACGCAGTCATGCTAACGGGCACAGTCACGGGCGCAGCCGCCCGGCTGAATGTCAGTCAACCCGCCATCAGCAACAGCGTCAAAGAAGCGGAAGAACGGCTCGGCTTCGCGCTGTTCACCCGTCAACACGGACGTATTTTTCCCACTGAACGCGCCGCGGCAATTTTTGCGGAAATCGAGCGCAGTTTTACCGGGTTGGACACCATCAACAGCTTCTGCCGATCGCTGCGCGATACGAAATGCGGCCGTTTGTTGATTTCATCGACGCCCGCCTGGGCGACTGGGGTATTACCCCGGGTCTTGCACGATTACATGAAAACCTACCCCGAGCTGCGCTTTTCGATCATTACGAAAAGCTCCGAATACGTTCAATCGCTCGTTTCATCTTGCAAAGCCGATATCGGCTTCGGATTATCGGCGCCTCCCATTCCCGGAGTAGCCCAGCTTGAAATAGCAAAGGCCCGCTTACAGTGCGCCCTGCCGCCCAGCCATCCGCTAGCCCAACGTTCCGAAATCCATGTTACCGACCTTGCGACCGAACCGCTCATCACTTTTTCGGGCGTGGAAGGAACGGACGATATCATCAACAAGGTGTTCGCGGATCACGACCTGGAACCACAGTCGGTTATTGAGTGCCCCGCCGCGTTGACGGTATGCGCCATGATCGAAGCCGGCATCGGCGTAGGCCTGATACATGGCATTTGCGCTCATGTATTCCGCGATCGCGGAATCGTATACCTGCCGTTTACACCCCAGATCAGCATCAGCATGTGCGCGTACTGGCGCACGTGCGACGAGCCTAACTTCGATCGCGACTACTTGATGGAGCTGGCCTTGCGGCATACCGACGAAACCCTGGGTGCTTACGAAAACTGTTAGCCGATTGCCCGTGAACTGTACAGACGGCTCGAAGCGTCGAAAGGCGACTTGTCGATTGCCATGATCTTGAGCAGTAACGAGATTCACTATCAAGTTGCCGCAAGGCTTCCCGCACAGCCGGCCGGTCGACGCAGCATTACACGGCGTATGCATTCGATGGTCCAGATCCAAATAGCCGTGCCAACGACCTCCGAAATGAATCCGGCCGTACCGATGTTCCAGGGATACGGCTCGACTCCCAATAGCGGAAGCACGATGCAATGGGCTCCCACCGTGGCGGTAAGCCATGCGAATGGCAGTCCCCAAAAGGCGCCTACCTTTGGGCACCGTTCGACCAGGCAGACATAGACCAGGGCGATGACCACGGAAAACAGGATATGGAACCCGTTGCCGCCCCAATTCACCGCAGTTTGGTTAAAGACGTAGTTCATCGTCGCCGCATCAAAGCCCATCAGGTCGAGCAGGCCAATCGGCGGGGGCACCGCTGTGGGCGGTCGGGGAGGAAGAATGGTTTCAATTCCGGACTTGACCATGGCGGAAATAAAACCGGCTACGATGCTGACGCTGACCAGGGTGCCTAGCGCGCTTTTGTGTGGGTGAAACCTGTCAGATGCCTGCACAATAAGTTCCTCTAAGAAAGAATTCGGGCTATTGATCCAACACAAAGACTTCCGTTCTTGCTTGCTTGGGTGACACAAGTTCATATTGAGTGAAATTCGACACCCCGCAGCCGCCGGTCTCCAGACTGCGGCTGCGGTGAATCCATCTAAAAGTGATAAGCAAACTTCGCCATGACATTATGCGATTTCGCTTCACTTCCCAACTCGGCGTCATATCGAACTTGTACGTCCATCTGTTTGTTCGCAAGCAGCTGAACGCCGGCTCCCAGGCGGAGCGCTGCCCGATCCAGGGGAGCCTGCATGCCAAAGCTTGGTGACCGCGCTCCGCCGATGAACGACGCGCGCCCTTGCCATTCGTCATTGGAGCGTAGGCTCACCCCGGCGAGCGCAAAAGTACGCAGGACGCTACCGTTCTTTAGATCCCGGCGGCCACCGATCTCAATTGCAGGAGTGAGGATCGCGCTGTTGTATGTCGACGACCCGATCTTCAGGCCCAGATCGCCCGCCCCCGTCTCGGTGAACGAACCGCTTTGAGCATGCACAAGATCGAGATTCACGGAAGGACGCAGATAAAGCTGTTCCGTGCCGGCCGTATACGCAAGCCGGCCTCGTACACCGACAGAGTATGTGGGCGCGTCACCCTTGGCAGTAGCCGAGAACCCCGGCGCTGCAATACGGCGATCGATGTCGTACTCCCCGTAGCTGCCAAAGACTGCCCCGGTCACTTGCCAGGCACCCATGTTTTTCTTCAAGGTGATGGCCCCTTGCACGCTGTTGCCGTCGGCGCTCACCCCGTCGGAATGGCTGCTGAACTCATCGGCCTGGTACGCCAATGAGCCGCCCAGCAGCAATCCTGGGCGGACTTCCAGTTGCCCTCCGCCTTGCAGCGCAAATGACTTCAGGCGAGAACTGCCACGGTCCGAGTCTCCATCCAGGGACGTGGTATTGCCCCGCGCAACGAAGTATGCACACTCGCCTTCGACCAGGACCGAGCCCCCCTGCCCAGAGTCCGAGGCGAATTCAGGGCAGCTCATCGATGCATCGGCGATGCGTGAGGCGTCTGCCGCCACCCGCGACAGCAGCGTCATCGCGCTGCGCGGAGATAACTCGCCGATAGCGTTGTGATAGCTCTGCAGGTCCTTGCGTGCCGTGGCGTCCAGGCTGGCGAAGAACGGCCCCAGACCGGCATTGCCCGAGGCAAAGACGTTCTCGAGTGTGCGCGCGACACCACCTTTATGCTCGTTCAGCCCCAGTTCCGGGGTATTGAAATGCGTGCCGGTGATCGCGATATCGCGCCGATTCCCGGTCTGGCGCATGGTGT
The DNA here is from genome assembly GCA_036675955.1 of Orrella sp. Taxonomy (GTDB): domain Bacteria; phylum Pseudomonadota; class Gammaproteobacteria; order Burkholderiales; family Burkholderiaceae_B; genus Pollutimonas. Next base: position 16,500 of record JAKFDW010000123.1, on the reverse strand, counting down.
ACGCAAACAGAGGGCTATCGGGCGCACGAAGGGTACCGGTGGTTGGCCCCTCGGTCGTGAACGCCGGCAGATAACTGTTCGGCATCGCACTGGCGAGCGTGGGCTCGATCGTTCCGTCAAGCGTGGCCGTACCGGTGACAACATACTCCCCGCTGACACCGTTGCTGTAATCCAGGTTCGGGACGATGCGGCCCGTGGCTGTCTGGATAAAATGGCCGTCGACATAGGAGCGCTTGCCCGGCATGGCTACCAGGGAACCGGAATTGGTCAATGTGCCAGCGTTTGCGCCGGGGGGCTTGCCGAACGTATTCTGGAAATTGCCCGAGATCGAGCCGCCCTGGAGCCAGGTGTTTCCGTATATCTCGCCCTGGTTATCGACATCGACCTTCTGGGTATTTTGGTCTCCGGCCGCCTTGATGGCGCTTCCGGAGGCAGCCCAGACCCACGAGCCCTCGGCGATATTTACCTGGTTGTTGCTGTTCCCGCCGGCAATCAGGATGCCGACGCCCTGCGCGCCGGAACCGCCCGTCACCGTGCCGGGGCTGTCGCCACCCACATTGACCGTGACGGTTCCGTCTCCGGTCACACCCTGGCTTTGCGCCACGACACCAATGCCATTTTCGCCGCTTGCGACAATCGAGCCTTGAATGTTGACTGTAACGGCTCCCGAGCCTCCCCTACTTACCTCCGTCGAATTGGTTTGGCCAAGATAGACGTCGCCGCCGGTAGTGAACACACCACCGCCCACTATTGATTGGGCCAGCACGCCATAGGCGCCGGCGCCGGCCACATTGATCTGCCCGTCGGTTGACACGGTGACAGCGCCGGCGTCGCCAACAGCGCTCGCGTTGGCTATGCCGAATGTATCGACGAGTTGAGGAACCTCGCTATCCTGGTATGACATGACCAGGCCGCCGCCGCCGCCAATCGACTGGCCGACAATACCGTGAGCGCCCGTACCCGTCGTGTTGATTGTGGTATCGGCTGGAAGGGCGATGGAAACAGCGCCGCCGCTGCCGGAGGCGGAGTTGGACGCGCTCTCCATCCCTATTGCGTAATAATCGAGCGCAACGCCCTGGCTGACACCGACCAGACCGCCGCCGCCGCCAATGCTCTGCGCCAGAATGCCGAAAGCGCCGTTCCCCGAGGTTCCGATATTGAGCGCCGCGCCCTGATCATAAGAGACCTGTACCTCGCCGCTATCGTATTGCGCTTCATAATTATTGTCTGTGCGTGTCACCGCGCCCAGCATCAGCGCTATCTTCCGCGTAGAACTGTCCGGCGCAGCAATCGAGGATGAACCGAAATCGGCAATGCCCCCGCCACCACCGATTGACTGGAGCACCGCGCCGTGGGCGCCGTCGCCATAGGTTGTAATACTGGTGTCGTTGTCACTCTGACCGATATGTAGCGTAACCTGACCGCCGGTGCCGCCGTAGATAGAGAGGCTCATCATGCGCGACAAATCAAGCTGCATCCCGAGCATTGCCGAACCATTGGGGTCCGCTGAACCGTCAATCGCCAAACCGCCGCCGCCGCCTATGCTCTGGGCCAGAACGCCATAGGCATGAAGACCGCTATTGGACGTCGTTGAAGACGGGCCATCAGCGCCTGGTTGGCCCGTCGAAATCGACGCGCCCGCCAGATCGACCTGTACATCAAGACCATGTCCGATCGTCACTTGCGGGATGTCTTCGGCACTAACTGTGGTGCCAAGTTTGATGTCGGTCCTGACCGACAACTCGGCGGCGCTGTCGAGCGCGCCGCCGCTTTCGGCGCCGACTGTCACAACTCTTCCACGGCCACCGCCATTGCCAATACTCTGAGCGATGACGCCGGTGGAATAATCGCCCAGCGTCGTGATCTTCCCGCCCGCACTGGTGACGTTAACGTCGCCAGCGCCGCCTGGGTTCACTGCCCCGCCACCGATGTTTATCGTATTGTTTATCTTAATCGGAACCGTGACCGTCACCCCGTCACCAAGCACCTCTTGCGCCAAAACGGAGGCGCCGGGCGCAGCGGGTAGCACACCCGTTGAACGGTCGGCGCCGGCTGATCCGGCAGAACCGCCCCCGCCGCTAATGGATTGGGCGACTATGCCGGCGGCGTCGATGCCATGGGTGTTAATGGTCCCGTTGTGCGTGACGTTAACGGTATTAGCATGCCCGTAGGAGCCATTGGTGGCGGCCACATTGATGGTCCGGTTCAGGTTCATGCCGACGGCGATCTGGTTGCCGCTACTATCCACCTCGTCTCCGGAGGGAATATTTGCCACGGCTTTGACCCAGGTGTCCAGTCCCGTGACATTGATGGCCGATCCCGAACCCACGCCGCCGCCCCCGCCTATCGACTGGGCGAGCACTCCTTCAGCGCCATGACCGTGGGTGGTAATTGCGCCGTTGGCTTCGAGCGTGGCGGTGACCGAGCCGCCATTGCCGCCGCTGCCGCCGTGACCGCCTATGCCAATCGTGAAGGTGGCGTCCTGGCTGGTCGCCCAGCTATTGGCGGCGGCATTGCCAATGCCGCCATTGCCACCGCCACCGCCGATCGATTGGGCAAGCACGCCAATGCCACCGTCACCGGATGTCGTGATGCTGGAGGTCGGGGAGCCGCCGCTGTCTCCCAGCATAAAGGTGGTGGTCGCCCCATCGCCGCCCGATCCACCCGTGCCGCCAACACTGTGCGAAACGTTGATGGCGTTGGTCGACGGGGTTATTTGGTTGCTGACATGTGGAATCGGTATGCCATAGCCAATTGTGGCGGCCATGGCCGAGCTGTCCCCGCCATTGCCCCCGCCCCCGCCAATTGACTGGGCGATGACACCGATGCTGCCATCGCCTGCGGTGGCGATCGTGGAGCCGTCGCTGATGGTCGCGGTCGCGCGATCGCCGAAGCCGCCCGAACCGCCGGAGCCACCCGTCGAAAAAGCCCCGGAGAAAGTGATCTTCGTACCCGGGTTCTCTGAAGGGTTAGGAACTGCAATGGCATACGCAGCCGCCGAGCCAGCCCCGCCATTGCCCCCGCCCCCGCCCACCGATTGGACGACGACGCCGTGGGAATCGACGGCGGGCAGGTTTACCGTCGTCGCCTTGCCATCTATCGTGACATTGACGCTTTGGCCGTCCTGGCCCGTCGAAATGCCGGAGTTCTGAACAGCGACGGTTGCTATGCCCGCGTTGCCACCCGCTCCGCCTATGCCGCCAACCGCCACGGCGACATCCAGAATAGGGCCTCCGGACGTGGAGTAGGCGCCGCCACCCGCGCCGCCACCTCCGCCGATCGACTGAGCAAGAAGGCCGATTGAGGCGGTACCCTTCGCATTGATCTGCCCGCCCTGCATGTTGATGGTGGCGGTGCCGCCTGTGCCGCCACTCCCGCCACTGCCACCAATAGCGTTGGCATATCCGGCGCCACCGCTGTTGGCCACACCGCCCAGTCCTCCGCCACCGGCGATGGATTGGGCCACGGCGCCATGCGACAAAACGCCGGATGTCTGGATGGGCGCGCTCAGTGTCAGCGTAACGTCGCCACCACTCCCCCCCACACCGCCTGCGCCGCCCTGGACGACGATCATGCCGCCGGCCGGCCCACCCTGTCCGCCGCCGCCGCCCACCGACTGCGCCACGATGCCTTGCGAAAAATCGCCGGAAGTCTCGATCTTGGCTGATGATCCTTCATGCGTCACATAGATTGTGCCAGCGTTGTTATTGTCTGCCGCATTGGCGCCGGCATCATAAAACAGACTGCCCGAAGCCGTGCCGCCCACGCCGCCGCCGCCCGAGATCGATTGCGCCAGAATGCCTTGCGAGTAGTTTCCGGAAGTCTGGATCAAGCCGCCGTTGGTGATGTTTATGTCACCGACCGGGCCGCCTTTACCGGGCCCGCCGGCAACGGTAGACAGCAAAGCCCCCGCGTTACCGCCACGGCCACCGCCGCCAGACATGGACTGAGCCGCGATGCCTGCCGAAAGCGTCCCGCTTGTGATGATCGAACCGTTGGAGGTAATCGCAACGCCACCCGAGGTGCCGCCATTGCCGCCTTCTCCACCATAGGCCGTGCCAAACCCCCCATCGGAGCTTGCGCCTGCGCCTCCGTTACCGCTTAGGCTGGTCGCGGCAATGCCATTGGACTGTTCACCATATGTCTGTAAGGTAGCCCCTTCGTCCAGCGTCACAGTCACCACCCCCGTAACCCCACCGCGCACCCCATCGGGTTGCGGGTTGTCACCGGTGTTCGAGGAAGACACTCCGTCATCGCCCGCCTGTCCACCGATTGACTGTGCGAATATCGCATTCGAGCCCGTGCCGTTCGTGGTGACGGTGGCGCCGGCGCCCAAGGTCACCGTTACCGCGCCACCCGCGCCGCCAATGCCACCCAGTCCCGCGACGTAATTGTTGCCACTCGAATCGTTACCATGGGCGCCAACGCCGCCGACGCTGCTCGCTTGTATCCCATGCGCCTGGTCGCCGCTGGCCTTGATGACGAACTTGCCGGAACTGGTGATCGTAAGGTCGCCGCCCACGCCCGCGTTTCCGGCATTGCCGCCGTAGCTGCCAAGGCTCCCAGGGGTGCCGCCGAAGCCGCCAATGCTGGACAGGGAAATACCGTCCCCCACCGTGGTGATTGTGTTGCCCGTACCACCATTGCTCTGGATGAAATTGAGCGCATAATCCGCGCCTGGGTCACCATCCAAGCCATCCGGCGTGCCGGTGTTATTGCCGTTATGGCCTGTCGCGCCCGTGGAGTCGAACTCGACAGTCTTCGTCACACTCTCGTCGGTATACGTTATGGGCGCTGCGTACGCGGGCGTCGATACCAGGATTGACAACGCAATCGGGCTTGTAATTCGTTTCATTCTTAGGCTTCCAGCACGTGCGAGTCGAATGCCGGAACGGCTTGTCTCGGAGTCAGGGATAGAGTTAAGCGATTTTGTGGGTGATCACAGTCGATGCCCTGGCATATGCGCTCGGAATATAGAACTTTGTTCGTGGTTTGCTTCAAGGGTTTTTCCAATTTATAAGGACAAGTGGTTTCTGCGCTTAGGAATCGGCACCGCCACTTTCACGTCTTTCCAACGCCATCTCCAACATCCAGTACCGTCAAGACATGCAGGCACGCTATAGTCAGGCCAGATCCACGGGCCGTCTATCGGTTTTGCGCCAATGACTATCGGAGAAACGCGTTTTTCTATCGCATTACGATGATTGTCCAGTAATATGCCAACACCCAGCATATGCGGAATCAGATGATTGCCTCCCTATTCGCCCGAGTACCGTTCGAACAGCACCGGATCGTGGATACCGACGACCTCGACAAAGCGCGGCATGAGATAGGTCAGGTGCTCAATCCGTATCGGCTGCAAGTCGTCCGCGGGCACATCCTTCACAACCGGCTGGACCTGCTCGCCTGCGGGCGCCTGTCACTGCTCAGGCTCAGGCACGGGTATGGGGCCGACGTGAGCGTCGACCCAGACTGTCTGGATGGCTATTACCTGCTAGTGCTGCCCACCCAGGGGCAGGCGGTATTTCATTTCGATGGGCGCAGCATTGAGGTGTCACCACAAGGGGCCGTCCTCATCAGTCCCGGCAGGCGGTTTCACTTCAGATCCAGCCATGACTATGAACAGGTGCTGCTGCGGCTGGACCGGTCGGCCATCGCCGACGCCTGGTGCCGTCTGACGACACAAGAACAGGCGCCCGAGATCTGCTTCGATGCGGTCATTCCCTTGTATACGGCTGGTTGGCAAGCGCTGCTGCCCATGCTGCAATGGGTGGTGCGATGCTCGAACCTGGGCCAGGGCCAGAACATTGCCCAGGCAGCCTTGCTCGCTCAAACCGAGATGCTGGTCGCCACCACCCTGCTGCTGCACCAACCGCACAGCATGGCGGCGCACCTGTGGCCGGCGCCACCGCCCTCCGCGCCTCAGGCCATTGGGTGCGCTCAAGCCTATATGATCGAGCATCTGGGCGAACGCCTGCCGGTGGCCATGGTCGCCAGCCATTGCGGCCTGTCAGTCAGGCGCTTGCAAGCCTTGTTCCAGGACGAATGCGGGCAGTCGCCGTTGCAATGGCTGCGTATGCAGCGCCTGAAAGCGGTCCGGCAAGCCTTGTCACAGGCCGATAATGCGAACAGAGTCAGTGAAATCGCAGCACGTTTCGGGTTCACCCACCTGGGTGAGTTTTCGCGGGCGTACCGCCAGGCTTTCGGTGAAACGCCGCAACAAACGCGCGGCAAGTAACTGGACATAGTGAACGGCAGAGGTGTCGTGGCGGAAACTGCCTTCTCAACCTTGCATCCGATAGGCATGATGCTTCTGCTCTTTGCGTGGTGGCCCATAGGCCGATTGATCCGACAAGGTGCACAGGAACGGCGATCGAACGAGATCATATAAGCCCACTTGGAGAAGAACATGGCAGAAACAGGGATTGCGCAAACGCTTGGACCGGTAGTCGTCCTGCTCGGCTCGGCGGTCATCGCCGTGCCCCTATTTCGCAAACTGGGCCTCGGATCGGTGTTGGGCTATTTCACCGCCGGTCTTCTGGTTGGTCCGTCTGTGCTTGGGATATTCAGCGAGCCTGAGACCATCCTGCATATTTCCGAGCTCGGTGTCGTGATGTTCTTGTTCCTTATCGGCGTCGAAATGCGCCCGCAAAAGCTGTGGGCCCTCCGAGCCCACATTTTCGGGCTCGGACTTGCGCAGGTCCTGTCATGCATCGCCCTTCTGGGCGGTGTCGGCATACTCCTGAGATTGACTCCGGTAGCGGCCTTTATCGCGGGTTCTGGTTTTGTCCTCTCCTCGACGGCCGTAATCATGTCGATTCTTAGAGAACGCGGCGAGCTGGCCAGCGGCCAAGGACAACAAGCAGTCTCGATTCTGCTGCTCGAAGACATGATGATCGTGCCTCTCTTGGCCATCGCGGCCTTTATGAGCGCGTCCGTGGTCGAGGGCGAAGCGAGCGGTCTCGATCTTACAACGGGCCTTACCGCATTCGGGGCAATAGCGCTCGTGCTTGCAGTCGGGCGCTGGTTCCTTAATCCCTTCTTCGCCCTTTTGGCCCGCGCCCGCAACACGGAGGTACTGACCGCCGGCGCGCTCCTTGTCGTTCTAGGCTCGGCATTGCTCATGGAGCAAAGCGGCCTTTCGATGGCGATGGGGGCTTTTTTGGCGGGTGTCATGTTGTCAGGGTCGAGCTATCGGCACCAGATCGAAACGGACATCGAGCCTTTCAAGGGCCTTTTAATGGGCCTGTTTTTCCTCGCTGTGGGTATGTCGCTCGATCTGTCGATCGTGGCGGTAAATTTGCGGACTATCATTGCGCTCCTAGCCGCTTATGTCATCGTGAAGTCGATCGGAGTCTATATTGTCGCGAGGATGTTCGGGGCAAACAACATTCAGTCGCTGCGCCGCGTCTCACTGTTTGCTCAAGGGGGCGAGTTCGCCTTCGTTCTCTATTCGGCTGCCGCCAACGGCGGGGTAATCGGAGCTGCGGAGAGTGCCATTTTTTCGAGTGTCATCATTCTTTCAATGGCACTTACGCCGCTGGTCCTGATTGCCGCCGACCGCTGGCTGAAGGATGAAGCGAGTTCGATGGATGGCGTTGATGAGGCGCAGGGGCTGAAGGGTCGGGTGCTGATGATAGGCTTCGGGCGTTTTGGTCAAGTCGCCTCGCAGCTGTTATTGGCACAGGGCATCGACGTCTCGCTCATCGACAACGATCCCGACCGTATTAGGGAAGCCGAACGTTTCGGGTTCAAGGTCTATTTTGGCGACGGCGCTCGTCTCGACGTCCTGCGCCAATCCGGCGTTGATAGCACTGATATGGTCATGATATGTATCGACGATCGAGACGCAATCGATCGAATCGTAGAATTAGTGATCGAGCACTTTCCGTCATGCCGTTTACTCACACGTTCTTATGACCGCGGGCATGCCATCCGATTGCGAAAGGCGGGCGTCGATTTCGAGATTCGTGAGACGTTCGAATCCGCGCTCGCTTTCGGCGGAGCCGGGTTAAAAGCGCTTGGAATGACCGCGATCGACGTGGAGGAAGTCACCGATGATATTCGTCGACGCGACAGCGAGCGTCTGGAGGCGCAGTCGCAGGGCGATTTGCTCGCGGGAGGCGACAAGCTGCATATTGCGCCGAGGCCAGAGCCGCTTATTCCGCCGCGGAACAGACCGACCTGATGTCGTAAACGTGCGAGAAAGAAATCGGAAATGGACGTTCAATTTTCAACTCTAGTGGAATATTGATTCAGGACTTTCAAGATGGCGGCACCCGGGCGCGAAGGCGATGTCCCAGGGCACGAAAATTCAGGAGCATGATTATGACCAAACTGGTCGGTATTGCAGGAAGCTTGCGGCGCCATTCCTACAATCGAGGTCTATTGATGGCCGCTGTGGAATCCATGCCACCCGGTGTAACGCTCGAGGTAGCCGCGATCGATGAGATCCCGCTATATAACGCCGACATCGAGGACGCCGATGGTGTTCCTCTAGTGGTAAGCCGCATCAAGGATGCGATCGCAGCCGCTGACGGGTTGCTGCTGGTGACGCCCGAATATAACAATGGTATTCCGGGTGTTTTCAAGAACGTTATTGATTGGCTGTCGCGCCCGCCAACTGACATCCCCCGTGTCTTTCGCGGCAAGCCGGTCGCATTGATTGGCGCCTCGCCTGGCGGATTCGGAACTGTACTCGCGCAGAATAGCTGGCTGTCGGTTCTTCACACCTTGGGTACTCGGCCCTGGTCCGGCGGCCGCCTGCTCGTCCCGCGCGCCGGCTCCATGTTCGACAGTGAAGGCAATCTGATGGACAAGGATACGCGTGAGCGGCTAAGGGGATTCTTGGAAGGTTTCGTGACGTATGTAAAAGCGAACGATGCAGCGTGAACACGTGGAGAGAGCATGGACTCATAGACGCGTGCAGAAGCCGTAGTGTTCCGCTGTACCCGTATACGATTGTCCACCTACTGCACACTAGTCAAGCACTTGCACACCTTAACTGCAAAAATTGCATTTGATCCCTGGCGTTACGCATTTGTGCTTCTTTTCCATACGGTCCGTGCTGTTGCGGCCTGGGACTTGCTGGCATTCCCATATGGGCTTTTGAAATGGAGCAATGCAATATGGCAACACTAGATCGGACAATCAACGACTTGAGCAATGGCCATTATGGGCTCACGCTTGGCAAGCTTTTCAATAGCAATGATCGGGCTTTCAGTGAAAGGGATCAAAGCAATCACGTGCCAGAGCCGCCGCCAGGCGTGCCGCCTAGGCCTTCCCCGAATGAACCGCCTTCACCTGACATTATACCGGTTGATGATCCGGATCCGAACTCCCCTCCAGACGAACCTCCTCCCGATGTTCGTGACCCGCCCCAGGCGCCAGAAGAACCTCCCGAATGGGTGACATAAGGTAATGTCCATAGCCGGCCCATATCCGAGCCCGCGTTAGGAGCCCTCATGGATGCGCTACCGTTGAATTTCTTTGTAAATGGCCAGTCACGAACACTCTCGGTGGACGCCAGCGCGACACTGTTGGACGTCTTACGTGAACAACTGACGCTTTCCGGCACCAAGAAAGGCTGTGATCATGGTCAATGCGGTGCCTGTACCGTATTGGTAGATGGACGCCGCATCAACGCGTGTATCACGCTTGCCATCATGCAGGAAGGCCGTTCCATTACGACAATCGAAGGGCTGGCGGACGGCGATATCTTGCACGATTTGCAGAAAGCCTTCGTCGAACATGACGCATTCCAATGCGGCTACTGTACGCCCGGGCAGATTTGCTCGGCCGTCGGATTTGTCAATGAAGGCCACGCAAGCGCAGAAAGAAGCCGCGAGGCGAAGTCGGACGAAGCGCTGCGCGATGTGATCCGCGAGTTCATGAGCGGCAATCTATGCCGTTGCGGGGCGTACACCAACATCGTGGACGCCATTATGGACGTGCTGAAGAAACGGGAGCGTACATGAACCCATTCTCGTACATACGCGCTCGAGACCTTGCTCAAGCTACGCTTGAGGGCGCCGAGGAGGACGTCAAATTCATCGCTGGCGGCACAAATCTGTTGGACCTCATGAAAGAGAACGTCGAACGCCCCCAGCGATTGATCGATATCAACGACTTGCCGTTGAATTACATCGAAGAGGCGGCTGAAGGCGGCATACGTATAGGGGCGCTGGTACGCAACGCCGACCTGGCCGCTGATCCGCGTGTGCGTAAGCGCTACCCTCTTCTGACCAGTGCATTGCTGGCGGGAGCCAGTCCGCAGCTTCGCAATATGGCCACGACGGGCGGCAACTTGATGCAGCGCACCCGCTGCTATTACTTCTACGATGTGGCGACGTCTTGCAATAAGCGGCTGCCCGGCTCAGGCTGTAGCGCGATCGGGGGCGTCACACGCATCCATGCCATATTGGGCGCAAACGATAAATGCATTGCCACCCACCCATCGGACATGTGCGTCGCCATGGCGGCGCTCGACGCCACGGTTAACGTGGTTGGCCCGGATGGCCCGCGCTGCATGGCGTTTGCAGATTTTCACCGCCTCCCCGGCGAGACGCCTCATCTTGACAATAACCTGGCGCCCGGCGAGCTGATCACCAGCATCGAACTTCCAGAGGAAGGGTTCAGCCAGCACTACAGTTATCTGAAAATCCGCGATCGACTGGCTTATGCCTTTGCCCTGGTTTCCGTGGCGGCGGCGTTGCTGATCAAAGACGGACGCATCACCGCAGCACGCGTTGCGTTGGGCGGGGTGGCCCACAAGCCTTGGCGCAACCCCGATGCCGAACAGAAACTGATAGGCGCGCAGGCGAACGGGGAAACGTTCATTGAATTTGCCCGCAGCTTGCTGAACGGTGCAAAAGGCCAGGGCGACAACGACTTCAAGATAGAGTTGGCGCAACGCGCCATAGTACGCGCGCTTACACAAGCTGCCGACGGCACACCTCAATCTCAAACCGATAAGCGAATTATCTAAGGAGACGGTCATGACGGCTCAGCCCGATATCGGCACCGCAGTGAATCGCGTCGATGGCACGATGAAGGTCACCGGACAGGCCATTTATGCGGGTGAACACCCTGCTCAGAACCTTCTTTATGGCGTCGTTGTAAGCGCTGGAATTGCGCGAGGACGCATTACGTCCATCGACGCATCCCAAGCACGGCAGCTCGAAGGCGTGGTTGAAGTTCTGACCCACGAGAACCGCCCTCACGTGCCTTGGTTCGACATGGAAAATGACGGGTCGGCGGCGCCCGCCAAGCCGCCAACCCGTACCTTATGTGATGATTCCATTGTGTTTGCGGGGCAACCGATTGCCTTGGTCGTGGGTACAAGCTTCGAGGCGGCGCGCCGGGGCGCCATGCTGGTTACGGCGAGCTATCAGGAAGCAGGCCACAACACTTGCCTTGAAACAGCGCTGGCGCACCGGCGAACGCCCGAGGAGAAGAAAAAAGGCAATACGATCGAGGGCGATGTCGACATGGCCTCTGCGCAGGCCGCGGCGAAGATCGAACAGACCTATCATTTGGCGATGGAACAACACCATCCCATGGAAATGCACGCAACGACCGTCGAATGGCATGGGGACGGCACTGTCACCATCTATGACAAGAATCAGGGTTCGCAAAACGCGCAAGAGCAGTTGACGCAAGCATTCGGCTATACCGCGGAGACGCTCAAGGTCATCAATCCTTTCGTGGGTGGCGCGTTTGGTTCCGGTCTGCGTCCGGCCTACCAGGCTTACCTGGCCATGCTGGCCGCCATCAAGCTGGAACGTTCCATACGCGTCACACTGACGCGTCAGCAAATGTTCACCCATGTGCACCGTCCCGCCTGCATTCAAAACGTGACCCTGGCTTGCGATGCGCAGTCGAAATTGACCGCCATTACCCTGAAGGCCACCACCAGCACTTCGCAGTTTGAAACCTATACCGAGAACATCGTCGGATGGGGTCCCACGGCCTATCCCTGCGACAACATCCGGCTGGACTACGCCGTCGCTGGCATCGACACTCCTACGCCCGGGAACATGCGTGCGCCGGGCGCGGCCACCGGCATGAACTTGTTTGAAATCGCGATGGATGAACTGGCATACGCGCGCGGAATTGACCCCCTTGCGCTTCGCCAGATCAATTATTCCGATACGCACGGACTCACTGCCCTGCCCTATACCAGCAAAGCCCTGATGGCCGCCTATCGTGAAGGTGCTGCCCGCTTCGGTTGGCGCAACCGCAGTCCGGAGCCGCGCTCGATGCAAGAAGGCAAGGAACTCATAGGCTGGGGGATGGCCACGGGCATCTGGGAAGCATTGATGTTGAAAGCGAGTGCCCGCGCAACTCTTGATAAACAGGGCATCCTGACCATCGCCTCGGCTGCATCAGATATCGGCACAGGCACTTATACCGTCATGGCCCAGATTGCCGCCGGCACCCTCGGCTTGCCCTTGAATCGCGTAAATGTGTCTCTCGGCGATTCCAGTCTGCCCGCTGCCAGCCTCGAAGGCGGATCCAGCATGGCGACCTCGGTGGGCGCAGCCGTCAGCCGCGCCTGCGGGAAGCTGGCTCAACGGCTCTTCGAGACGGTGGCGCAATCAGAAGACAATCCGCTGGGCGCCGTGGGGTTCGAAGAGGTCGAGTTTTGCGAAGGCTGCGTGCGCGTTGCCAAAGACCCGTCGCGTTTCATCGATTACCGGGACATTGTGGCGCTATCAGGCGTGTCCTCAATACATTGCGAAGCATCGATAGATCCTTCCAGGGACAGCACCGATGCCAAAGCCAAGAACACGCACGCTGCGGTATTCGCCGAAGTCAAGGTAGACCGGGAATTGGGCGTAGTACGCGTCACGCGGCTGACACTCGCCGTCGCGGCCGGCCGCATCATCAACCCCAAGACGGCACGCAGCCAGATACTGGGCGGCGCCGTCATGGGCATCGGCATGGCGCTGCAGGAGGAAAGCATGTTTGACCATCGCCTGGGCCGCATCATGAACCACAACCTCGCTGAATACCACATACCGTGCCACGCCGATGTCTACGATATCGATGTGATATTCGTAGAGGAACCGGATAACGAAATGAGTCCGCTCGGTGCCAAAGGCGTGGGTGAAATCGGCATCGTGGGGACTGCAGCTGCCATAGCGAACGCAATTTTCCACGCAACGGGGAAACGCGTCAGACGCCTGCCAATTACGCTGGACAAGCTTTTATAGGACTTCGGGATGGGCGCTGGTTTATTTCCGATATGCCTCCGAAAAGGTCCCGCTACCGCATGCCAGGTTATCCCCTGGACCCGATCGAAACCTTGCCGCCGGTGCTTTACCTGCTGCCAACGCCTTTCGTGTTGCGCTTTGAGCAGACGCGCTTACGAAGTTTTACGTGACCCCTATTCTCTTTCAATCTACGCATGCGTATAAATATAAATTATTCATAAAGGATCGCTTGTGCAACGCAAGCGTGAAAGGAGCCCGTCGTGAAACCCAATCCGATCGTGTGGTTCGAGATCTATGTGCAGGACATGGCGCGCGCGCGTCACTTCTACGAAACCGTATTTGAGTGCACGCTGGAACCGCTGGCGGCGCCTGAGGGCGACACGGCTGAGCCCGGCATGGAGATGCTGGGCTTTCCGATGGCTATGGATGCGCCCGGCGCCGGCGGCATGCTGATCAAAATGGATTGCCCGCCTTCGGGCGGACCGGGCACGCTTGTGTACTTTGCTTGCGAAGACTGCGCCGTGGAGCAAGGCCGCGTTGAAGCGGCCGGCGGCAAGGTCTTCAAGCCCAAGTTTTCGATTGGCCAGTACGGCCAATGCGCACTCGTGATCGACACCGAAGGCAACACCATCGGCTTGCACTCTATGATTTGAGTCGACTCATGCGCCCATGGTCGCAGGCATGGAGGACCGCAGTTTCTGTAAGCCAGGAGAAAATCATGAATGTGACTTTCCCGAACGAAACGCAGGACTACCGCGACGCGCGTGCTGCCCTGTTGCAGCGCGAGGTTGTGTTGCGCCGGGAAATGGAGGCCGTCGCCGCCCAGTTGAGGGCGCTGCCGCCAGGTGGCGAAGTGCCGCAAGACTACGTCTTCGACTCCATCGGCGCCGATGGAGCGCCGAGTACGGTGCGTCTGTCCACGCTGTTTGGCGGCGGGGACACGCTGATGCTCTACCACTATATGTTCCCCCGGCATGCCGGGGACAAACGCCCCGGTCCGACGGTCGGCGCCATGGCTCAGGTGCCGTTGGCCGAAGGGCCATGCCCTTCGTGCACCGCGCTGATCGACATGTGGGAGGGAACGATGCCCCATTTCGAGGGGCTGGGCGGCAAGCTGGCCGTTGTCGCCAAGGCGCCGATCGAGCGGGTTGCCGCGTTTGCGCGCAGCAAAGGGTGGAAGCATATCCGGCTGCTGTCCGCGGCGAACAACAGCTTCAAGCGTGACTACCATGGCGAGAATGCCGATGGTCAGCAACAACCTGTAATGACAGTGTTCAAGCGTTGGCCTGACGGGACGATCCGGCTGCACTGGGCGTCCGAGCTGCTGTTCGAGCCGGCCGATCCGGGGCAGGACATGCGGCATATGGGCACTGTGGAACCGCTCTGGACACTGTTCGACTTGACGCCCGGCGGCAGGCCGAATGCGGATGAGCAGATCGAGTACAACTGCTGCCCTCCGAGCGGTCGTCCGGTTTGATTGGCGCTCGCGGCGCGGTACGGTGCAAATCCTCGCCTGAGAGCACCTTCAGTTCAGTGAAACCTGGCCCGATGTAGACCGGTGACGCTGACAGTGTGGGAGGCAAAATGATGGAGCGTACTGAACATATCGATGGTACCTGGCACAGGCCTAGATTGACGGAAGCTGATATTCCCCCAGGTTTTATCCGGTGGTGGCGCAGGGTGCCCCATGAGCATCGACACATGTACCTCTACGGAGGTCTATATTCACTCGTAGAGGCGTTCAATCAGGGCCGGCAGGATGAGGCACAGCAGCTAAGCGAACAGGTCGAACGGCTATCGGTAGCGCTGCTAGCGGCACTGGCGTATGTGGAGGATGTAAATATGAATTCAGCGCCACAACCGCAGGATTGCGAAGCCATTGCGCGACATATCCGTGCGGCGCTACGCATTGATCGATAGCACTCCCAGCCTTCCTGATCGCCGACGTCGTCGCTCGGCAGTCGCTGACACGGAGCACTGGAAGCCGTGCAGGATGGCCAGCTGTAATAAACAATAAGAAACGTATCTCTTTGAAATTGCTAGGGTAATTACCATTACGATGGGTTGGCCGCCCGTATATTCTGCGAACCGTTGAACAATGATTTGTACTCGCGTTGAGTCATCATTTTGACAACTATTGCCTCTCAGGAATACGACTCATGACCAAGCTTTCAACCTTAGACTTTGTGACCTATCTGAAATGTAAAGAATCTGTGGCGACCACCGACAAAGTCGTCATCGTGGGCGTGCTCAAGGACGCTACGGCATCTTCAATTCAATTTTCGGCCGATAACTTGGCCAATTGGCTTACGTTGCCCACCGCGTTGATCGAAGAAGCGACCTGCCTGGGCGTCGTCGAAGACGCAGGATCCAATAAAAAAGAACATCTCCCACTTTTTTCTATTACGTTGAAGACGCCTGAAACACAAAGTGAACGGTTTTTGTTTAATCTGATAATGCCGCCGTTTTTCATGGCATTCAAGAATAAAAGCCAGGCCATGCATCTGAACTAGCGCACGGCCGTTTTCGTATTGCGTATTGACTTTAACCTTCAAGGACGAAAAAAATGCCAAGCAAAACCGGCATCGTGAAGTGGTTCAACAACGAAAAAGGATTCGGCTTTATTACGCCCGACGACG
This sequence comes from Orrella sp., assembly GCA_036675955.1. Classification (GTDB taxonomy): domain Bacteria; phylum Pseudomonadota; class Gammaproteobacteria; order Burkholderiales; family Burkholderiaceae_B; genus Pollutimonas. The sequence continues at coordinate 644 of JAKFDW010000123.1, read as the reverse complement.
GTGGCAAGGATTTATTTGCTCATCATAGCGACATCATCGGCGCGGGCTATAAATCGCTCGAAGAAAACCAACGGGTGTCTTATGAGACGGCTGAAGGCCCGAAGGGCCCACAGGCTAAATCGATCAAAGTAATCTGATCAGATGCGTCGGTTTCCGACGTCATGGCTGCCGTTCCTTGATTACGCTGGCGCATACCGTCACGCTGGGCGGCCCTGCCCCGCACTACCGCCAGCCTCGGTTTCGCGCGCATGCGCCGGCATAAAGACCCCACATCGCTTACGTTGCTTGGAAATTCCTATTTTCAAGCATGTGCGCCAAAAACTTTTTCTTGCGCTGCCTTGCTCACTGCGAGGACGGCCGGGTGTTGGAGGTGGCGTTCTGTGGTGATGGCGTAAAGTTGTTCCTTCACCTCATTGGTGATGCCCACCGCCTGCACGCGGCATTGCTCGCACAAATAGGCCGCGGTTGCCGTCGGCGCGACGAAAAGGCCGGTACCGGTCTGCCCGAATGAATTCAGCAAGGCACTATCGTCGAATTCACCAACGATTCTAGGACGGATCTTGCGCTCGTCGAACCATTGCAGCAGCCGGGTGCGGATCGCCACATCTTCCCCGGGCAACAAAAAAGGCGCTTGATTCAGGAGT
>JAKFDW010000122.1:0-1554 GCA_036675955.1 Orrella sp. | reverse complement strand
ACGGTGACGTCGTACATATCCGGCACCAGCTTGAACAACTCCTCCAGCGTGCGGATGCCGGCCATGCCGTTGCCGATCAGCACCAATCTTGGTTTTTTCTGGGTATTCATGCGCTATGCCCTGTTTGCCGAAACCCGCCCCGTGACCTGAAGGGCAAGCCCGACGATGGCTTCTTCAGTAAGACCATTCGACCTGCAACCACGTCTTGCGCGTGTCGCTGGAGTATTGGTCGACCCGGTAATCGGCGTACTTGGCCAGCAGGTTGAACTTGCCGACCTTGGCGGTTGCAATCAAATCCAGTTCATCACCGTAATCCTGCGACAGGCGATGGCTTTCGAATCGGTGCCAGACGGCGTTCACGCCGACGTTGCTGAGCTTTCCGAGCTGCTTGCGATTCCAGCCGAGTGAAAAATACGCGTCGCGCAAGCCATTGGGGGGCGTGGTCAGGAACTGGTCGGCCCAACCGTGGAATTTGTGCCCGGTAGCCAGTGGCGTCTGGAAGCTGGTCAGCGCCAGCCCCGTGTCCGCTCCCAGCACCTCGTAGCCGGCGCCCAGCCGGAACGCGCCCACGTCCACGCTGCCATCCACCAGCCAATACTCGGCCGAATAGTGGTTCGGGTTGTTGTGGTAGTCGCTTTGCCCCGCGTAACTGAGCGCGTAGTTCAGTTTGGCGGCTGCGAGCGGACGGACGCCCGCCAGGCGCACGCCATAGGTCTGGCTGGACAATCGCCGCCCGGAGACCACGGCTTCGTCCTGGTCGATCAGATAGGCGAACGCGCTCAGCGTTCCCCACGCGGTCGGATAGGAGAGGTTGCCCATGAAATTGTCGCCATCGATCGCCTGCTGGCGCGCTCCGACCCCATCTTTCCCCCAGATCGTGCGCACGCTCCAGGCGTAACTGGCATCCAGCTTCAACTTGTTCGGGCCGGTCCATTCCACCCGCGCCGCATCGAAAGTCTGTTCGTTGTCGCGCCAGCCGACCGCGCCGACAAAACGCTGGTCATCCAGATTGATGCGCTGACGGCCTACGCTCAGCACGGTGTTGCTGAATCCCTTGTACTGGACTTGTACCCGGTTCAATTCGAGATTCTCGGGGTCGGCCACCAGCGGATACGCCGTCTTGCCGTTGAGCCCACTGTTGTAGTGCTCGTCGATTGCTATTGTCCCTTCCGCTTCGGCCAGGAACGCGAATGCCCCGTTGCTGATCTCCGCGCCTGCGCGTGCACGCAAGGTGATCGCCTCTGCATCGCGGGCAAGACCCGCCTGCTCCACGCCCTCGTGGCGCAGACGCAGATCGACGATGGGCTTGATCGTGGTTTCGGCCGCGAATGCGGGGGCGGACAGCAGCAGACCACTGGTCATTGCAAACGCTATTTTCATTCCGCTCTCTTGATGGTGGCCATGGGTGGGGTGGGTGATTTGCCGGGCGGACTTAGGCGGCATCGAGATGGGCGCCATGCTCGTAATCGGCAAGAAACTGCAGGACTTCTTCGCGATAGGCGTAGAACCTGGGATGTTCCAGCAGCGTCTTGCGCTCGCGCGGCCGCGGCAGAT